>CAXTKM010000243.1:0-6306 GCA_964244795.1 uncultured Enterovirga sp.
TCGGCACCGGCCCGGGCGGCTACGTGTGCGCCATCCGGGCGGCTCAGCTCGGGCTGAAGACCGCCGTCGTCGAGAAGCGGGCGACGCATGGCGGCACCTGCCTCAACGTCGGCTGCATCCCGTCGAAGGCGCTGCTGCACGCCTCCGAGCTCTACGCCGAGGCGCGCGACCATTTCGGCCATCTCGGGATCGGGGTCGGCGAACTCTCGCTCGACCTGCCGAAGATGATGGGCTTCAAGGACGAGGGCGTCGCCGGCAACACGAAGGGCGTCGAGTTCTTGCTGAAGAAGAACAAGGTCGACGCGTTCCACGGCACGGCGCGCCTCGCGGCAGCCGGATCGGTGGAGGTCACGGCCGAGGACGGCTCGGCGCAGACGCTCGAGGCGAAAGCCATCGTCATCGCGACGGGCTCGGCCGTCGCGCCGCTCCGCGGCGTCGCGCTTGACGGTGCCGTCGTGGTCTCGTCGGACGACGCGATCGCGCTGCAGGCCGTGCCGAAGCGGCTCCTCGTCGTCGGGGCCGGCGTGATCGGGCTCGAGCTCGGCTCCGTCTGGCGGCGGCTCGGGGCCGAGGTCACCGTGGTCGAATATCTGGACCGCATCCTGCCCGGCATGGATGCCGACGTCGCGAAGCAGTTCGGGCGCATCCTCGGCAAGCAGGGCTTCATCTTCAAGCTGTCAACGAAAGTGACCGCCGTCGAGACGACCGGGGAGGGCGCGCGCGTCACGCTGGAGCCCGCGCAGGGCGAGGGCGCGGTCGAGGTGGTCGAGGCCGACGTCGTGCTCGTGGCGACGGGCCGCGTCCCCTACACGGAGGGGCTCGGCCTCGCCGAGCTCGGCGTCGCGCTGGACCCGAAGGGCCGCATCACGGTCGACCCCCATTACGCGACGAACGTCGCCGGGCTCTACGCGATCGGCGACGTGATCGCCGGCCCGATGCTCGCCCACAAGGCCGAGGACGAAGGCGTCGCGGTCGCCGAGATGCTGGCCGGCAAGGCCGGCCACGTGAACTACGACGTGATCCCGAGCGTCGTCTACACGAACCCCGAGGTCGCAGCGGTCGGCCGGACCGAGGAGGAGCTGAAGGAGGCCGGCATCGCCTACAACGCCGGCAAGTTCCCGTTCACGGCGAACGGCCGGGCCAAGGCGAACGCCACGACCGACGGCTTCGTGAAGGTTCTGGCCGACGCCACGACCGATCGGGTGCTCGGCGTCCACATCGTCGGCACGCATGCCGGCGACCTCATCGCCGAGGCCGCGATGGCGATGGAGTTCGGGGCCTCGTCGGAGGACATCGCCCGCACCTGCCACGCCCACCCGACGCTGGCCGAAGCCGTGAAGGAGGCCGCGATGGCGGTCGAGAAGCGCTCGATCCACATGTGAGGCGCCGGCACGTTTCGCGGCCTCAACCCTCCGTCATTGCGAGCCCAGCGAAGCAACCCAGAGGTTCGTGCGCTGGCTCCTGGGTTGCTTCGTCGCCTACGCTCCTCGCAATGACGACGACGTCCGGTCTACTTCTTCCTGAGCGCCCCCAGGACGGCCACGTCCGCGTAGCCGTCCTGCACGAGCCCCGCGCTCGACTGGAACTCGCGGATGGCCTCGCGGGTGCGGGCGCCGTGCCGGCCGTCGGCGTCCCCTTTGTAGAGGCCGAGCTTCGTCAGGCGCTTCTGCACCTCCTCGCGCTCCGGGTGCGTGAGCGCCTTCTCGCCCGTCGGCCAGGCGCGGGCGAAGGGGCCGGCGCCGCCGATTCGGTTCGCGAGATAGCCGACCCCGAGCGCGTAGGCGTCGGACGAGTTGTAGGCCCGGATCGCCTCGAAATTGGCGCCGACCAGGAAGGCCGGTCCGCGAACGCCGGTCGGCATGAAGAGGGCGGCCTCGCCGCTCGACGGCAGCGGCTTTCCGTCGGCACGCTGCACCCCGAGCGCAGCCCAGTCCGTGAAGCCGCGCCGGTTCGCCCGAAGGTCGAGCGTGCCGGGCAGCGCCACCTCGACCACCCAGGGCAGGCCCGGAACCCAGCCCTTCTGGCGCAGGTAGTTCGCGGTCGAGGCGAGCGCGTCCGGGGCCGAGGTCCAGATGTTCGGGTGGCCGTCGCCGTCCTGGTCGACCGCGAAGGCGGCGTAGCTCGACGGCATGAACTGCGTCTGTCCCATGGCGCCCGCCCAGGAGCCTTTCAGGGTGTCGCGCGTCGCGTGGCCGTCCTGCAGGATGCGGAGCGCCTGCAGGAGCTCGCCGCGGAAGAAGTCGCCCCGGTAGCGCACGTAGGCCAGCGTCGCGAGCGAACGGATGACGTAGAACCCGCCCGTGTTCGCCCCGAACCCGCTCTCCATGCCCCAGACCGCGAGCACGACCTCGCGCGGCACGCCGGTGCTGGACTCGATCGCGTCCAGCGTCTGGCTCCACTCCGCAGCGGCGGCGCGGCCCTTCGCGAGCCGGGCGGCCGAGACCGCCCCGTTCACGTACTCCCAGATCGGGCGCGAGAACTCGGATTGCTTCTTCGTGAGCGCGACGATCTTCGGGTCCGGCATGACGCCGCGGAAGGCCGTGTCGAAGGTCTCGCGGCCGATCCCGGCCGCGCTCGCGGCAGGCCAGAGACCCTCGACGAAGCCCGAGAAGTCGCCCCGCGGGGCTTCGGTCGCGGCTTTCGGGGCGGGCTTCGCGGTCGCGGGCGCAGGTGCGAGGCAGGCGAGGGCGGCCGCGAAGATGGCGACGAGCCCCGTCCGAGAGAGGCGGGTTGCTCGGGCAAAGCGATTCATGGTGGCGTTCCGGAGGCTGGTCGTGGTTACGGGCACCGCGTGGCTCAAGTGGGGCGATGATCCTCCCTTGCTCATCCCGGCGAAAGCCGGGATCCAGTGCCGGCCATGGGTCCCGGCTTGCGCCGGGATGAGCGGAGCATGGCGTCAGGCCGCCTTCCCCGACAGGCGGTGTTCCCACGCGAGCGCCGACCGGATGATGCCGTCGAGGTCGTCGCGGGTCGGCGACCAGCCGAGCTCGGACCGGATCCGGTCGGCCCGCGCCACGATCGCGGCCGGGTCGCCGGGACGGCGCGGGGACAGCGTCACCGGCAGGTCGACGCCCGAGATACGCCGCATGACCTCGATCACCTCGAGCACCGAGTATCCGCGCCCGTAGCCGCAGTTCAGCGTCAGGCTGTCGCCGCCGCCGCGGAGATGGTCCAGCGCCGCGAGATGCGCGTCGGCGAGGTCGGAGACGTGGATGTAGTCGCGCAGGCACGACCCGTCGCGGGTCGGGTAGTCGGTGCCGAACACCTCGAGCCGCGGCCGCTGCCCGAGCGCCGTCTGGGCCGCGACCTTGATCAGGTGCGTGGCCGCCGGAGTCGACTGCCCAGAGCGCCCGGCCGGGTCGGCACCGGCGACGTTGAAGTACCGGAGCGCGACGTAGCGCAGCGCATGCGCCCGGGCGGTGTCGGCCAGCATCCACTCCGTCATCAGCTTGGATCGCCCATAGGGCGAGACGGGCGCGGGCGCCGCGTCCTCGCCGACAGGCTCGCCGGAGACGTCGCCATACACCGCCGCGGTCGACGAGAAGATCATGTGCGGCACGCCGGTCCGGACCGCGCATTCGATGAGCGAGCGGGATTTCGCGGTGTTGTTGCCGTAATAGCCGAGCGGGTCCGACACCGATTCCGGAACGACGATCCGGGCCGCGAAGTGTGCCAGCGCCTCGATCCGGCGCTCGGTCATCACGCGGGAGACGAGCTCGGCGTCGCCCATGTCGCCCGTCACGAGCTCGACGCCGTCCGGCACCGCCCAGGCGAAGCCGGTGGACAGATCGTCCAGCACGACCACGCTCTCGCCGCGGTCGACGAGCGCCAGCACCATGTGGCTGCCGATATAGCCCGCCCCGCCCGTCACCAAGACCGTCATGCCGCGCCATCCCTCGCGGAGCGATCATACCCGCGAAGCGCTTCACGAGGGATGAAGCATTTTGACATTTCGGAGCGGCCATCGGATGGAGGATCGAGGGCGCGGATGACGCCCGGTGCGACTCACGACCACCATCGGACAGGGAGCGGAACGGCCATGAAGCGCATCCGCAAGGCCGTTCTGCCCGTCGCGGGCCTCGGGACGAGGTTCCTTCCGGCCACGAAATCGGTCCCGAAGGAGATGCTGACGGTGGTCGACCGTCCGGTGATCCAGCACGTCGTGGACGAGGCGCGCGAGGCCGGGATCGAGCATTTCGTCTTCGTCACGGGCCGTAACAAGGGCGTGATCGAGGACCATTTCGACATCGCCTACGAGCTCGACGCGACCCTGAAGGCGCGCGGCAAGACGACGGAATACGAGGCGCTGCAGCGCGACCTGCCGAAGGCCGGGCAGGCGAGCTTCACGCGCCAGCAGGCGCCGCTCGGCCTCGGCCACGCGGTCTGGTGTGCTCGCGAGATCGTGGGCGACGAGCCCTTCGCGGTGCTGCTGCCCGACATGCTGAGCCGCGGCTGCATGGGCCAGATGCTAGACGCCTACGAGCGCCATGGCGGCAACGTCATCGCGGTCGAAGCCGTGCCGGACGACCAGACGCATCAATACGGGATCGTGGCCGTGGGCGAGGATTTCGGCCGGACCTTCGAGATCACCGGCATGGTCGAGAAGCCCCCGAAGGGCACGGCTCCCTCGAACCTCATCATCTCCGGCCGCTACATCCTGCAGCCCGAGATCTTCGACATCCTGTCCGCGCACGAGACCGGGGCCGGCGGGGAAATCCAGCTCACCGACGCGATGAAGCGCCTCGCCGAGACGCAGGGGTTCTTCGGTCTGCGCTACGAAGGCCGGACCTACGACACCGGCAACAAGCTCGGCTTCCTGATGGCGAACGTGGCCTACGGGCTGGAGCGCAACGACCTCGCAGGGCCGTTCCGGGCGGAGCTCGAGGCGCTGCTGCGCCGCTGAGGGCGGCGGACATCTCTCCCTTGGACGTCGTCCGAGGTTCCCGTGTCATCCCCGGCCGGAACGAAGCGGAGGGAAGGGGATCCAGGGTCGGCGCGCCTGGGCCCTGGATCCCCTTCCCGACGGCTTCGCCGTCGCCGGGGATGACATTGCGGGTGCGCTGAGAGTTTCTCTGCGGAGCGAGCAGCCCGTGACACCGGCTTAACCCATCGAGAGCGCATCCGAGGAGCACAGCCATGGATCGGGAGCTCATCGACGAACTCTCCGTCTGGACCACCGAGGCCGGGCTCGCGGGCCTGTCCGAATCCGATCTCCTGACCGGCTTCTGCGAGCGTGCCCGCGCGGCGGGCCTGTCGATCGCGATGGGGCTCGCGATCATCGACACGCTGCATCCCGTCCACGAGGGACGGGCATTCCGCTGGAACCGAGGGGACACGCAGGAGAGCGTCGTCGAGTACGGCCGCACGAACCAGGGCGGCCAGGACAGCGAACGCTGGCGGCAATCGCCGATGTACCACCTCCTCCACAGCGGCGAATCGGTGATGCGGCGCTGCATGGCCGCGGGCGCGCCGTGCGACTTCTCCGTGCTCGAGGACATGCGGGCGGCCGGGCAGACCGACTTCCTCGCCGTCATCCACCGGTTCGGCCCGGCCGGGATCATCGGCGAGCTCGACTGCATCTACCTGTCGTGGAGCGGCGACGCGCCCGCCGGCTTCACCGAGGAGGAGGTCGCGACGCTGTGCCGGCTCTCGCCCGCGCTCAGCCTCGCCCTGAAGGCGGTCTCGCTCGCCCGGATCGCCGAGACCCTGGTCGAGACCTATCTCGGGCGCGACGCGGGCCGGCGCGTCCTCAGCGGCCGGATCGAGCGCGGGGTCGCGGACCGGATCGAGGCCGCGCTCTGGTTCAGCGATCTCAGGGGTTACACCGCGATCACGGGGGCGGCGCCGCCGGACGAGATCATCCCGCTCCTCAACGATTACGCGGAGGCGATCATCTCCTCCGTCGAGGAGGCGGGCGGCGACGTCCTGAAGCTGATCGGCGACGGCACGCTCGCGATCTTCAACGGCGCGACCCGGGCCGAGGCCTGCCGGGCGGCGCTCGCGGCCGAGGCCTCAGCCCGCACCCGGATCGCGGCCGTGAACGAGCGCCGGGCCGCGAAGGGCCTCGCGGTCACGCAGGCCTATCTCGGGCTCCATGTCGGCGAGGTCTTCTACGGCAACATCGGGTCGCAGACCCGGCTCGACTTCACGGTCGTCGGGCCGGCCGTGAACGAGGCGAGCCGCATCGCGGCGCTCTGCCGCTCGGCCGAGCGCGACGTCCTCACGTCCGCGGCCTTCGCGGCCGCGACCGACGCCCCCGACCGCGACCGCCTCGTCTCCGTCGGGCGCTACGCGCTCCGGGGCGTG
>CAXTKM010000244.1:0-6283 GCA_964244795.1 uncultured Enterovirga sp.
CGGACAGGATCGCGTTGAAGGCCCCCCGCGTCTTGAACGAGCCCGCATGCTGCAGGAACTCGAGCTTGACGCTGAGCCGTGCGGCCGAGCCGAACGCGCCCGGGTCGAGAGACAGGACCGGCGTGCGCCGGATCCGGGACGCGATCCGGCCATGCGCCGCCGCGATGTCGGTGCGGGAGATCGTCTCCGTCACGTCACCGCGCCTCGCCCGGCCGCGGCAGCCAGCGGAAGGTCGCGGCGTGGCGGCCCGTCTCGCCGGGCCGGAGCGTGATCATCGAGGCCCGGTCGGCGAGCTCGCCCGCGGCATCCTCCCAGTCGGCATGCGCGCTCCAGGCCTCGAGCGACAGGAAGGGCGCGTCGGGCCGCGTCCAGACGGCGAGATGCGGGAAGCCGTCGGCTTCGAGCGCGATCGCCGCGCCCTCCGGCGCCTCGAACCGGACCGCGCGGCTGTTCGCGTCGAGGAAGACGAGCGCTTCCGTGAACAGATCGGGCGAGAGCGGCAGCACGCATCCGTCCAGCGGCACGGATCGGGTGTGCCGGGCGAGGAGCCCGCCCGGCGCGACCTCGGGCAGCTCCCGCCGCTCAGGCTCGGCGAAGACCACACGGTGGCCGCCCCGGTCCGGCGCGTCGAACGGCCACTGGAAGGCCGGGTGCACGCCGAGGCCGTACGGCATCGGCCGCCCGTCCCGGTTCTCGACCGCGAAGGCGAGCGAGAGCGCGTCGTCACCGAGCGTCACCGTGACGTCGAGCCCGAAGCGGAACGGGTAATGGTCGAGCGTCTCCGCCGTCTCCGACAGGAGGAAGCGGGCCGAGGCCTCGTCGCGCTCGAGCAAAAGGAACGGCAGCCGGCGCGCGAAGCCGTGCTGCGCCATCGGATAGCCGCGGCCGTCGACCCGCACGACGCCGCCCGTCGAGGCCCCGACGGTCGGAAACAGGATCGGCGCGCGAAACCCCCAATGGGCCGGATCGCCGTGCCAGAGGAGATCGCGGCCGCCGACGCGCCAAGTCATCGGCTCGGCGCCGAGAAGAGCGACCTCGGCCTCGGCGGAGCCGGATGCGAGGCGGATCGAGGCGGGCGGGCTGTCGGACATCCGTGCCTTGTACCCGCCCCCTCGGCTCGCGTCTCGCGCTACCCCGCCCGAAGCGCCGCCAGAACCTTGCCGCCCGGCCGGCCGGTGACCGGCAGGCCGAGGCGGCGCTCGACGTCCTTGATCGCGTCGCGGGTCTTCTGGCCGATGCGGCCGTCCGGCTCGCCGACGTCGTAGCCGCGGCGGCCGAGAAGGGCCATGAGCTCGCGGCGCTCGACCCGGGTCAGTCCCGGATCGTCGGTCGGCCACTCGCCCTGCACACCCGCGCCGCCGCGCAGGCGGTCCGACAGCACCGAGATCGCGAGCGCGTAGGATTCGGCGCCGTTGTAGGAGAAGATGGCGTCGAAGTTCTTCGTCACCAGGAAGGCCGGCCCGTTCCGGCCGGCGGGCGTGATCAGCCCGGCCGCGTAGTCGCCGGAGAGCGCGCGGCCGTCGGCCCGGGTGACACCTGAGGCGGCCCAGCTCGACACGGCCTTCTTCGCCTTCCGGCCGCCTGCCGATACACCGGCCGGCACCCGGACCTCGTAGCCCCAGGGCAGGCCCGTCACCCAGCCGGCCTTCTTCAGGAAGTTCGCGGTCGAGCCGAGGGCGTCCGGCGCCGAATCGACGATGTCCCGGCGCCCGTCGCCGTCATGGTCGACCGCGAGGCGCTGGTAGGTCGAGGGCATGAACTGCGTCTGGCCGAAGGCGCCGGCCCAGGAACCGTTCAGCCGCGAGACGTCGATGTCCCCGTTCTCGATGATGCGGAGCGTCGCCATCAGCTCGCCCCGGAAGTAGTCGCGCCGGCGGGTCGCGTAGCAGGACAGGGTCGAGAGCGACTGCACGAGCGGCCGTCCGCCGAGGTCCTTGCCGAAGTTCGACTCGACGCCCCAGACGCCCGAGATGATGAAGCGGTCGACGCCATACTTGGCTTCGGCGCTGGCGAGCGCGGCCGACCAGCGACGCATCGCGGCGCGCCCGTCCTCGACCCGCTCGTCGTCGACCAGCATCGCGAGGTAGTCCCAGATCGGCGTCTTGAACTCGGGCTGATTGTCCATCAGCTCCAGCACCTTCATGTCGGGCTGGAGCGACCCGGTCGCGGCATCGAACGTCGCCCCGGACACGCCTTTTCCGGCCGCCTCGGACCGCAGGCCGGCGAGGCAGGTGCGGAAATCGGCCTGCGCGAGCGCGGGCGTCCATGACAGGGCGGCGGCCGCGAAGCCGGTGGCGAGAGACAAGCGGCGCATGAGTTTCGATCCGGATCGCCGCCATTCAAGGCCCGTCAGGGTTAATCGGAGCTTACGGCCGAAATCGGACGGCCAGTCTGGCCGCGAGCATAGCGAGGGTCAGCGCTGTACGGCCGGGGTGTCAGACGCGGCATCCCCCAGAGGCGAGAGGGTGAAGCCGATCTGCATCCCGACATCTTCACCCGGAGCAACCTCCCGACGGTGATTGCAATCGAAGCGTGCGTACTCTTTAATACTTCAGGCCAGGGTTGCCGACCAACCGGTGGCGACCGGCTTGCCGCTTTGAGGAGATGTGCATGTCTCGACGGTACAGGGGTGCAGCCCTGACGATTGTCGCCGCGTGTGGGGCGGCAGCCTTCGCCAACATCGCCTTCGCGCAGGCGACCGGTGCGGCTTCGAGCGGCCGGTCGGAATTCGATTACGCGCCCATCATCGCGGCGCTGATCAACCAAGCCTTCACGCTGGTCGTGGCGGTCGGCACCTACCTCATCAACGCCAAGATCGAGAACCAGCAGATGCGCGATCTGCTGGGTAAGGCGCTCGTGAGCGCTGTGGGCGTTGCCAAGGGCAAGGCGCAGGACGCGCTGAAGAGCAGCCCGGACAGAGTCGTCACCACGGGGAACGTAGAAGTCGACGCAGGCGTCCAGTATGTCATCAACAATGCTGCGGAGGCGATAAGTCACTTCGATCTTTCCAAGGAGAAGATCGCTGAGAAGATCATTGCACGGATAGGATTGTTAGATGCCGGGGCAAAGCTTCCGCTGAACGATATCGAACTACGGCCGAATTGACTGCGTGGCCGCCTTATCCCGCTTCACCCCGTACTTTGACCCTGTCACGGAGGGGCGCCGAGGTCGGCAATCTCACGCCCACTCCCGCTCGGCCAGCCTCCCCTCATACGCCGCGATCGCCTCGCCCTTCTCCAGCGTCAGCCCGATGTCGTCGAGGCCGTTCAGGAGGCAGTGCTTGCGGTGGGGGTCGATGTCGAAGGAGAGCGTGCCGCCGTCGGGGCCCTGGATCACCTGCCGCTCGAGATCGATCGTGACGGTCGCGTTCGCGCCGCGGTCGGCATCGTCGAACAGCTTCTCCAGGTCCTCGGGCGACACCCGGATCGGCAGGATCCCGTTCTTGAAGCAGTTCTCGTAGAAGATGTCCGCGAAGCTCGTCGAGATCACGCAGCGGATGCCGAAATCGAGCAGCGCCCAGGGCGCGTGCTCCCGCGAGGAGCCGCAGCCGAAATTGTCGCCCGCGACCAGGATCTCGGCGCGCCTGTAGGCCGGGCGGTTCAGAACGAAATCCGGATTCTCGGACCCGTCGTCGAGGAACCGCTTCTCAGCGAAGAGGCCGCGGCCGAGGCCGGTGCGCTTGATCGTCTTCAGGTAGTTCTTCGGGATGATCTGGTCGGTGTCGATGTTCACGGCCCGCATCGGGGCCGCGACCCCGGTCAGGGTGGTGAAAGGCTGCATGCCGGGGCTCCCGCTGGCGACGCTGTCCCGCGCTCCTATGACGCGAACGGACCTCGACGACAACGGCCCGCCCCGACCGCGCCCTCGCCGCTTCGGCCCGTTAACCTCCCGCTAACCATGGCGGCGGTATCGGGGAAGAAGGCGGCTTGCCGCTTCGACCGGGCACGGGAGAGACCGCGGATGTACCGGCTCTCCCGGGCCACGGTCAGGCCGTGGGCCGAGCGCCGAAGATCCCGGCTCGCGCAGCAGGGTCAGTCGCCTCCGCCGGGGTTCGGCGAGAAATACGCCTCGAACTTGCCGGTCTTGCCGTCGAACTCCTTCGCGTCGGCCGGAGCATCCTTCTTCCGGGTGATGTTCGGCCAGCTCCGCGAGAAGTCGGCGTTGACCTTGAGCCATTGGTCGAGGTTCGGCTCGGTATCCGGCTTGATCGCCTCGGCCGGGCATTCCGGCTCGCACACGCCGCAATCGATGCATTCGTCCGGGTGGATGACGAGCATGTTTTCGCCCTCGTAGAAGCAGTCGACCGGACAGACCTCCACGCAGTCCATGTACTTGCACTTGATGCAATTGTCGGTGGTGACGTAGGTCATCTGTCTCGGGTCCGGTGCTCGATGCCCGCGATCGATCCGTTCGTGATCGACGGCTCCTCGCGGCGGGACAATGATCGGGAGCGAGGCCGCCCATCGCCCCCTCGACCGTGGGTTAGTCGCACCGCTCGCCGGTGACAAGCGCGCCATCGTCGCGTCAGCCGATCTCCTGGTACAGGCCCTGGGCTTCCGGGGCCGGCCCGCGCCGCTCTCCCGTCGACACGATGCGGATGAGCGCGGTCCGGTGGGGCGCTGCGATCGTCAGGACATCGCCGGGTCCGACCGGCTTCGCGGCGACGGTCGCGCGCTGGCCGTTCACGCGGATCCGCCCCTCCTGCACGAGGCGCGCGGCGAGCGTCCGGGTCTTGGCGAAACGGGCGTACCACAGCCACGTGTCGAGGCGCCGGCGCTCTGCCGCCATCGACCCTCAGCGGCCCTCGCGGTCCTTCCCCTCGAGCTGCGCCTTCAAAGCGGCAAGCTTCGCGAAGGGCGAATCGGGATCGGGCTGGCGCTCGCGCCGCTCGGGCCGCGCCTCGAACCGGGGCCGCTCGGTGCCAGGGCCGCCACGGCCCGGTCGCGGGCGCTCGTCCCGGCGCGGCCCGTCGCCGCCGGGGCGGGGACCGCCCGGCCGACCCTCGCCGCCGAGCCGGGGAGGCCCGGAGCCGGGACGCGGGCCCTCGGTGGCACGGTCGCGCGCGAATGCTCCGCCAGGACCACCCGAGTTGCCGCCGAAATTGCCCCCGTGCCGTCGGGCCGGAGGCCGTCCTGTCTCCGCGGGACGTTCGCCCTCCGGACGCGGCGGCCCCGCAGGCCGCCGATCGGCGCCCTGGCGGTTGTCCGAACGACGGCCGTCCCGGCTGCCGCGCGGATGGTGCTCGCGCCGAAATCGCTGCAGCTTCCAGATCTCGACGGTCTCGGGAGCGGCGGGAGCCGGCTCCACGGTCGCGGCGTTGGTGTCGGCTGCCTCGGGCGCACCTTCGAGGGCGGTCATATCCACGGCGAGCAGGCCAGCGTCGGGATCGAGCCCCGCTCGGTCCTCGGCGGAGACCGCCGCCGATCCAGGTCCCGCGTCGATCGCGGGAGCAGGGTCGTCGGAGGCCGCCTCGTCGGGCGTGGCGGCGAGATCGGTCTCGGCCTCGGTGCCGGACGCCGCGACCTCCTGACCGGGCTCCAACGTCGGTTCCTGGCCACCAACCTCCTCGCCCCGAGGATCGGTTCGAAGGGCCGTTTCAGCCTCCGGACCGAGGTCCGGGGCCGTCTCCACGATCTCGTCGGGGCTCGGGTCGCCCAGCCCGGACGGCTCCGTCTCGACAGCGGCCTGGACCACGTCGTCGTCGGAGACGTCCGGCGCCGGCTCGTCGGCCTCGGCCAGCGCGCCGACATCGACCACATGGCCGTGCGGTGCCTCGTCCTCGGCCTCGGGGCTCGCGACCGGCTCGGCCTCGGCCAGGATCGCATCCGCCGCCCGTTCCAGATCCGGATCGACGAGACCCATCGCGGGCGTCGACGCTTCCACGTCGTCCTGGATGCCCGGATCGGGCGCATCGGCCTCCGCAAGGACGCCGTCCTCGACGACGTCGCCCTGCGGCGCTGCATCGGCCGTCGTCGCGTCGTCCGGCGCCGCGTCGACGGGCAAAGCCGGCCGCACCGGTTCCGGCTTCGGGCGGGCCGGCACGAGCGCGACGCTGATCGCCGGCCCAGTGCGGGCCTCGGCCGCGTAGCCCAGCGACTTCAGGATCTCGCCGAAGCCTTCGCCGGACGTGCCGACGAGCGAGGTCATCGCGCCCGTCTGGACGAAGCCGTCCTCGTCCGCGGCACCCGGCGGCGGGTCGCCGGGCGTCGTGCCGGGCCGATAGGCGATCGCGGGCCGGATCAGGTCCGCCAGCCGCTCGAGGATGTCGACCCGGACGGCCCGG
>CAXTKM010000245.1:0-6175 GCA_964244795.1 uncultured Enterovirga sp.
TAGACGTGCTCCTCCATGAAGGCGGAGACGCGGTCGCGCAGCTCCTCGGCGCGGGGGCTTATCGGAAACAGCATCGGGTTCTCCTCAGGCCGCGGCGAACAATCCGCCACCTTCCGCTAGGCGGTCGAGGTGGTGGTCAGCATCGCCGAACAGCGTCTCGATCACGGTCATGCGCTTGAAGTAATGGCCGATCGCGTATTCCATCGTGACCCCGACGCCGCCATGGAGCTGCACGGCGGTCTGGCCGACGAACCGTCCGGACCGGCCGATCTGGACCTTCGCGGCCGCCATCGCCTTGCCGCGTTCGGTGGCGTCGTCCGACTCGGCCATCATGGTCGCGAAATACGTCATGGAGCGGGCCTGCTCGATCGCGACCACCATGTCGGCCGCCTTGTGCTGCAGGGCCTGGAACGACCCGATCGCGACGCCGAACTGCTTGCGGGTCTTGATGTACTCGACCGTGAGCTCGCGCATCGCGTCCATGATACCGACGGCCTCGGCGGACAGCGCCGCGATCGCCTCGTCCGCGACCCGCTCCAGCACCGGGAGCCCGCCCGACGGGTCGCCCAGCACCGCGTCGGCCTCGACCCGAACGCCTTCCAGGCCGATCTCCGCCGCCCGGAGCCCGTCCTGGGTCGGGTAGCCGCGGCGCGACACGCCGGGCGCGCTGCCGTCGACCAGGAAGAGGCCGATGCCCTGGCGGTCGCGCGTCTCGCCGGACGTGCGGGCGACGACGATCAGCTTCGCGGCGCCGTCGCCGCCGAGGACGACGCCCTTCTCGCCGTCGAGGACCCAGGCCGCCCCGTCGCGCTTCGCCCGGGTCTCGACATGGTGGAGATCGTAGCGCGAGCGGCGCTCGACCTGGGCCAGCGCGAGCGTCAGCTCGCCCGCCGCGACCTGCGGCACGAGCTCGGCCTTCTGGGCCTCGCTCCCGGCGTGGCGCAGGAGGCCGCCGCCGAGGATCACGGTCGGAAGGTAGGGCTCGACCACGAGGCCACGTCCGAACGCCTCGGCCACGATCATGGTCTCGACGGGCCCACCCCCGATCCCGCCATGCTCCTCCGCGAACGGCACAGCGAGCAGGCCGAGATCCGCGAACTGGCGCCAGTTCGCGGCCGAATACCCCTCCGGCGACGCTGCGAAGCCTTTTCGCGCCTCGAAGCCGTAGCGGTCCGCGATGAGCCGGTCGACGGAGTCCTTCAGGAGGCGCTGCTCGTCGGAGAGATCGAAATCCATTCCACAACCTGTCATGGCCGGGCTTGTCCCGGCCACCCCGATGGGAGGCCAGCGCCGGTGTGATCGGGATGGCCGGGACAAGCCCGGCCATGACAAGGGGAGCTACAGCCCCAAGATCGCCTTCGCGATGATGTTTCTCTGGATCTCGTTCGAGCCGCCGTAGATCGAGACCTTGCGCCAGTTGAAGTAGGTCGGCGCGACGGTCGCCGCGTAGTCCGGCCCGATCGGCGGCTCGTTCGATCCCTCCTGCCAGCGATCGTCCTCGTGCTCGGGCAGGTAGGGGATCGCGTAGGGGCCGACCACGTCCATCAGGAGCTCGGTCGTCATCTGCTGGATCTCGGAGCCCTTGATCTTCAAGACCGAGGAGGCCGGGTCCGGCTTGCCGCGCTCGCGCGTCCGCTCGGCCGCCACGACCCTGAGCTGCGTCATCTCAAGCGCCTTCAGCTCGACCTCGACGGCTGCGAGCTTCTCGCGGAAGCGCGGGTTCCGGATCATCGGCTCGTCTCCGATGCGCTCGAGCGAGGCGAGCTCGCGGATGCGCCGCAGCCGCTCCTTCGAGACGCCGACGCGAGCGATGTTCGTCCGCTCGTTGCCGAGCAGGAACTTCGCGTAGTCCCAGCCGCGGTTCTCCTCGCCGACGAGGTTCTCGACCGGAACCAGGACGTCGTCGAAGAACACCTCGTTTACCTCGCGGCCTCCGTCGATCGTCTCGATCGGCCGGACCGTGATGCCGGGGGTCTTCATGTCGATCAGGACGAAGGAGATGCCCTGCTGCTTCTTCGCGGACGGGTCGGTCCGGACGAGGCAGAAGATCCAGTCGGCGTATTGGGCGAGCGTGGTCCAGGTCTTCTGCCCGTTCACGACGTAGTGCTCGCCCTCCCGCACGGCCTTGGTCGAGAGCGAGGCGAGGTCGGAACCCGAGCCCGGCTCCGAGAAGCCCTGGCACCACCAATCGTCGAGGTTCGCGATGCGGGGCAGGAAGTGCGCCTTCTGCTTCTCCGAGCCGAAGGTGTAGATCACCGGCCCGACCATGTTCACCCCGAAGGCGAGCGGCGCCGGCGCCGGAAAGCCCTGCAGCTCCTCGAGGAAGATGTACTGCTCGACGGGACTCCATCCGGTGCCGCCATGCTCCTCCGGCCAATGCGGGACGGCCCAGCCCTTCCGGTTCAGCGCCCGGGTCCAGTCGACGAGGTCCTGCTTCGACGCATGCCGTCCGTCGACGAGCTTCGCGTGCACGTCCTTCGGGAGGTTGTCGCGGAAGAAGGATCGCACCTCCTGGCGGAAGGCGGTCTCCTCCGGCGTGAATCTCAGGTCCATCGTCGACTCCAGGTCATGGCCGGGCTTGTCCCGGCCATCTCGATGGATGGCCGGGTGTCCCATGTATCGGGGTGGCCGGGACAAGCCCGGCCATGACACGCGAGCGGCGGGAACTCACGCAGCCCCCCTCCGCTCGGGCTCCGCGGCCGCCCTCGCGCGCTCCTCGGCCCGCAGCTCGACCTTCGACAGCTTGCCGACGGCGGTGCGGGGCAGGGCAGGCCTGAACTCGAGCGCGGCCGGCATCTCGTGGCGGCCGATCTTGTCGCGGAGAAAGTCCTGGAGCGCATCCAGCGTGAAGGGCTCGGCGTTCGAGCGGAGCTTGCAGAACGCCTTCGCGGCCTCGCCCCGGTAGCCGTCCGGGATGCCGACGACCAGCACCTCCTCCACGGCGGGATGGGTGTAGATCGCCTGCTCGATCATCTGCGGATAGACGTTGAAGCCGCCCGAGATGATCATGTCCTTCTTCCGGTCGGTGATGAAGAAGAAGCCGTCGCGGTCCATGTGCCCGATGTCGCCGGTGAGGAACCACGCGCCCGCGAAGGAGGCCGCGGTCTCCTCCGGGCGCCCCCAGTAGCCGCGGGTCACGTTCGGACCCCGGATGCGGAGCTCGCCCGTCTCGTCGGGGCCGAGGATCCGCGACGGGTCGTCGAGCGAGCAGATGTCCATCTCGACGCCGGGCAGCGGCAGGCCGATCGTGCCGGGCTTTCTCGGCCCCGCCCCGAGCCGGTTCGTGCCGGCAGGCGCCGTCTCGGTCATGCCCCAGCCGCCGATGAGCCGGTGCCCGGTCAGCCGCTCGAAGCGGTCCGCGACCTCGACCGGCAGCGGCGCGCCGCCCGACCCCGCATAGACCAGCGAGGAGAAGTCGCGCGTCTCGATTCCGGGCGTGGCTGCGAGCGCGATCCACATCGTCGGCACGCCCGGAAAGTGCGTCGCGCGCCCGACCTCGATGTCGCGCAGCGTCGTCTCGACGTCGAACCGCATCCGGAGCATCAGCTCCGCCCCGCGCTTCAGGCCCCGGAGCAGGATCGTGGTGAGCGCGTAGATGTGGAACAGCGGAAGCACGCAGATCAGCCGGTCGTGTCCGGTGCGATCGTTCGGCTGCGCCTCGAACCAGCGCTCGTACATCGAGACCGCGGCGGTGAGGTTCGCGTGGCTGAGGATCGCGCCCTTCGGAAGCCCGGTCGTGCCGCCGGTGTATGGCAGGAGCGCGATGTCGTCCGGCGTGACCTCAGGCCAGGCAGGCGGCGGGACCGCGTCGGCCACGAAGCGCTCCAGGCTCACCAGGCCGTCGCGTTCCCGGATCGAGGCCGAGACGGCGGGAGACGGCCCGAACACCTGGTCCTCGCCGACGATCACGAGATCGAGAAGGCCCGCATCGAGCAGCCGCTCGGCGCGCTCCATCATGCCGGCGACGTTCGTGGTGACGAGGGTCCGGGCGCCGGAATCCGCGAGCTTGTGGGCGAGCTCGCGCTCGGCGTCGAGCGGCGACAGATGCACGAGCCGGAGCCCGGCCATCAGGCCGCCGAAGAAAGCGTAAGGGTGATAAGGCGTGTTCGGCAGATAGAGCGCGAGCGGCTCGCCCGGACCGAGCCCGTGCCGGACGAGGGCCGCACCGACCTGGGCCGCCTCGCGGCCGAGCGCTGCGTAGGAGATGCGGTGCTCGCGGAACGCGATCGCGGTCGCGTCGCCGTGGCGGGCGACACAGCCGGCCAGCAGCGCCGGGATCGTCGTGATCGCGATCTGGGCATCCCAGCGAATCCCTGCCGGATACGATGCCTCCCATGCGAAGGGCCGCGGCATCAGACGCGGCATCCGGTGCGGAACAGAGCCGCCACGCTTGAACCTCCCCGACGATCCGGCCCGCTCTTCGGCAGGATGCCCGCTTGTCGATCCGGAGATCGGTCCGTGTCAATCGAAACCGCTTGCGCTAAGATATCGCTTTTCAGTATCATGAGCCTGTGGATCGAACGAGACTGAGCGGACGTCATCGTGCCACGCTAGAGGCGATCTTCGCGGACCCGATTCGCTCGAACGTCGCGTGGAGCGATGTCGAGGCGCTGCTCGGGCCTCGGGCGCAGTCGTCAGCGAAGGACAGGGCTCGCGCGTCAGGATCGCCCTGAACGGAATGCGGGCCGTGTTCCACAGGCCGCATCCGCAGAAGGAGACGGACAAGGGCGCCCTTAGGTCCGTTCGGCGCTTCCTGGTCGAAGCCGAGGTGAAGCCGTGAACACCATGTCTTACAAGGGCTACGAGGCCGTCGTTGGATACGACGAGGAGGCCGAGCTGTTCCACGGCGAGGTCGCGAACCTTCGCGACGTCGTGACGTTTCAGGGCCGGTCGGTCGAGGAGCTGAAGGAGGCTCTCTCGGGATCGATCGAGGATTACCTCGCCTTCTGCGCCGAGCGCGGAGAGCAGCCCGAGAAGCCCTATTCCGGCCAATTCGTCGTACGGGTCGAACCGGGTCTGCATCGCGCGCTCGCGTCGTCCGCGCGTCGCGCGGGCCTCAGCCTGAACCGCTGGGTCGCAACCGCGCTGGAGCGTGCCTCGACTGGTTGACGCCCCTTGAAGCGCGGGCCGATAACCCGGGCGAACGGCCCGGTAAGGCCGCCGAAGGAGGATTCCATGCGCGAAGCCGTGATCGTCTCGACCGCCAGGACCCCGATCGGCAAGGCCTATCGCGGCGCCTTCAACGACACCCAGGCGCAGGCGCTCGGCGGTCACGCGATCCGCGAGGCCGTCCGGCGCGCCGGGATCGACCCGGCCGAGATCGGCGACGTCGTCATGGGGGCTGCCCTCCAGCAGGGCTCGTCCGGCGGCAACGTCGGGCGGCAATCGGCGCTCCGGGCCGGCCTGCCCGCGACCGTCGCGGGCCAGAGCCTGGACCGCCAATGCGCCTCCGGGCTGATGGCGATCGCGACCGCCGCGAAGGAGATCATGGTCGACGGGCTCGACATCGCGGTCGGAGGCGGGCTCGACTCCATCTCGCTCGTCCAGAACGAGCACCAGAACCGCTTCCGCGGCCAGGATCCGTGGCTCAGCGAGCATGTGCCGCAGCTCTACATGACGATGCTCGAGACGGCCGAGATCGTGTCCGAGCGCTACGGCATCGCGCGCGACCAGCAGGACGCCTATGCCCTCCAGTCTCAGCAGCGCACGGCCGCCGCCCAGGACGCGGGTCGCTACCGGGACGAGATCGCCCCGATCACGACCACGATGCAGGTCGTCGACAAGGCGACCGGCCAGGCCTCGGCGCGCGAGATCACGATCGACCAGGACGAGGGAAACCGCCCGCAGACGCGGCTCGAGGACCTCGCGGCGCTGAAGCCCGTGTTCAAGGATGGCCAGCGCGTGGCGCAGGGCCGCTTCATCACGGCGGGCAACGCCTCCCAGCTCTCCGACGGCGCCTCGGCCTGCGTGCTCATGGAGGCGGGCGAGGCCGCGCGCCGGGGTCTCACCCCGCTCGGGGCCTACCGCGGCATGGCGGTCGCCGGCTGCGACCCGGACGAGATGGGGATCGGGCCGGTCTTCGCCGTGCCGAAGCTCCTCAAGCAGCACGGCCTCACGGTCGACGACATCGACCTCTGGGAGCTGAACGAGGCCTTCGCGGTGCAGGTCCTCTACT
>CAXTKM010000246.1:0-6139 GCA_964244795.1 uncultured Enterovirga sp.
GTGCGGCCGATAAGATCACGGCGAGCGACGGCGACAACGTGGTGCTCGGCGGGCTCGGCAATGACGAGATCACGACCGGCTCCGGCCGGGACATCGTGGTCGGGGACGACGGGATCGCGCGGTTCGCGTCAGGGGTGCTGACGCGGGTGACGACGCTCGATCCGGCGGCGGTCGCGGGAGACGACGTGATCCGTGTCGGGGACGGCCAGAACGTGGTGCTGGGCGGCTCGGGCCGGGACTCCGTGACCTCGGGCACCGGGTCCGACGTGGTCCTCGGCGACAACGGCGCGGTCGACTTCGTGGGCCTGCAGCTCATCCGTGCGGAGACCAGCGACCCGACGCTCGGGGGCGACGATACGATCGTGGCGGGCGCCGGGGACAACGTCCTGATCGGCGGGTTCGGGAAGGACTCGGCGACGACGGGTCGGCCACCTTCGCGGCGGGCCTCCCGGTCCATCTCACGACGCTCGACCCGACCATCGGGGGCGCCGACGTGATCGACGCCGGCGATGGCGACAACGTCGTGTTCGGCGGCGTTGCGGGCGACGCCGTTACGACCGGGACGGGGTCGGACTTCGTGCTCGGCGACAACGGCGTCGCGGACTTCGTCCCCGGGCCGGGCCGCGCGATCCTGCGCCGCGCCCAGAGCACCGATCCGCTCGTGGGAGGCAACGACACGATCGCGGCCGGCGGCGGCAACGACATCGTGTCCGGCGGAACGGGTGCGGACGTGATCCGCGGCGGCCAGGGCCACGACGTCCTGCTCGGCGACCACATGCTCTACGACGTCGCGCTTCCGACCAACCAGCCGGCCCTCGCGATTTACACCTCCGACGCCGACGGCGCCGGAGGGGACGAGATCCACGGTGGAGAGGGCGACGACTTCATTTACGGTCAGCAGGGCGACGACCGTCTCTTCGGCGACGACGGCAACGACGACATCGTGGGCGGCAGCAACGTCGTGGGCGCGGCTGACGGCAACGACGTCATCGCGGGCGGTACCGGCGCCGACGTCGTGCTCGGCGACAACGGCCTCGTGACCCGCACGATCCTCGGCGGCGACTGGAAGACCGTGACCTGGCAGACGAACCCGGCACCCTTCGCCGACACGCCGATGCGCGGGATCGTCCGGTTCGACTTCATCGACGCGGTCGCCGGCAACGACACGATCTCCGGCGATGCCGGAGACGACCAGCTTCTCGGCCAGATGGGCAACGACGTCATCGAGGGCGGGGACGGCCAGGACGACATCGTCGGCGGCCTCGGCTCCGACGATCTCGCGGGCGGAGCGGGCGTCGACATCGTCCTCGGCGACGAGGGCCGGATCGTCCGGGCCTACGACCCGAGCGGGGGCGCGCTCCTGAACAGCGACGGCACTTGGCATCGCGACGTGGTGCTGGAGGAGATCGGCACGGTCACGGCCTCGATCTTCTCCGACTCCCGGGTCCATGCGGCCGGCGGCCTCGCGACCGCCGATCTCGCGGCGGCCGACCTCGTGCTGCTGACCGGGGCTCTCGACCCGAACGCCGAGTCGCTCCTGCATCGCGGCGACAACGGCGCCTGGTACACCCGCATGCTGGCCGTCACCCTGGCGCCCGCGTCCGACGACCATCTCTCCGGCGGGGACGGCAACGACGTCCTGTTCGGGCAGCGCGGCAACGACACGATCGAGGGCGACGGCGGCGACGACGTCATCTTCGGCGACAGCGCGTCGAACACGTCGTCGATCGTGACCGACCTTCCGACCATCATCAACGCGGTCAGGCTGACGGCCGCCGCCGCCGGGACCGACATCGCGCTGCCGCTCGGCGGCGAGGTGGTCGTGCCCGCCGTGAACCTCCTGCCCGCCTCGCTGAACGCGAACGCGCCCAGGATCGAGGTCTATCCGGCCATCGCGGACGCGACGTCCGACCTCACCGGAGCCGGCACGCTGCTCGCGACCGACGGGACGAAGCTGCAGGTCTATGTCGCGCTGGCCCCGAGCCTCCTGACGGTCGCCCGGCAGCCGACCGGGAACGACGTCCTCGACGGCGGCGCCGGCAACGACACGATCTTCGGCGACGACGGGGCCTTCTACAATCTCGACGTCACCGGATACGGGCCGCTCGACGCCCGCATCGACGTCGTGTCCGGTGCCCTGTCCCACCTGCTCGAGGCCTTCGACGTCTTCACCGCGAGCACCGACTCGCTGAACGTCTCGCTCGGCCGGCGCAGCGCCGTCGACATCTCCTACGGCAACGACACCATCCGGGGCGGCGGGGGCGACGACCTGATCGTCGGCGATGCCGGCCGCATGATCGTCCACGGCTCGAACCCGCTCGGCGAGCTCTCCCTCGCCTCGGCGATGCGGCTCACGACGTTCCTGGACAACCTCCACACCGTGGTGGCCGACGCGACGGCCGTCGCACAGGAGGCCACCGATGCGGTCGTCGGCCAGATCTCGGCGCGCACGGGTACGCCGGTCGCGTATTTCGGGATCGGGCTCCTGCCCGGCGAGGTGCGGGTCACGCACCGGCTGGTCCAGGGCAACGACACGATCGACGCGGGAGACGGCGACGACCTGGTCACCGGCGACAACCTGTTCCTCGTCCAGGCCGGCGTGGCCCAGAACGATGCCGCGTACCGGAGCGATCCGGCGGCGGCCGCCGCCATCACGGGGGCGCTCGCCGATCACAACAGCCGGTTCGGGCTCGATCTAGACGCGCACATGAGCGTCGAGCACCCGTTCGACGGCGTGCTGAGATCGGTCGAGACGGCCGGCTTCGGCCATGGTCAGGGCTATTCCCTCGTCATCGGCAACGACCGGATCCAGGGCGGCGGCGGCAACGACACCCTGATCGGCGACGCGGCGCTGATCCACGTCGCGGCCGAAGGCTGGAGCGCGACGGCACTCGAGACCGAGCGGCTGCAGGCGGCGGGCCGGCTCTTCGCCGGGACCGCGAACCCGTTCGGCGGGAGCTGGTACGGCTTCGGGGGCGCCCGCATCGCGAGCGTCAGCACCACCGGATGGGGCCCGGACAGCGCGGCGTATTGGGGACGCCCGGGCGACATCATGGCCGGCAGCGACGTGATCGACGGCGGGACAGGCGCGAACCGGATCTTCGCAGCGAGCACGGTTCTGGTCCCGGCGCTCGACGCCAACGGCCGCTCGCTCGGCGCCTCGGCTCTCTGGGCGGCCTCGCCCGGCTCGGTCGGGCTCGGCCAAGGGACCTTCGCGCCCTCGGCCTATCCGTCGGTCGGCATCTTCTCGGGCGCCGGCTCGCCGACCGCCTGGGTCGGGGGCGGCTATTACGGCCTTCCGTCGCTGGGAATCGGGGCCTCGGGCCAGTGGGGCGATTTTGGCGGCCAGTACGGCCCGACGGACTACCGGCTGGGCGGCGTCGGTTCGCCCTTCGCGTCCGGATCGATGCTGCCCTTCGGGTTCTCCTTCGGCCAGCATCCCGGCAAGCGCGCCATGCGGGCCTGGGCGCTGACCTGGGGCGCCTTCGCGACGATGAACGCCTCGCCGCTCGCCCTGCGGGCCGGCGACGAGCACACGATCGTCGGGTCCGACACGATCACCGGAGGAACCGGTCTCAGCATCGTGGGCATCGCCAACGGCTCGGTGATCTACGACTTCGACGCCCGGGTCGACGCTCCCCGGGCCGAGGCGACCCTTCGCACGATCCTCGGCCCGACGCCCGGTCGGTCGATCGGTGCCGTCTCGTACGACGCCAGGGTGGCCGGCAGCGTGATCCGATCGATGGGCGACTCGTCCATCGTGCTCCGGGTCGCGCCCGCGCAGGTCTCGGCCGCCGCGAGCAGCTTCGAGACCTGGGTGTTCGACGAGGCGGCCGGGACCTTGCTGCCCCTGCACCGGGGACAGGACGACATCCTGTTCCTCGGTCACGGCTACGGCAATGTCGGCGGAGGTCCGACCCTGATCCACTGAGGGCGGCGCCGTCCCGGGAGGCCGGCGACCCGTCTCCGCTCTCGTCGCGGCTGAATGGCCGCGGAGAGGGCGGCCATCGGCGGCGGACGGGCGTTGCGGCCCGTCCAGGCGTGCGACGCTACTCCGCCGCCTGCGCGAGCTGCGGCTCGAGGGAGCGGAAGCGGGCGAGGAGCGCCGCCTCCTCCTGTCTCGCGACCAGGAGGTTGCGGGCCTTCACGTGACCATAGCCCTTGATCCGCTGCGGGACCGTCGCGAGCCCGACGGCGGTCGCGTGGTTCGCCGGGTCGAGCCCGGCCAGGACCTCCTCGAGCACCGCCTCGAAATCGCGGACGAGCCGACGCTCGACGCGGCGCTCCTCCGTGTAGCCAAAGGGGTCGAAGGCCGTGCCGCGAAGACCGCGCAGCTTCGCCAGGACCTTGAAGGCGGAGAGGATCCAGGGTCCGAACCGCATCTTGCGGGGCACCCCCGTCACGGGGTCCGGGCGGGCCAGGAACGGGGGCGCGAGGTGGAACTCGTAGCGCAGCGTGCCGGGCTCGAAGGTGGCCGCGACCTGCCGGGCGAAGTGGCCGTTCGTGTAGAGGCGGGCCACCTCGTACTCGTCCTTGTAGGCCATCAGCGTGAAGAGCGAGCGCGCGACGGCCTCGGTGAGCGCCGTCGCGCCCGGCACGACCCGGGCCTCGGCCGACCGCACGCGGTCGACGAGCGCGCGGTAGCGGTCCGCATAGGCCCCGTCCTGGTACTCGGCCAGGAACGCGACGCGGCGCGCCACGACCTCGTCCGGGGACTCGGAGAGACCGCCGGAGGCCGCCGGCGCCGCGAGCTTGGCGACGATCGCCTCGACGGCGTCGGAGTCGGCCGCCGCGCGCCGGCCCCACTCGAAGGCGTCGAGGTTCATGCGGACGGCCTCGCCGTTCAGCTCGATCGCGCGCCGGATCGCGTCGCGCGACAGCGGCACCCGGGCCGTCTGCCAGGCGTAGCCCAGCATGAACATGTTCGCCCCGATGGCATTGCCGAGGAGCGCCAACGCGATCCGTGAGGCGTTCACGAAGGACACGCCCGGCCCGCTCGCGCTCGCGTGGCCGGCCGCAGACGCGATCGCCCGCTTCAGGCGCTCGGCCGGGAGCGAGAAGTCGGCGTTGCGGGCGAAGTCGCCCGGCATGACCTCGGCCGTGTTGACCACGAGCGCGGTGCGGCCGGCCTTCGCGGCCGCCAGGACCTTCTTCGAGCCAGTCACGACGAGGTCGCAGCCGAGCACGAGATCGGCCTGACCCGCCGTGACCCGGATCGACGAGATGTCGTCCTGGTGCTTCGCGAGCCGGAGATGGCTCGTGACCGCACCGCCCTTCTGGGCGAGGCCCGCCATGTCGATGAGGCCGAGGCCCTTGCCCTCGAGATGCGCGGCCATCCCCATGATCGCGCCCACGGTCACGACGCCCGTGCCCCCGATCCCGGTGACGATGACGTTGAACGTCTTGTCGATCGTGGGGAGGGTGGGTTCGGGCAGTGATCCCTCCCCTTCAAGGCTGGGCGACTCGCGCGCAGCGCGAGCGGGGTGGGGTGCAGCCTCTCCGGATAGCTCCGAACCCCTCACCCGGGCGCCTGCTGCCGCAGGCTGCTCGACCTCTCCCTCCGGGAGAGGCAAAGCTCCTTCCGGGAGAGGGAGGGCGTTGCCCTTCTTCGGCTTGCCGCCATGCACCGTCACGAAGGACGGGCAGAAGCCCTTCACGCAGGAGAAGTCCTTGTTGCAGTTCGACTGGTCGATCTGGCGCTTGCGGCCGAACTCGGTCTCGAGCGGCTGCACGGAGACGCAGTTCGACTGGACGGAGCAGTCGCCGCAGCCTTCGCAGACGAGGTCGTTGATGATCACCCGCTTGTCGGGATCCGGGAAGGCGCCGCGCTTGCGGCGGCGGCGCTTCTCGGACGCGCAGGTCTGGTCGTAGATCAGGACCGAGGTGCCGGGCACCTCGGCGAGCTCGCGCTGCACGGCGTCGAGGTCGTCGCGGTGGTGGATCGTGATCCCGGCCGGCCACTGCACGGAGGCCGGGTATTTTCCGGGCTCGTCGGTCACGAGCCGGATCGTGTCCACGCCCTCCGCCCGAACCTGCCGGGCGATCATGTCGACCGTGAGCGCGCCCTCGTGGGGCTGGCCGCCCGTCATCGCGACCGCGTCGTTGAACAGGATCTTGTAGGTGACGTTCGTCTTCGTGT
>CAXTKM010000247.1:0-5886 GCA_964244795.1 uncultured Enterovirga sp.
GGTCCGAAGACAAGTACGACAGCCGGACCGGGTGGCCGAGCTTCACGGCACCGATCGCGGGCGCGGTCGGGACAGCGGAGGATCGTAGCCTCGGGACATCCCGCACGGAGGTGCATTGCAGCCGATGCGGCGGCCATTTCGGCCACGTCTTCGACGATGGCCCGGCCCCGACCGGTAAACGCTACTGCATGAACGGCCTGGCGCTGGCCTTCTCGGCGACCTGAAACGTGAAGGGCCGCGGGATCGCCGCGGCCCTCGTCGGATCGAGCGGAGAGCGCGATCAGCAGGAATAGTACATGATGAACTCGACCGGATGCGGGGTCATCTCGAAGCGGGCGACCTCCGTCATCTTCAGCTCGATGAAGCTGTCGATGAAGTCGTCGGTGAAGACGTCGCCGGCCTTCAGGAAGCCGCGGTCGCGATCGAGGCTCTCGAGAGCCTCGCGGAGCGAACCGCACACCGTCGGGATCTCCTTCAGCTCGCGCGGCGGCAGGTCGTACAGGTCCTTGTCCATCGCCGGGCCCGGGTCGATCTTGTTCTTGATCCCGTCCAGGCCCGCCATCAGCATCGCCGAGAAGGCGAGGTAGGGGTTCGCGGTCGGATCGGGGAAGCGGACCTCGACGCGCTTCGCCTTCGGGTTCTGCGTCCACGGAATACGGCAGGAGGCCGACCGGTTTCGGGCCGAATAGGCGAGCAGCACCGGAGCCTCGTAGCCCGGCACGAGGCGCTTGTAGGAGTTCGTCGAGGGGTTCGTGAAGGCGTTCAGGGCCTTCGCGTGCTTGATGATGCCCCCGATGTACCAGAGGCATTCCTGGCTCAGGTCGGCGTACTTGTCGCCGGCGAAGACGGGCTTGCCGTCCTTCCAGATCGACTGGTGCACGTGCATGCCGGAGCCGTTGTCGCCGAAGACCGGCTTCGGCATGAAGGTCGCGGTCTTGCCGTAGCTCTGCGCGACGTTGTGGATGCAGTACTTGTAGATCTGCATCTGGTCGGCCATCAGGACGAGCGTGTCGAACTTCATGCCGAGCTCGTGCTGGGCGGAGGCGACCTCGTGATGGTGCTTCTCGACCCGGACGCCCATGGACTGCATCGCGGCCAGCATCTCGCCGCGCATGTCCTGCGCCGAGTCGAGCGGCGGGACCGGAAAGTATCCGCCCTTCGTCTGGATGCGGTGACCGAGGTTTCCGCCCTCGTAGTCCGTGTCGCCGTTCGTCGGCAGCTCGACGTTGTCGAGCTTGAACCCCGTATTGTAGGGCTCGGCCATGAACTTCACGTCATCGAAGATGAAGAACTCGGCCTCGGGGCCGAAATAGGTGGTGTCGCCGACACCGACCGACTTCATGTAGGCCTCGGCCTTCTTCGCGATACCGCGCGGGTCGCGGTCGTAGGGCTCGCCGGTCGAGGGCTCCAGGATGTCGCACACGATCGACATCGTCGAGGCCGAGAAGAACGGGTCCATCTGCGCCGTCGCCGGGTCCGGCATCAGGATCATGTCGGATTCGTTGATCGCCTTCCAGCCGGAGATCGACGATCCGTCGAACATCGTGCCCTCGGCGAAGATCTCCTCGTCGATGAGCGAGACGTCGAACGTCACGTGCTGCCACTTGCCGCGCGGATCTGTGAAGCGGAGATCGACATACTTGATGTCGTTGTCCTTGATTGCGCTCAGGACATCCTTTGCCGTCTTCATCGTGGACTGGTCCTCTTTCGGGAAGGCGAACTCCCGGCAGAGTGCCGGGGCGGTGAAGGCTCGTCGGGCTAGACCGCGTCGGCTCCGGTCTCGCCGGTGCGGATGCGGATCGCCTCCTCGACGCTCGATACAAAAATCTTGCCATCGCCGATGCGGCCGGTCTGGGCGGCCTTCCGGATCGCCTCGACGGCACGATCGGCGAGGTCGTCCGCGATGACGATCTCGAGCTTCACCTTCGGCAGGAAATCGACCACGTACTCGGCGCCGCGATAGAGTTCCGTGTGTCCCTTCTGGCGGCCGAAGCCCTTGGCTTCCAGCACGGTGATGCCCTGGATGCCGACCTCCTGGAGAGCCTCCTTCACCTCGTCGAGCTTGAAGGGCTTGATGATGGCTTCGATCTTCTTCATCGGGAGAGCGGCTCGGTCGAGGCGGCGTGCGCTGTCATGCTGGGTGCATATCATCGCGGACCGGCGGCATCCATGCCGAATTCGTGAGGCCCTGGGCATCACCTGCCTGAAACGCGGGCTTCGCGCCCAATTTCCGCGCGGCGATCGTCGGATCGAGACGGATTGAGAGGCTGAATGTCCGAGGAACTGCTTCCAAGTTCGGCAGAGATGCGGGCGCTCGACGCCGCCGCGATCGAGGCGGGCCATTCCGGCCTCGCGCTGATGACCCGGGCCGGCCGCGCGGTCGCGGATCGCGCGGCCGCGATGGCGGGAGGGCGCCCGATCCTCGTCCTGTGCGGGCCGGGCAACAATGGCGGCGACGGTTTCGTGGCCGCGAGGCTGCTGGCCGAAGGCGGTCTTTCGGTCGAGCTCGCGGCCCTGAAGCCCGCGAGCGAGATGACGGGCGATGCCGGCCGGGCGGCCGGAGAGTGGCGCGGTGAGGTCGGCTCGCTCGCGGATGCAGACGTCACCTCGGCGGGCCTGATCGTCGACGCCCTGTTCGGGACAGGTCTCGGCCGCGACCTGTCCGGCACGGCGGCGGACGTCGTCCGGCGCGCGAACGGGGGCGCGGTCCCCGTCCTGTCCGTCGACATCCCGTCGGGGATCGACGCCGGCAGCGGGCAGGTGCGCGGGGTCGCGTTCGAGGCGGACTGGACGGTCGCGCTCGCGGCCCGGAAGCCCGGCCATCTCCTCGACCCGGGCCGAGACCATGCCGGCACGGTCGAGGTGGCGGACCTCGGGATCCCGGACGGACTGCTCAAGGATGCGGGCATCCGGACCTCCGTAAACGGGCCTCGGCTCTGGTCGAGCCACCTGCCTCGGCCGGGCCGCCACGGCCACAAGTACGATCGCGGCCACACGCTCGTCGTCTCGGGCCCTCCGCTCCACACCGGGGCGGCGCGACTCGCGGCCCGTGGCGCGCTCCGGGCGGGCTCGGGTCTCGTGACCCTCGTCACCTCCGCCCGAGCGCTCGCCGTGAACGCGGCCCACCTGACCGCGATCATGCTCAGGGTTGCGGACGATCCGGACGAGTTCTCCGACCTTCTGACCGACGACCGGTTCAACGCGATCGCGCTCGGGCCGGCCCTCGGGGTCGGCGAGACGACCCGCGCCTGGGTCGCGGCGGCGCTCGAGGCGGACCGGGCGACGGTTCTCGACGCCGACGCGATCACGAGCTTCGCGGGCGCGGCCGACGCCCTGGCGAGCCTGATCCGGGACGGCCGCGAGGCGCCGGTCGTGCTCACGCCGCACGGAGGCGAGTTCGCGCGGCTGTTCTCCGGCGATGGTGCAGCGGCGTCGGGAGAGGGGATCGCATCCCACCCGTCGAAGCTCGACCGGGCACGCCGCGCGGCGGCCGCCCTCGGGGCGACCGTGATCCTGAAGGGTTCCGACACCGTGATCGCCGCGCCCGACGGCCGCGCCGCCATCAACGAGAACGGATCGCCCTATCTCGCGACGGCGGGAACGGGGGACGTGCTCGGCGGCATCGTGGTCGGCCTTCTCGCGCAGGGGATGCCCGTCTTCGAGGCCGCATCGGCGGCGGTCTGGCTCCATGCCGAGGCCGGGAGCCGCTTCGGACCCGGCCTGATCGCGGAGGATCTGCCGGACGTGCTGCCTGCGGTTCTTCGCGATCTACTCGGCTGAGGCCGGTCAGGCCTGCGGGCCGAGGGGCTCGACGGCGGTGGCGCTCCGGATGAGGCGCTCGACCGCCCGATCGATGTCGAACGGCTCCTCCGCGAGATCGTCGAGAGACAGGGGGCACGAGTCAGGAAGCCCGCCCACAACCCGGTCCCCGTCCTGAGCGAGCCGCGCCTGCGCCTGCCGGATCGCGAGCCTCCACCTTTTGTCCAGCTCGATCTTGGGCTTCAGCGAAGAGGACAGCGACCGCAGCAGGTCGAGATGAAATTGGTCGACCTCGGCCCGCCAATGCTCGACCGCCGACGCCTGGGGTGCGGATGCGATCTTGATGAGATGAAGAAGGACGAGGCGCAGGAAGCTCTCCGCACGGTGAAGCTCGGTCCGGGCCACGCCTTCGATCTCCTCCGCGATGTTCTCGAGGTCGAGAGCGTTGGGCAACCCGGGCTTGCCGCGGCCGAGCCGCCGGAGCAGCGCCGCCTGCTCATGAGCCCAGGCATAGACGTCGTCCTCGTAGATGGCCGGGGCATCCATCGGCGGACAATATCACGCCCTCCGGGCTCCTGTCATCGAGCGCTAGGTGACCTCGAACGACGTCCAGAGACCGGTGTCGAAGCGCTCGAGCACGGTCGAGCTGAGGAGCCAACGGCCCGGATTGTCGGCCAGGAACGCGATCCTGACCGTCTTCCCCTCCGCGACCTGCATCGTGTCGAGCCAGTACGGCTCCCAGCCGTCGTCGAGGGCGTGCAGGATCCGGAACACGTGCCCGTGCAGGTGAACGGGCTGGGGGAAGCCGGTCGCGTTCGTGACCGCGAGGACGACCGGCTGGCCGCGTCTCGCCGAGAAGGCGGGCGCGGCCCCGACCGCGCCCGAGACGCCGTTCACGGCCCAGATCCGGGCGGGATCGCTGGGCGCCACGACCTGTCCCGTCCCGGTCCGGGCCGCGCCGCCGGTGATCGTGAGATCGCGCCGAAGCGCGGATTGGAGGATGATCTCGGGCGGCAGGAGCCGGTTCGGCGGCAGCGCCGCGATGGCCGGCCGCTCCGGCACGGGGACCCCGGCCGCCGTCACCTCGACGAGCGGCAGTCCGGCCCCGATCATCGCGGAGATGGCTCCGCGGGTGCCCGCCTCGCGGGGCACGTCGAAGACGATGTCGTAGCGCGAGCCGGGGGCGAAGGGGAGGCTCGCCCGCAGGGGCTCGAAGGTGTCCGTCGGCTGCCCGTCCACCGCGGCCACGAAGGCTTTCAACCCGTCGAACCGGATCCGGATGATCCGGGCGTTGCAGCCGTTCGCGAGCCTGATCCGCACCCGCGAGCCGGGCGGGAGCGCGATCCGGTTCGGCGCGTCCTCGCCGTTGACGGACAGCCTGTTGCCGAGCCGACCCCCGGCCGCTGCCTCCTCCGGGCGACCGAACGGAGAGAGGGCACCGGAGAGCTCGAGAAGCCAGTCCCGGACCACCATCGCGTAATCCGCATCGACCTCCGGCGGCTCGCGTTCCTCGACGACGAGCAGCCCGACGACGCCCCGTCCCGCGGGCTCGCCGGAACCCCCGACCGTCATGGGCCGGATCAGGAAGGTGCCCGGGTCGGGCGGCGTGAAGCGATACTCGAAGGAGCCGCCCGGAGCGACCGGGGGCTGCGAGACGCCGCCGACGCCGTCTTGGGACGCGAGCCCCCGGACGCCGTGCCAATGCAGCGAGAGCGGTCGCGTTGTGTCGTTCCGCAGCGTCGCCCTGACCGGCTCGCCGTGCCGGACCCTCAGCACGGGTCCGGCCGCCCGGCCGTCCAGGCTCCACCGATCGGCGGGTTCGCCCGGCTTCGCCGGAAGCGGCGCCGCCCGCAGGACGATGTCGGGACCGGCCGCCTGGCCCTCCCTCGGCTGGCCGGATGGCCGCGAGAGCGGGACGAGGGTGGCCGCGAAGCCGGCCAGCGCGGCGCGCCGCGTCACGGGAACGATCATGGCCGGCCTCTTAGCGGAGGCCTGCCCTCCGGGCGAGGCCGATCCGCCAGGGTTGCCGGCCTCCCGGGAGTATGAGAAGACCCGGGACCGCGGCGCGGCGCTCCACGGCGTCTTCGGCGGGCGTGGCGGAACTGGTAGACGCGCTGGATTTAGGTT
>CAXTKM010000247.1:5896-6102 GCA_964244795.1 uncultured Enterovirga sp.
ACGAGAGTCGTGGGGGTTCGAGCCCCTCCGCCCGCACCAACCCCCTTGCGCCCCCAACCGCTCAGCTTCTCGGCCGCGACGGCCGTTCCGAATCGACGAGGAAGGTCATGCAGGTCATCGAGACGAGGTCGGAGGGTCTCCGGCGCGAGTTCAAGGTCACGCTTCCGGCGACGGAGCTCGAGTCGCGTCTCGCGACGGAGCTCACG
>CAXTKM010000248.1:0-6072 GCA_964244795.1 uncultured Enterovirga sp.
GCGCTGGCGCTCTGGCAGGCGTGGCGAACGGGACGGGCGGCCCCGGGCTCGCGGCCGGCCGGACGGGCCCGGATCGTCGCCGCGCTCGCGCTCGGCCAGATGGCGCTCGGGATCGCGACGCTGGTCCTGGCGGTCCCGCTCTGGGCCGGGCTCTCGCACCAGCTTCTCGCCATGGCGCTCCTCGCGGCGGCCACGATCCATGCTCGCCGGACGTGGCTGGAGGAGGCCGTCGATCGTTCCGCGCCCTCGGTCGCAGCCCCGAATCTCGCGCCGGCGCGAGCCTGAGACGGCTACCCGGTCGTCGAAGGCTTCATCGCGTCGTCCCGACCGGCGAAGGCCGCCCCGAGCCGGTGCGCGGCGTTCACCAGCGCGACATGCGAGAAGGCCTGAGGGAAGTTGCCGAGCTGGCGTTTCGCCAGCGGGTCGTATTCCTCGGCCAGGAGCCCGACATCGTTCCGCAGGTCGAGCAGGCGATCGAAGAGCGCGCGCGCATCTGCCACGCGCCCGATCGAGACCAGCGCCTGCACGAGCCAGAAGCTGCAGGCCAGGAACGCGCCCTCGCCGGGCGGAAGCCCGTCCGTCGCCTCCACCGTGTGATAGCGCCGGACCAGGCCGTCCACCACGAGATCGCGCTCGATCGCCTCGATCGTCGAGCGGACGCGCGGGTCGTCGTCCGGCAGGAAGCCGATGACGGGCAGGAGGAGGAGGCTCGCGTCCAGCGCCGGGTCGCCGTAGCTCTGCGTGAAGGCCCCGACCTCGGCGTCGAAGCCACGGGTCAGCACGTCGTGCCGGATCTCCGCCCGGACCTCGCGCCAGCGCCCGATCGGGCACTCGTCGAGGCCGAACTGCTCCGAGCTCTGGATGCAGCGGTCGAAGGCGAGCCACGCCATGATCTTCGAGAACGTGAAGTGCCTCGGAGCACCGCGGATCTCCCAGATCCCGGAATCCGGCTCCCGCCACCGCCGCTCGAGGCCGAGCAGCATGTCCTTCTGCATCGACCAGGCCTGATCCGTCTCGGGGATGCCCCCGACCCGAGCCTGATGCAGCAGGCTCATCACCTCGCCGTAGACGTCGAACTGGACCTGGCCCGTGGCCGCGTTGCCGACCCGCACAGGCCTCGACGCCGCGTAGCCCGGCAACCAGTCGACCTCCCACTCGATCAGGCGGCGCTCTCCCGCGAGCCCGTACATGATCTGCATCTGGTCGGCCGAGCCGGCCATCGCCCGCACGAGCCAATCGCGCCAGCTCTTCGCCTCGTCTTGGTATCCGGCGTTCATGAAGGCGAAGAGGGTGAGCGTGCTGTCGCGGAGCCAGCAGTACCGATAGTCCCAGTTCCGGCTGCTGCCGATCCATTCCGGCAGGGAGGTCGTGGGCGCCGCGACGATCCCGCCGGTCGGCGCGTAGGTGAGGGCCTTCAGGGTGATCAGCGACCGCTCGGCCGCCTCGCGCCAGGCGCCGGACAGCGCGACGCTGCCGTCCAGCGCGTCGGGCCGGTAGCGCGACGACCACTCCCGCCAGAACGTCTCCGTTTCGGCGAGCGCCGCCTCGGGCTCGACGGGCTTCGGCATCGCGAGGTGGGAGGCCTGGTAGGTCAGCACGAAGGGCACGGTCTCGCCGGCCGCGACCGTGAAATCCGACACGGTGTGCATGTCCTCGCCCCGGAGCGGCACCGGGGTCCTGAGGACGACCATGTCCGCGCCCGCGATCGCCCGGAGCGCACCGTCCTCCATCCGGGTGACCCAGGGCACGATGTGCCCGTAGTCGAAGCGCAGGATCAGCTCCGTCCTGATCGCGACCCGGCCGCGCTCGCCCGTGACGATCCGGATCACGTCGGACGCCTCGCCGCGCGGCGGCATGAAGTCGGTGATCAGCACCACGCCGGACGCCGTCTCGAACCGGGTTTCCAGGATCAGGGTACCGGGCCGGTAGCGCCGCTCGGTGCGGACGATCTCCTCGCTCGGGGCCAGGAGCCAGCGACCGTTCTCGCCGGACCCGAGAAGCGCCGCGAGGCAGGCCGGCGAGTCGAACCGCGGCCAGCACAGCCAGTCGATCGAGCCGTCGAGCGACACCAGGGCCGCCGTCTCGCAATCCCCGATGAGCCCGTAATCTTCGATCCTGCGATCCGTCATGCTGGCCTCTGCGGCGGCCCGGCCGGAAGGGTGGCCGCCTGGTCGGAGGTCACAAGGAGCGACGGGGCCGGATCGTTCCGGAGCGTTGCGCGTCCGTCGAGATTACGCTTCGCAGCGTGCCGCGGGATGAGGCCTTCCGAAGGCTTTCCCATCCTCGCCTCACGACCTCCGCACGGCGTTCCGGATGTCGTTCCGGGGGGCGCGAAGCGCGAGCCCGGAACCCACAAACGCTGACGGTGTCGGCTCTGACTCCGGCGGTGTCACGATCGACCCTGTCAGCGTCTATGGGTACCGGGCTCGCGCTTCGCCGCCCCGGAATGACGAGCCTGCGTTCGCGAAGATCGCAGGCGATGCGAACCCTATCCGCCGGCCGCGAGCGCGCCGTCGAGGTCGGCCAGGAGGTCCGCCGCATCCTCGAGACCGATCGAGAGCCGGACGACGTCCGGTCCCGCGCCCGCGACCATCTGCTGCGCCTCCGTGAGCTGCCGGTGCGTGGTCGAGGCGGGGTGGATGACGAGCGAGCGCGTGTCGCCGATGTTCGCGAGATGCGAGAAGAGCTTGAGGTTCGTGACGAAGGACACGCCCGCCGCGTATCCGCCCTTGACCCCGAACGTGAACACAGCCCCGGCTCCTTGCGGGCAGTAGCGCCGGGCCAGCGCGTGGTAGCGGTCGGTCTCGAGGCCCGGGTAGCTGACCCAGGAGACGCGCTCGTGCGAAGCGAGATGGCGGGCGACCTTGAGCGCGGTGTCCGACTGACGCTGCATGCGGAGCGGCAGCGTCTCGATCCCCTGCAGGAGCAGGAAGGCGTTGAAGGGTGAGAGCGCCGGCCCGAGATCGCGCAGGCCGAGCACCCGGCAGGCGATCGCGAAGGCGAAGTTTCCGAACGTCTCGCCGAGCACCATGCCGCCGTATTCCGGGCGCGGCTGCGACAGCATCGGGTAGCGGTCGTCGCCCGTCCAGTCGAACGAGCCGCCGTCGACCAGGACGCCGCCGATCGAATTGCCGTGGCCGCCGAGGAACTTGGTCGCCGAGTGGACCACGATGTCGGCGCCGTACTCGAACGGGCGGATAAGGTAGGGCGAGGCCATCGTGTTGTCGACGATGAGCGGGATGCGCTTCGCCTTCGCGACCTTCGCGACCGCCTCGATGTCGACGATCACGCCGCCCGGGTTCGCGATCGACTCGATGAAGATCGCCTTCGTGCGGCCGTCGACCAGGGCCTCGAAGGAGGCCGGATCGTCCGCATCCGCCCAGCGAACGGACCAGTCGAAGTTCTTGTAGGAGTGGTTGAATTGGTTGATCGAGCCGCCATAGAGCTTGTTCGCGGCGACGAAGTTGTCGCCCGGCTGCATCAGGGCGTGCATCGCCAGGAACTGGGCCGCGTGGCCCGACGCGACCGCGAGCGCCGCGGTGCCGCCCTCAAGCGCCGCGACCCGCTCCTCGAGCACCGCGCAGGTCGGGTTGCCGATGCGCGTGTAGATGTTGCCGAAGGCCTGCAACCCGAACAGCGAGGCCGCGTGATCGACGTCGTCGAACACGAAGGACGTGGTCTGGTAGATCGGCGTCGCCCGCGCGCCGGTCGCGGCGTCCGGCGCGGCGCCCGCATGGACCGCGAGCGTGCTGAAGGAAGGTACCCTGTCGGCCATGTCCGTCTCCCCGCGTTCCGATATACAGGACGTGCGTACGTTTAAGAGGATATCGTTCGCGAACGTCAAGTCGCCATCAATCTAGCCCAGCCTCGACGACGGTGCGACGGCGACCGGACGCTCCTGTCAGCGGCGCTTGTCAGGGTGATGCGGGCTGAACAGGCTGCCGCGCTCGGTCCAGCACACGACCACGAGGGCCAGGATCCCGAGCCCGCAATACCCGAAGGCGAGCGGCCTGACGGTCCCGTCAAAGGCGCCGCCGATCAGGAGGCCGCAGAGCGCGCCGAGGATCGTCGTGTAGACGCCGATCAGCGACGAGGCCGTGCCGGCGACACGTCCCAGGGGCTCCATCGCGAGTGCGTTGAAGTTCGGGAAGGCGAGGCCGAGCAGGAACTGCGAGGCGGCCAGGATCGTCCCGAACACGAGGAGCGGCGGGCGGCCGCCCCAGGCGAGGGTCGCGGCGACCTGGATCGCGCCCAGGACCGCGAAGGCCAGTATGCTCGCATGCGAGATGCGTCGCATCCCGAAGCGCCCGACCACGGTCGCGTTGACGAAGGCCGCGGCACCCATGGAGGCTGCCAGAAGCGCGAAGGCGAGCGGAAACCAGACGCCGAGCCCGTAGATGCCGGCGAAGATCTGCTGCGCCGAGCCGACCATCGTCATGACGCATCCGAACAGGAGCCCGACGGCCGTCGCGTATCCGGCGGAGACGCGCGACGTGATCGTCGTCCTGAACCCGCCCGCGATCCGGCCGGCCGAGAACGGCATCCGGTTCTCGGCCGCGAGCGTCTCGGGCATCCGCAGGTGGAACCAGATCCCGACCGCCACGGCCGAGAGCAGCATCGCGGAGAACAGGAGGCGCCAGCCGCCGAGGAGGAGGAGCAGGCTGCCCATCGCGGGCGCGAAGATCGGCACCGTGATGAAGACGGTCATGTTGAGGGACATGACGCGCGCCATCTCGCGCCCGGAGAAGCGGTCCCGCACGATCGCGGTCGACAGGACGCGCCCCGACGCGGCCCCGACCCCCTGCACGAAGCGGGCGACCAGGAGGGCCTGGAGGTCAGTCGCGACGATCGCCATCACGCTTCCGACCAGGAAGATCGCGAGCCCGACGAGGTAGGCGGGCCTGCGGCCCACGATGTCCGAGGCCGGCCCGAAGACGAGCTGCGCGACCCCGAAACCCAGCATGTAGACGTAGACCAGGAGCTGGAGCCGGTTCGGGTCGGCGACCGCGAACTCGCGCCCGAGGGCCGGGAACGCGGGCAGCACGGCATCCACCGCGAAGGCCGTGATGCCCATCATCAGCGCGACCAGGACGACGAATTCGCCGAAACCCGGCGGCTTCGTTCGGCTCGCGATCCCGGCCGGTGTCTTGGCGTCCATGCGCGGGGGTCTGGACCTTCGGTCCCGTTCGCGCAACCCGCTGGGGTACCCGCGACGGGTTCCCTCTCCCGACCGGGAGAGAGAGCCGCGTCGAGTCGACCGGAGGGGTGCGGGGAACGGCGCCCTCCTGCGTCGCGCACCTGGAGAAACGTTAATCCGGGCGCCAGGACGCCTTCACCCGGACGTCTCCACATGGATCATGTCGCGAGAAGCCGCCGGGATGACCGGAGCTCCTCCCGAGATCATCGAACGCGGAGCTCACGTCCATGTTGTCCACTCACCACGCCGCCCCCACGATCCGCCGGAAGGCGCTCGCCTCGGTGGCCGCGCTCGCGATCGTCGCGGGAGGCGCCGTCGGGGCGACGATGATCGAGGGCCATCCTGCCTTCGCTCAGGCGCCGATCACCGTGCCGCCGCAGGTCCAGGCCCAGGCGCCGGCCTCCTTCGCCGACGTCGTCGACACCGTGAAGCCGGCCGTCGTGTCCGTGAAGGTCACGATCGAGACCGCGGCCGACGAGAGCGAGACGCCGTCCCGGATCGAGCGCCTCCCGCCCCAGCTTCGCGAGCTGTTCCGCGACCGCGAGGAGGGTGGGCCCCGGCGCGAGGCACCACGCCGCCGCGGCCAGGCGCAGGGCTCCGGCTTCTTCATCTCGGCCGACGGTTACGTCGTCACGAACAACCACGTCGTCGAGAAGGGCCGGACCGTCCAGGTCACGACCGACGACGGCCGCACGCTCGACGCGAAGGTGATCGGCACCGACCCGAAGAGCGATCTCGCGCTCCTGAAGGTGAGCGAGCCCGGCACCTACCCCTACGTGAAGCTCGCCGGCACGCAGCCGCGGGTCGGCGATTGGGTGGTGGCGATCGGCAACCCGTTCGGGCTCGGCGGGACGGTGACGTCCGGCATCGTCTCG
>CAXTKM010000249.1:0-6067 GCA_964244795.1 uncultured Enterovirga sp.
CGATGCAGGCATAGGCGAGCACCGACCAGGCGAGGGCGGCCGCGGCCGGGAAGATCAGGGCGCCCTTCACGACGAACACGATCGTGAGGAAGAGCGCGAGCAGCCCCGCGATCCCGATGATGATGCCCTTGTAGAGGGTGAGCCCGTTCAGCTTGCGCCGATAGGCGTCGGCCTCCCAGAGCGTGACCTGCCCGACGTTCGGGGAGGCGAGCTCCGCCACGAAGGTGACCGTGGTGCCCGGGTCGAGCGTGATCTGGAACAGGTCGGCGTCGGTCGCGGGCTCGCGCTCGGGCCGGATCCCCTCGCTCGCCGTGATCGCCGCGATCCGGGTCGAGCCGAGGTCGGGCCAGACGATGCCGGAGCCGATCAGCCGGAAATGCGGTGCGACCAGGAGCCGCTCGATCTGCTCGTCGGAGGAATTCGTGAGCGCGAAGGCGATCCAGCCCTGGCTTGTGCCGGTCTCGCGCGCCTTCACGGCGATCCGGCGCACGATCCCGTCGCGCCCGGGCGCGGTCGAGATCTGGATGAGGTCGCCCGTCGAGCTGTAGTTCTCGATCATCGGCGTGAGGTCGATCGCCGTGCTCTGTGGTGTGACCCGCACGGCTTCGACTGCCGAGGCCCCGGTGGGCAGCAGCGCCGGGCCGGCGAGCGCCACGAGGAGCGCGAGGCAGAGACGGATCAGACGCAACGTGGACGGGTCCGGGTCCTGGCAGCCGGTGTCGGAATCCGTACTGGCCGTGAGGTGCGTCGGCAAGAGACGCGTGAGAAAGACGCTTGAGAGACGCCGTGGAAGATGCCGCGGCCGCGATCCTCTCATCGGGGGAGAACTCCTCGATGCAATGCGTTTGCGGCTGAAAGACGGTCGGGCCCGTGTGCGGCGCTCCGGCGCCTCGATCGGCTCCGTCGACGCGCGCCCAGCCCGCGCCGTGTCGGAGCTTTCAGGCGGAGGGCTGCGTCGCGATAAGGGTCCGCAGGGTCTCGACCGTCGAGAGGTCGGCGACCCCGTCCAGGCGGCGCGGCCTGAAGTGGCGCTGGAACGCGCTCACCACGGCGGTCGTCGCGGCATCGAAGACGCCGGTCGGCTCGAGCACGTAGCCGTAGAGCGCGAGCATCCGCTGCAAGGCCTCGACCGGCGGCCCGGACAGGCCTTCCCGCAGTGCCGGCCCCGGGAGGTCGTCGGCCGGCGCGACCCAATGCCCGATTCCCGCGCGGTGAAGCCGCTCCCAGGGGAACAGCTCGCCCGGGTCCTCCTTGCGGTCCGGCGACACGTCCGAATGGCCGAGCACGCGCTCGGGCCGGATCGCCAGACGATCAACGATGTCCCGGGCGAGGCGGATCACGCCGTCGATCTGCGCGTCGGGATAGGGCGGCAGGCCGCCGGCATGACCAGGATGGGCGATCTCGATCCCGATCGAGCAGGCGTTGATGTCGCGGTCCGGCCCCCAGGCGCCGGCGCCGGCATGCCAGGCGCGCCGTGCCTCGGGGATGAGCTGCAGGACGCGTCCCGTCTCGAGCACGAGGTAATGCGCCGAGACCTCGGCCAGCGGATCGCAGAGCCGTGCCAGCGCCGTCGCGGCGCTCGCCATCCCGGTGTAGTGCAGGAGGAGCATGTCCGGCTGCCGCCCGTCCCGGCGCGGGCCATGGTTCGGGGACGGATGGACCTCCGCCGCGACGGGGCTGTCCGGGGAGGGATGCGCCGGGCCGGTCATCGGATACCCCGCGCGAGCGCGATCCGGTCCCAGGCGGCGTTGATCGCGGCGAGCCGGTTCGTGGCGATCCGGACCGCCTCGGGCGGAAGGCCGCGCGCGATCTCCCGGTCGGGGTGGTGCTCGCGCACGAGACGGCGGTGGTGCGCCTTCAGGACGTCGTCGGTCCAATCCCGATCTGCGCCGATTTCGAGGTAGGGGTCGCCGCGAAGGTGCAGATGGCGCTCGATCATCTGGTCGAACGCGCTCTCCGGCCGCCCGAAGACGCTCGAGACGCGGTGCAGGTAGGCGAGCTCGGCCTCGTGCACCGCGCCGTCCGCCTTGGCGATCAGGAGAAGACCCTCGACGATGTCGTCGAGGAGCGCGGGCTCGTCCGCGAACGCCGTCGCGAGCTGCCCGGCATAGGCTTCGAAGCCGGCGCTCGTCGCGCCCGCGAGCTGGAACAGCCGCATGACCTTCGGATGGTCGGCGCCCGGCACGATGACGATCGCCTCGAAGGCGTCGACCTCGGACCGAAGCACGACGCCGTCCGCCCGCGCCATCTTGGCCGCGAGCGCGATCAGGCCGGTCGTCAGGACGACGTCCCGTGGGGGCGCCCCGAACGGCGCCCCGTCGCGGTCGACGAGGTAATGGCCGGCCAAGGCCCCGACCAGCCCCCCGATCGGGCCGCCGATCGCGAGACCGACCCCGCCGCCGCCGAACTTGCCCCAGACAGACATGGCGGATCGCCGGCGCTTCAGGAGAATGTCGTCCCGGCCGATGCCGGAACGACGGGATCAGGTGCTCAGCGGCAATACACGTTGCCGTAGTAGTCCTGGTAGGTGCCGTAGGGGCAAGGCGCCGTCGACGCCCCGACCGCCGCGCCCGTCAGCGCCCCGATCGCCGCGCCCGCGAGGGTCCCGCCGGCCCGTCCTCCCGACGCCGCCGCTCCGATCGCGGCCCCGGTCGCGCCCCCGATGAGCGCGCCGCCACCGGCCCGCTCGCCGGGCGAGTAGCAGGCACTGAGCGACAGCGCGAGCGCGCCCGCGAGGCCGGCCGAGATCATCTTCTTCATGGGCGAATCCTCTTCCGTCGTTTCCACCGGGCCGTGCGTCGATCGGCCGAGCTTGGCTTTATAGCCCGAAATCCGCCGGTGCCACCAACGTTCGGGCCTGGACGCTACCGTGATCGGACGTGGTGAACAACGTTGAAGGTTTCCGGGGACGACCCGGGGTCCGCCCGCGGACTTGACCCTCCGGGGAGAGCCGGACCACATGCCGGCGTCAGTCGGCCGGGCGGCCGCTCCGATCCGCGGCTCGATCGCGGCGGGGAGGAAAGTCCGGGCTCCATGGAGACACGGTGCCGGATAACGTCCGGCGGGGGCGACCCCAGGGACAGTGCCACAGAGAAGGACCGCCGCGGCGGCGGGCTTCGGCTCGCCCGACGCGGTCAGGGTGAAAAGGGGCGGTAAGAGCGCCCCGCGGACGCGGCGACGCGGACGGCATCGGCAAACCCCACCGGGAGCAAGATCGAATAGGGGCGGCGCGGCACCGAAAGGTGCCGGGGCTCGTCTTCAGCCCGCCGCCCGGGTTGATCGCTCGAGGCGGCCGGCAACGGCCGTCCCAGAGGAATGGCCGCCACGTCCGGGCGCCTCGCGGCGCCCGGGCCCTACCGAACCCGGCTTACAGGCCGGCTGACACCTTCACGTTCAGCGTCCTACCCGTTCTGCCTCCGGCCCGTTCGCCGTCCCGTCATCGCCGACGACGGTACGCGTTCCGGCGGTAGCCACGCCGCACGCCTGTCCGCTGCGGGATGCCGAGCACGCCCTTCACGCCGCCGACCGCGCCGCCGACGGCACCCCCGACCGCGCCACCCACGACGCCGCCGACCGGGCCGGCCGCACGGCCGCCGGTCCTCGCGCCATCCTGCGCGCCGCGAGCGATGCCCTGCGCATCGGCGGGCATCGGCACGGCGAACGCCATTAGCGCCGCCGCGAGCGCGGCCGCCGACACAATCTTCGTTCTCAACATCACTCGTCTCCTATCTGGGGGAAGCAAACACGCTCGGGCGAGTCCCGTTCCAGATGCCGGTCGGAGTTCTGTTCAGGCCGGGCCGCAAGCCTTCGTTAACCCTGATCGGGTCTGAATGCGGGTCGAGCGTCGGGCGCCCAGCCTCGGCCACATTGTTTGACGCCCATACCAACCCATGATAGCCCATGTCATCCCGTTCACGAGAGGTTGCTCGCAGCCTGTCGGACGCCGCTGGAGGAGCGGTGCACCGGCACGGCTGGTCGATGCGCGTCCTCGCGGACCGGGCTGCGGCAGGGTTCTCGCCGCCGTGCGGCTGATGTCATGGGGCGGGCAGGCGTCGGCACGTGGATCGCTTCGTTTCCAACTTCACCTTTCGGTTGGACGCGAAGGGCCGTGTGTCGGTCCCGGCACCCTTCCGGGCGGTTCTCGCCCGGGACGGGTTCGAGGGTCTCTACGTCCATCCGGCGCTGGATGCGCCTGCGCTGGACGCTGGCGGCAACACGCTTCTGCGCGAGATCGACGCGTTCCTGTCGACCCTCCCGGCCTACTCGGACGAGCGCGACCAGCTCTCGACGGCCCTGTTCGGCACGAGCGAGGTTCTGCGGATCGACGGGGATGGGCGCATCGGCGTGACCGAGCTGGTGCGGACGCACGCGGGGCTGACGGACGCGGTGACCTTCGTCGGCCTCGGGCGGAAGTTCCAGATCTGGGAGCCGGAGCGCTTCCTGGCGCATCTCGAGGAGGCTCGGGCGCGCGTCAGGGAGCTGAAACGGTCTCTCGGTGGGCTGCGGCCCTCCGGTGTCCTTCCGCCGGGAGCGCAGGAACGATGACGGGTCGAGGCGACGGCCGCGAAGCCGGCGCCCCTGGCGGACCGGCCCCTCACGTTCCCGTGCTCCTGGCGGAGGTCGCGGCCGCGCTCGAGGCCGAGCGGAGCGGCGTGTTCCTGGACGGCACCTTCGGGGCGGGCGGCTACGCGGGCGCGATCCTCTCCGCCCATCCCGGCTCACGGGTCGTCGCGATCGACCGCGATCCGGACGCGATCGCGGCCGGAGAGGCGCTCGTTCGCGAATCGTCGGGTCGGCTGCTGCTCGTGCAGGGCCGCTTCGGTGCGCTCGACGTCATGGCACGGGACGCGGGCGAGCCCGTGCTCGACGGTGTCGTGCTCGACATCGGGGTCTCGTCGATGCAGCTCGACCGTCCGGAGCGCGGCTTCTCGTTCCGGACCGACGGCCCGCTCGACATGCGGATGGAGCGCGGCGGCCCGAGCGCGGCCGACCTCGTGAACGGGGCCCCTGAGGCCGACCTTGCGGACATCCTGTTCCGTTACGGCGAGGAGCGGCGCTCGCGCGCGATCGCCCGCGCCATCATCGAGCGGCGCCGGCGCGAAGCCTTCCGGACCACCTCCGAGCTCGCGGAGCTCGTCGCCCGGCACGTTCGCTCGGAGCCGGGCTTCAACCCCGCGACCCGCACCTTCCAGGCGCTCCGCATCGCCGTGAACGACGAGCTCGGCCAGCTCGTGCAGGCGCTCCACGCGGCCGAGCGCGCGCTCCGGCCGGGCGGGCGCCTCGTCGTCGTGACCTTCCATTCGCTGGAGGACAGGATCGTCAAGCAGTTCATGCAGGCGAGGACGAGCCGCACGCCGCGCGCCTCGCGTCATATGCCGTCGCCGGAACCGGCCGTCCCGACCTTCTCGGCCGTGACGCGCGGTCCCGTCGTCGCCGCCGACGCCGAGACCGCCCGGAACCCGCGCGCGCGCTCTGCCAAGATGCGGGCCGCGGAACGGACCGAGGCTGAGCCATTGCCGCCGCTCGACCTCCTGCCGCACATGCCGGTCGGGCCGTGGAGGATCGAGGGATGATCCGCTTCCTGCACGTGGTCGCGATCACGCTCCTGATCGGGTCGGCGGCCTATGCGTACTCGACGAAATACGAGACGCTCTATTATGCCGAGACGCTGACGAAGCTCCGGGCCAAGGTGCAGCGCGAGCGCGAGACGATCGCGATCGCGAAGGCCGAATGGGCGCTGCTCACCCGGCCCGACCGGCTCCAGCGCATGGTCGACCGCCACCTCGACCTGAAGCCGATGTCGATCGCCCAGCTCGCGCGCCTATCCGACCTGCCGGTCCGACCGTCCAAGGCCGACACGATCGGGGCGAAGCTCGAGACGCTCGGGCTCGAGCCGGAGACGACCGGCAGCACGAAGGAGAGGCGGCCCGCGAAGCCCGACGGCCTCCGACCGAGGCCCGACGCCATAGCGCCGAAGCCTGACGTCATCGGACGAAAGCCCGACGGCATCGGGCGTAAGCCCGACGGCATCGGGGCGAAGCTCGACAGCCTCGGTCTCGCGGCCGCG
>CAXTKM010000250.1:0-6058 GCA_964244795.1 uncultured Enterovirga sp.
GCGACCCTTGCGCGACCGCGCGACCCTGGCCGCGCAGGGTCCGGTGGAGTAGGTCGCGGGACGCCGGACCGCCGACGGACCCCGAGAAGAGATGACCATGTCGAGCCCCGATGATCCGACACGCGAAGGAGAGCCGAATGCCGCTCCTCCGCGTCCGAGCCGAGAGGAGGCCGAGGAGGCGGTCCGGACGCTGATCCGTTGGGCCGGGGACGACCCGGCCCGCGAGGGCCTGCTCGAGACCCCGGCCCGGGTCGCCCGCGCCTATTCCGACTGGTTCTCCGGCTACGGCGAGGAGCCGGACAGCCACCTGCGCCGTACGTTCGAGGAGGTCGGCGGCTACGACGAGATCGTCGTCCTCAAGGCGATCCCCTTCGCGTCGCATTGCGAGCACCACATGGCGCCGATCATCGGCCAGGTTCACGTCGGCTACCTGCCGCGCCGCCGCGTCGTCGGGATCTCGAAGCTGGTCCGGCTGGTCGGCGCCTTCGCGCGCCGTCTGCAGGTCCAGGAGCGCCTCACCGCCGAGATCGCCGACACCCTGCAGGATGTGCTCCGGCCGCGAGGCGTCGCGGTCATGATCGAGGCCACGCATGCCTGCATGACGACCCGCGGCGTGCATGCCCGCGAGGCCGTCATGACCACGAGCCGCATGCTCGGCGCCTTCCGGGACAACGCCGCGACGCGCCGCGAGTTCTTTGCGGCGATCGGGAAATAGGGCGGAACGAGCGGTCGGGTTCGCCCGGATGGGACACGCACCGATCTGTCATTCCGGGTCGGCGAAGCCGAGCCCGGAACCCATAGACACCGACATGGTCGATGCGAAGCGACGGGCCGCGCCGGGCTCGGCTTCGCCGCCCCGGAATGACAAGCGTGCCGAGCTCTTACGATCGCCCGGCGCTCCTGCGGCACGATTGTCACCACCTGCGCCTCGGCTTACGCTATCGACGGACGCGGAATTGTCGGACGGGAGAGCGGGCGTGCCTCGATTGACGGCTTTCGGGTTCGGACTCGTGGTGCTGGGTTTGGCCACGCCATGTCTCGCCGACGGCTACCCGCCCTTCTTCGGCTATTCCAGCTATCTCGGCCGCCCGGCCGTCTACTACACGCGCGACCATGACGTGCAGCAGTCGACGCGGCCCGTCACGGGCGAGCTCGGCTTCGGGGTGACGACCTACACGCCCGGCGGACCCTTCTACGGCTACAAGGCGGTCCGCTCCCTCCGTCATCCGGTCCGATACCGCCGCGAGGTCCTGCGGGTCCGGGGATGACGGCGGAACGGGGCCTCGGGCCGGCCTGACCGGCCGCTCGAACCAACCTGCCAGGAGGGCCGCGATGAACCGCTTGCCCCTGATCGAGAAGCGGCGCTCGATCTGCCCGCATGACTGCCCCTCGACCTGCGGGCTCGAGGTCGAGGTGATCGACGGCCGCACGATCGGCCGGGTGCGCGGCGCTCGGGACCACAGCTACACGGCCGGCGTCATCTGCGCGAAGGTCGCCCGCTACGCCGACCGAATCCACCACCCCGATCGGCTCACCCGGCCGCTGATCAGGACCGGCCCGAAAGGCTCGGGCCAGTTCCGTCCCATCGGCTGGGACGAGGCGCTCGACCGCACCGCCGAGGCCTACCTCGCGGCGGAGGCCCGGCACGGACCGGAGACCGTCTGGCCCTACTACTACGCCGGCACGATGGGCTACGTGATGCGCGACGGCATCAACCGGCTGCGGCACGCGAAGCGCTATTCCGGCCAGTTCTCGTCGATCTGCACGACGCCCGCCTGGACCGGCTTCATCGGCGGGACCGGCCGGCTCGCCGGCGTCGACCCGCGCGAGATGGCGCTCTCCGACTGCGTCGTGATCTGGGGCACGAACCCGGTCCACACGCAGGTGAACGTGATGACGCACGCGCTGCGGGCCCGGAAGGAGCGCGGGGCGATGATCGTCGCGATCGACATCTACGACAACCCGACCGTGAGGCAGGCCGATCTCGGCCTCGTGCTCCGGCCCGGCACCGACGGCGCGCTCGCCTGCGCGGTCATGCACGTGCTCTTCCGGGACGGGTTCGCCGACCGGGACTACCTCGCCCGCTACACCGATTGTCCGGACGACCTCGAGCGTCATCTGGCCGACCGGACGCCCGCATGGGCGGCCGCGATCACGGGGCTTGCGGCCGCCGAGATCGAGGCGTTCGCCCGGCTCGTCGGCACGCGGCCGCGCAGCTACTTTCGGCTCGGCTATGGTTTTTCGCGCAGCCGGAACGGCGCGGTGAACATGCACGCGGCGCTCTCCATCCCGGCCGTGACCGGCGCCTGGCGGCACGAGGGCGGCGGCGCCTTCCACTCGAACTCGGGCATCTTCGGGCTTCGGAAGGGCACGATCGAGGGCCAGGACGTGGCCGACGGAGGCGTCCGTCAGTTGCAGCAGACGGAGATCGGCCGCGTGCTGACGGGCGACCCCGACAGCCTCCGACACGGCCCGCCCGTGACCGCGCTCCTGGTGCAGAACACGAACCCGGTCTCCGTCGCGCCCGAGCAGGACCTCGTGAAGCGCGGATTCGCCCGCGAGGACCTGTTCACCTGCGTGCACGAGCAGTTCATGACCGAGACGGCCGCGATGGCCGACATCGTGCTGCCGGCGACCATGTTCCTGGAGCACGACGACCTCTACACCGGTGGCGGGCACCAGCATGTCGGGCTCGGGCTGAAGCTCGTCGACCCGCCGGGCGATTGCCGCTCGAACCATGACGTGATCGTGGCGCTGGCCTCCCGGCTCGGCGCTCGCCATCGCGGCTTCGGCATGACCCCGCGCGAGCTGATCGACGACATGCTGCGCGCCTCGGACCGGGGCACTCTCTCCGAGCTCGAGCAGGAGGGATGGCGCGACGTGCAGCCCCCCTTCGAGCGGGCGCATTACCTCGACGGGTTCGGCTATCCGGACGGCCGCTTCCGGTTCCGGGTGGATTGGCCTCGCGTGCCGAACACGAATATCGGCCCGATCGGGCCGTACGGATCGCTCCCGGACCTGCCCGACCATTGGGCCGTGACCGAGGACGCGACCTTGGCCTTCCCGTTCCGGCTCGCGACCAGCCCGGCCCGGTCCTTCCTCAACTCGACCTTCAACGAGACGGGAGGTTCGATCGAGCGCGAGGGGCGCCCGGAGGTGATGATCCATCCGGACGATGCCGCGCCGCTCGGGATCGCGAGCGACGATTGGGTGCGGCTCCGCAACGATCGCGGCGCCGTGCTGATCCGGGCGCGGCTCTTCGCCGGGCTCCGGCGGGGCGTGCTGATCGCCGAATCGATCTGGCCGAACGCCGCCTTCCCGGACGGGCGCGGCATCAACACGCTGACCGGCGCCGACCCGATCGCGCCCTATGGCGGGGCCGCCTTCCACGACAACCGCGTCGCCCTCGAGCGCGTCGAGCCGCCCGTGGCCTTCGCGCCCGATCTCGCGCACAGGATGGCCGTCCCGGTCCCGGCCTGATCGTGGGGCAATTCACAGGACATCGTCGGCGAGGGCGAACCGCCGCTTGACCCGTTTCGCCTCGTGCCGCCTCTGGTCCCGGCAACCCGGACGCTGCCATGACATCTTTCGCTCGATCGCTTCTCCCCTCGGGCCTGGCCCTCGCCCTCGGCGCCCTGACCGGAGCCGCCGCCTTCGCGGCCGCCTCCTCGACGCCCTTCGGCTATGCGCCCGATCCCGCGCTCCGGACCGCGAGCGCGGCCGAGCTCCAGACCCGCATCCGCCGGGCCTGCGCGACCACGCAGGCCCGGATCCAGAACGTCGCCGCGACGCAGGTGAACCGCGGCTGCGGCTGCTACGCGACGGGCGTGATGCGGAGCCTCGACGCGGGCGAGATCGACGCCTATCGGGCGACGGGAATCTTCAACGACAGCGCCCGCGCGAAGGCGCTGGCCGCGATCGACATCTGCCGCCTGCGCCGCCCGGCGTAGGGAGGGCGGGTGCTGGAAGAGAGAGGCTCTGCGCGGCCGGACCTGTCATTCCGGGGCGGCGAAGCCGAGCCCGGAACCCATAAACGCCGACGTTGGGCGCTTCGACACCGGCGGTGTCGGGGCTGGAATGGTCAGCGTTTATGGGTTCCGGGCTCTCGCTTCGCGAGCCCCGGAATGACAATCGCGTGCTCGAGGATCAGAACGTCACGTCGCGGTTGACGTTCTTGTACAGCAGATAGGCCGCCTCGCCCCAGCCCGTGCAGTAGAATTGCTGCGGCACGTAGGCGCCCATCCAGATGAAGTCCCCGGCCCAGCATTCGTGCCAGTCGCGGCCGAGAAGATAGAGGCCCTGTCCGTCCAGCATGTAGAGCCCATGCTCCATGACGTGGGTCTCGACGAACGGGAAATGCGTGCCCGGCGCGAAGGACAGGATGTTGATCTCCATGTCCATCCGGAGATCGTCTTCGCCCAGGAGCGTCTGCCAGCCGCGCCCGTCCGTGTGCTTGCGCAGGATAGGCGTGTCCTGGCGGCTGCCGAAGCGCGGCTCCGGCGAGGAGATCCCGGGCGCCGGCTCATACGGCCGCTTGATCCAGACGATCCGGGTCTCCTCGGTCGCCCGGAGATCGTAGGCTCGGCCCGCCGGGACGTAGCAGAAGCCGCCTGGCTCGAGGTGTCGCTCCTCGCCCGACGGCCCGATCTCGGCCGCCCCCTCGACGACGTAGAAAAAGTGCTCGAGCCCGTCCTCGCGCGGAGCCGCCGTCCCGCCGCCCGGCGCGAGGACGAGCAGCGCCTGCGCGAAGCCCGCCCCCATGGCGGGGCTCGTCTGGAAATGCACCCGCGCGCCCGCGAAGCCGGGCAATCGGCTCTGCAGGATGCCGTCCGGCGGCATCACCGCGTAGTGTGGCGTCACCATGGTCCGGTTGTGCCCGACGATGCCGGGCGGAACGTTGCTAGGCCGGGTCATGGGAGGTTCCCGCGCTGGAGTGGCCTGTCCCCGTGTAACGGGGAGAGGAGACCGCGGGCGACGTCGGCCAGGGCGAGAGGGTACAACCGGTGCTCCTCGGCCAGCACGCGCGCCCCGAGGCTGGCCGCGTCGTCGCCGGGCAGAACCGGGACCCGGGCCTGGGCGACGATCGGGCCGGCGTCGAGCTCCGGCACCACGAAATGCACCGTGCAGCCGTGCTCCGTCGCGCCCGCCGCGAGCGCGCGGGCATGGGTGTCGAGACCCTTGAGGGCAGGCAGGAGGGACGGATGGACGTTCAGCATCCGGCCGCGCCAGGATTCGACGAAGCCTGCCGAGAGGATTCGCATGAAGCCCGCGAGGCAGACGAGGTCGATCCGGTGCCGGTCGAGCGCGGCCGCGAGCGCCGCGTCGAAGGCGGAGCGGTCCGGGAAACCGCGATGCTCCACGACCGCCGTCTCGATGCCGGCGGCGGCCGCGGTCGCGAGCCCGGCCGCCTTGGGTCTGTTCGAGAGCACGAGGGCGATCCGGGCCGGGTAGTCCGGCGCGCGGGCGGCCTCGATCAGGGCCGCCATGTTCGAGCCGCGGCCCGAGATCAGGACCGCGACGCGGGCCTTCACCGGAGACGGCTCAGAGCGGGAGCGCGCCCGCATAGGCGACGCGCTCCTCGCCGGAGGCCGCCTCGACGAGGCCCAGCCGGATCGGCGCCTCGCCCTCCTGCCGCAGCCGATCCAGCGTCGCGTCGAGCGCGTCCCGCGCGACCACGGCCACCATGCCGATCCCGCAGTTGAAGGTCCGGAGCATCTCGCGCTCGGCGACCGCGCCCGTGCGGGCGAGCCAGCCGAAGACGGGCGGCACCGCGATCGCCGCGAGGTCGAGCCGGACCCCGAGACCGGCCGGCAGCACGCGCGGGATGTTGTCGGGGAAGCCGCCGCCGGTGATGTGCGCGAGCGCCTTGATGCCGGGACCCTCCCGTACGGCGGCGAGAAGGGGCTTCACGTAGATCCGGGTCGGCTCGAGCAGGGCCTGGCCGAGGCTCGTGCCCGGCTGGAACGGTGCGGGCTCCTCCCAGCCGAGGCCGGCGCGCTCGACGATCCGGCGCACGAGCGAGTACCCGTTCGAGTGCACGCCGGAGGACGGCAGCCCG
>CAXTKM010000251.1:0-1839 GCA_964244795.1 uncultured Enterovirga sp.
CGGGCAGGACGGAATCAGATTCGGGCCGTACACCGCAATGGGGACAGGCCCTAGAACAGGCTGGCGTTTCCATGAAAAGCCAGCCTGTTCTAGCGACCTGTGCCGAAAGCCGCGTCGAAGGCGCGCCCGCCCTCTGGCGTGAAGGCGACGACGCGCCCTTCCTGGCGCCTGGCCCAGCGCCGCTCGACCACGAGGTCGAGCACCCTCGCGCCGAGCGCGCCGCCGAGATGGTCGCGCCGCTCGCTCCAGTCGAGGCAGCGCCGGCAGAGCGGGCGGCGGGAGCGGGCCGCAGGGTCGGTCTCGATCCCGAGCGCCGCGAAGAAGCGTCGGCCCGCCTCCGTCACGGCCGGCTCCCGCGTATCGGTCACGAGGCCGTCCGTCATGAGCCGGCCCATGAGCGCGACGGCGCGCTCGCCAGCGAGGTGGTCGTAGCAGACCCGCGCGGCCCGGAGCGCCGGATCGCGCGGCCCCGTCCGGATTCGGGTCTGGCCGGTCCGCTGCGCGAGCCCCATCAGGACCTCCAGCACCTCCGCGACGTCGGGACCCGAGAGCCGCATGTAGCGGTGACGGCCCTGCCGTTCGGCCGCGACGAGCCCGCCCGCGGCGAGCTTGGCGAGATGGCCGCTCGCGGTAGGGAGCGCGACGCCGGCCGCCTGCGACAGCTCGCTCACGGTCAGCGCACGGCCGTCCATCAGCGCGGTCAGCATGTTGGCCCGCGCCGGGTCGCCGATGAGCGCCGCGACCGAGGCGATGAGAGGTCCGTCCTGCATGGTTCGGCTTTAGCCGAAGCGTTGCCGTCGCGCAATCGCTATTCAGGGCAGGCCGGAAGGGAGCCCGACCCGATGATCACCTGTTTCATCCGCTACGAGATCGACCCGTTCAGGGTGGACGCCTTCGAGCGCTACGCGAGGGCCTGGGGCGAGGCGATACCGCGCTGCGGCGCCGAGCTCGTCGGCTATTTCGCGCCGCACGAGGGCTCGGCCACGACGGCCTACGGGGTCTACCATGTCGAGAGCCTGGCCGCGTACGAGGCGTATCGGGCGCGGCTTCGCGACGATCCGCAAGGCCGGGAGAACTACGGCTTCTCGAAGCGCGAGGGCTTCATCCGCCGGGAGGACCGGCTCTTCCTCCGGCTCGCCTCCGCCCCGCACGCGCCGCTCGGGCGGCCGTGATGATCGCCGTGACGCGAGACGCGCCGGCCCGGAGAGCCCGGAGGGATCTCGGCGAGGCTCGGACAAGGCTCGGGTCAGAACTCCTCCCAGCCCTCCTCGGCGGGCTCGACGTGCTTGAGGGCGAGATTGCCGTAGGTCGCGGGCCGGACGGCCTTCCGGGGCCGGGCGGGCGCGGGGGCCACGAGGCGCGGCTTGCGGTCCCGAGCCGGGGACGCCGCGGGCTCTCCGCCGATGTCGAACCGCGCCACGAGGGCGGAGAGTTCGCCCGCGTCCTGGGCGAGCGAGTGGCTCGCGGCCGTCGATTCCTCGACCATCGCGGCGTTCTGCTGGGTCATCTGGTCCATCTGGTTGACGGCCGTGTTGACCTGATGGAGCCCCGTGGACTGCTCCTGCGCCGATGCCGCGATCCCGACCACGATGCCGTTGATCTCGGCGACCTGCTCGGCGATCCGGGCGAGAGCCTTTCCGGTCTGGCCGACGAGCTGGACACCGGTCGCCACCTGGCTCGACGAGGTCGAGATGAGCGCCTTGATCTCCTTCGCGGCGTCGGCCGACCGCTGTGCGAGGGCGCGCACTTCGGAGGCCACGACCGCGAAGCCTCGGCCCGCCTCGCCGGCCCGGGCCGCCTCGACGCCCGCATTCAGCGCGAGAAGGTTCGTCTGGAAGG
>CAXTKM010000251.1:1849-6043 GCA_964244795.1 uncultured Enterovirga sp.
CTGCTTCGCCGACGTCTCGATCGCGGCCATGGCCTGGACGGCCCCGTTCACGACCTCGCTCGACCGTTCCGCGTCGAGCTTGGCGGTCGTCACGACCTCGCGGGCGTGGGTCGCGCCCTCGGCGGTCTTCCTCACCGTCGCGGTGATCTCGTCCAGCGCCGCGGCGGTCTCCTCGAGCGAAGCCGCCTGCTGCTCCGTCCGCTTCGACAGCTCGTCCGCCGCCATGGTGATCTCGCTCGACCCGGAGTGGATCCCGCCGGAGGCCGTCGCGATCGCCTTCATCGTGTCGGCGAGCGACACGACGGCCGCGTTGAAGTCGAGCTGCAGCTTCCGGTACTCGCCGGGAAAGGCGTCATCCAGGCTGCAGGTGAGGTCGCCCGACGACAGGCGCGACAACCCCGTCGCGAGAGCGCCCACGACGGCCTTCTGGGTTTCGGCCATCTCGCGCGCCGTCTGGCCCGCGATGTGACCGTCATGGATGTCGGTCAGCGATCCGCACACGCGGATCGTCTCGCCCTTCGGGCCGCGGAGCGCGCCCCCGGTGGCCCGAAACCACCGATACGCCCCGTCCTTCGTCTTCAGGCGGTAGACGACGTCGTAGTTCTTCGACTTCGGGTCGGAGACGTGGCCCGTGAACGCCGCGAAGGTCGGAGCGACGTCGTCCGGATGCAGCCGGGACGACCAGGATTCCATCACGTCGGGAAACTCGGCCTGGCTCCCGAAGCCGAGCAGGCGCCGGAACTCGGGCGACCACGCCCAGCGGGCCTTGGCATGGGCCGCGTCGCCCTCGAAGGCGACCGATTGCCAGAGCCCGACCCCGGAGAAGTGGTCCAGCGCGTGGACGCGCTCCTTGAGGTCGTCGTACTCGGCCTTCAGGGTCTCGATCGCCGCGCGGCGAGCCCTTCCGAACGGCATGAAGCTCATGGTCTGTCATCACTTTTCGAACCGCGCGATTGCACCTGAAACGCGTTAAGAATCCATCTTCCATGAGCAGGGAATCCCATGATCGCGGTTGTCTTCGAGGTCTGGCCGGCCGAGGGCCGGCGTGACCACTACCTCGATCTCGCGGCGGCGCTGCGGGGCGAACTCATGGCGATGGACGGCTTCCTGTCCATCGAACGCTTCGAGAGCCTGTCGGAGCCCGGCAAGCTCCTGTCGCTCTCGTTCTGGCGCGACGAGGCCGCGATCCAGGCCTGGCGCAACCGCCCCTCGCACCGCTCGACCCAGGCGAAGGGCCGAGGCGGCGTGTTCTCGGACTACCGCCTCCGGATCGCGGGCGTGGTCCGGGATTATGGCATGACCGAGAGGGCCGAGGCCCCGACGGACAGCCGGGCCGCGCACGGGTTCTGAGCCTGCGCCCGGACGGTGCCGGCTCCGCGAACGTCGGAGGGTCGACCCGGACCGACGCTCCCGTCGCCGGACGATCGGCCGCTGAACGCTGTCGCTTGAACCTCCCGCGGCCCTGCCGCGACCATCGGCGGAGGGGCCGCCGCGGCCCGCGGGGGATCAGATGTTCCGGATGTCGGCCCGAGCGCTCTGCCTCGTCGCTCTCCTGTCCGTCGCGACCTCCGTGGTCGCGCAGCCCGCCGACGGACGTCCGGACGGCCCGGTCTTCACGCCGGAGCAGATGACGGCCGGCATCACGATGACGGCCGAGGAGTGCAGCGTCTTCCGGTCCACCGTCTACGTCATGGTTCAGGGAACCGGGCTGTGCTTCCGGTACTATCTGTCCACCGCCGGAGGCGACGCCGCGCAGGCCGTCTACGTCCTCGATGGGGACAAGTCCGAAGAGAACCGCGCCTTCGATCCCGCGACCTTCGACCGGCGCGCCGCCCTCCTGTCGAACGAATACCGCAGGCCCGTCGTGCTCTTCGCCCGGATGGGGCTCGACGGCTCGTCGGGCAACCACCGCTACCGCCGCACCTGGTTCGAGGTCGAGGCGACGCACCGCGCCATCGACGCCATCAACGCCCGTCACGGCTTCCGGGCCGTGCACCTGATCGGGCAGGCTGCGCGGTGCCGGGCTCGGGCGGGATGGCATTCGGCGACGACTACACGGGCCGCCAGATGCGTCTACCGCCGCCTTATCGACATTACGACCCGGTCTCGGCGGCCGCGACCGTCGCCCGCCAGTCGGCCACGACCCGGATCATGGTCGTGACCGACCTCGAGGACCAGACGGTGCCGGCCCACATGCAGACGGAGTTCGTCCGCATGGTGCGAGGCCTTGGCGGACGGGTGTCGCAGTTCCTGGTCACTGCGACCGATCCGAAGCGCCATCAGGTGCTCGTCTACGCCCGGCGCGCCATGGCGGCCTGCCTCGCCGGCACCGGCGACGACGAAATCCAAGCCTCCCTGACGCAGATATCCGCCCGGCGGCTGCAGGCCCGCATGATGTGGGAGGCCCGCCTCGCGGCGAAAGCCGCGGCCGCGTCCCGCAGCGAGGCCGATCCGGCGAAGCGCGCCGAGAGCGAGCCAGGCGCGCCGACTCGCGGTTGAACCTTTTCGGTCCGTCGATCGACCCATGGTCGTCGAATGGGAGCTGGACAGATGACGATCCGAAATCTCGAAGCAGGCCATGCCGACCCGGCATCGGTCGCCGCGATCGATCAGCTCTCGGCCGCGGTCGCGACGCTCGTTCAGCGCGGCAACGGCGCGATCGCGATCGCGGACGCCCTGGTCACCGTCGCGGCCCGCCTCATGCTGGACAGGGTCGGGAAAGCGGGTGCGGCCCTCTGGCTCCGGGACGTGATGGACGACCTGCGCCTCGGCCGCGTGCCGAGCGTCTGAGCGGCCAGGAGGGTAGACGCCACACGTCCGATGGTGTCGTGACGAGGGCGTAGCGATCGTTCGGGACGGGAGGGCGAGGCTCGCCCGTCTCGCGCCTGAATCGAGCACCCTTACCGGGTCGCGGCCGTGATGCCGCCGTCCACCACGATCTCGGTCCCGGTCACGTAGCGGGCCTCGTCGCAGGCGAGGAACAGGGCCGCATGCGCGACGTCCCAGGCGTCGCCCATGTGGCCCATCGGGACCTGGGCATGGCGCTTCGCGACGAAGCCCTCGAGGTCGCCGGCCGCGTATTTCTCGGCCAGGCGATTGACGAGCGGCGTGTGCATGAGACCCGGCACGACGCAGTTCAGCCGCACGCCGCCGGCAGCGTGGATCACGGCGCTGGTCTTCGTGAACTGGATCAGGGCCGCCTTCGCGGCCGCGTATCCGACCTGCGGCTTGCCGATGTAGCGGAGCGCCGCGACCGACGAGACGTTCACGATGGCGCCACCGCCCTGGCGCTCCATGATCGGGATCGCGTGCTTGCAGCCCAGGAACGCGGTCGTGGCGTTGAGCTGGAACTGCGCCGCCCAGACCTCTTCCGTCATGTCGACCGGGCCGCCGGGCTCGGATTGGCCGACGTTGTTCACGAGGATGTCGAGGCGGCCGTGACGCGCGTTGGCGCCCTGGATGAAGGCTCCCACGGCTGCGCCGTCCGTCGCGTCGCAGCGCTCGACCTCGCAGGCCCCGCCCTCGCCTTCGATGATGCGGCGGGTCTCCTCGGCGGCCGCGAGGTCGCGGTCGGTCCCGACCACGGTCGCGCCCTGGCGGGCGAAGAGGACCGCGGTCGCCTTGCCGTTGCCCCAGCCCGGCCCCGACGAGCCGCAGCCCATCACGACCGCGATCTTCCCCTTCAGGCTCAACATGGCGCTCGCCCCGACGCCGCGCCTGATGACACGCGGTCGCCATTCTCCTAATCCGCAGGGGACCTCCGCGATAGCGCGCCGCCGCACCAGCCCACGCCCGAGACGATGCCATGGCCGGACATTCCCAGTTCAAGAACATCATGCACCGCAAGGGCCGCGTCGACGCGGTCCGGTCGAAGATGTTCGGCAAGCTCGCCCGCGAGATCACGGTCGCGGCGAAGCTCGGCATGCCCGACCCCGCCATGAACCCTCGGCTGAGGGCCGCGATCCTGGCCGCGCGCGCCGAGAACATGCCGAAGGACAACATCGAGCGCGCGATCAAGAAGAGCCAGGGCGGCGACGCCGAGAACTACGAGGAGATCCGCTACGAGGGCTACGGGCCCGGCGGCGCCGCGATCATCGTCGAGGCGATGACGGACAACCGCAATCGCACGGCGGGCGACGTCCGGTCGATCTTCACGAAGGCGACCGGAAACCGGATGAGATGGGTCAGCGAGGC
>CAXTKM010000252.1:0-6018 GCA_964244795.1 uncultured Enterovirga sp.
CCCTCGACCGCACCCGACCCGACCGCGACGGCCGCCAGCGCGCCGAGATAGAGCTGGCCCTCGGCCCCGATGTTGTAGAGCCGCGCCCGGAACGCGACCGCGGACGCGAGCCCCGTGAAGACGAGGGGCGTCGCCCGGGTCAGCGTCTCGGTCAGCGCGAAGAGCGAGCCCGCGGCGCCCACGAGCATCGCCCCGTAGGCGCCGAGGACCGGGGCGCCCGCGACCGCGATCGGGATGGCGGCGAGCGCGAGCGCGGCCGCGACCGCGGCGCCCCGGACCGCCGCCACATAGGCCGGCGCGACGTCGCCCCTCGGCTCGAACCGGATCATGCTGCCCGGGCCGCCCGGGCCGCCATCGCGTCGGGGCTCTCGGCCCCGCCTGCCATGCGGAGCCCGACCTCCTCCAGGGTCACGGCCTCGGTCGCCTCAGCCTGGGAGAGTCGGCCACCGGCCAGGACCGCGATCCGGTCCGAGAGGGCCAGGAGCTCGTCGAGGTCCTCCGAGATCAGGAGCACGCCGGCACCGCGCCCGCGCGCCTCCAGCAAACGCCGCTGGACCTCGCCGGCCGCCCCGACGTCGAGCCCGCGGGTCGGCTGGTCGGCGAGGACGAACCGGGGGGCGCTCTCGAAGACCCGGGCCAGGATGATCTTCTGGATGTTCCCGCCGGACAGGATCCGGGCCGGGGCGTCCGGCCCGGGGCAGCGGATGTCGTAGGCCGCGATCGCGCGCTCCGCGGCCTGGCGCATCGCGCCGCGCCGGAGGAAGCCCCAGCGCTGCACGTCGGCCGAGCCGGTCGGCTCCAGGGCCAGGTTCTCCGCGACGCTGAAGGACGGCACGATTCCGTCGCGATGCCGGTCCTCGGGAATGCGGGCGATCCCGGCCGCGAGGGCGCCCGCGGGTCCCAGCCCGAGCGGCGCCCCGTCGAGCCGGATCGAGCCCGCCGCGAGACGCATCTGGCCGGCGACGAGGCCCGCGAGCTCCTGCTGGCCGTTCCCGGCGACGCCCGCGATCCCGACGATCTCACCGGCCCGGACCGTGAGCGATGCGTCGACGAGGCCCGGCCGGCCGCGGCTGCCGGCGACGCTCGCGCCCTCGATCGACAGGAGCGGTTCGCCGGCCACCTGCGGCACGCGGCGGCTCGGCGCAACCGTGCGGCCGACCATGAGCGTCGCGAGCGCGGCCTTGTCGGCGCCCGCGACCGGCTGGTCCGCGACCTTGCGGCCGGCCCGCAAGACCGCGACCCGGTCGGCCAGGGCCGCGACCTCGCCGAGCTTGTGCGAGATGAAGATCACCGCGAGGCCTTTTCCGCGGAGCCGGCGCAGGACATCGAAGAGCTGCTCCGCCTCGCGGGGCGCGAGGACGGCCGTCGGCTCGTCGAGAACCAGGATGCGGGCACCCCGGTAGAGCACCTTCAGGATCTCGACGCGCTGCTTCTCGCCGACCCCGAGCGAGGCGACGCGACGCCCCGGATCGACCGCGAGCCCGCTCTCGCGCATCAGGTCCTCAAGCCTCGCCCGCGCCTCGCCGAGGCCGAGCCCCGTCCGCCAGAGCGGCAGCGTGCCGAGGACGACGTTCTCGATGACCGAGAGGCTGTCCGCGAGCGCGAAGTGCTGATGAACCATGCCGATCCCGGCCGCGAGCGCTGCGCCGGGCGATCCGGCCGGGAGCGGCCGGAGCCGGCCCTCGGGGTCGGCGACCGCGATCGTGCCCTCGTCCGCGACGTAGTGGCCGAACAGGATGTTCATCAGCGTCGTCTTGCCGGCGCCGTTCTCGCCCAGCAGCGCGAGGATCTCGCCGCGGCGGAGGTCCAGATCGACCGCGTCGTTCGCGACGAGAGGTCCGAAGCGCTTCGTGACGCCCCGGATGGAGAGGGCGATGGAGGAATCGACCTCGCTCCTCATAGGCAAGACAGTGGCACGGACCGTGCGCCACCCGTCATTGCGAGCGCAGCGAAGCAACCCAGAGGCCGGCGCACGCCCCCCTGGGTTGCTTCGTCGGCTGCGCCTCCTCGCAATGACGGGGTCAGGCGACCGCGCAACGTCTTCCTCCGCGACGCGGCCTCGAAATGCCTTCCCGCTCATCCCGCCTTCGGCTCGGCGTCGTTCACGTTCACCCGGAACAGGCCGTCGGCGATCTCCTTCTCCTTCTCGCGGACGAGCTTCGCGGTGTCCGGCCCGACCAGGGCGTCGTCCATCGCGAGGCTCGCGCCGCCGGCGGCCATCTGGCTGTAGGTCCCGTAATCCGCAGCCTCGAAACGGCCCTCGCGGACGGCCTTCAGCGCCCGGTCGATCGTCGGCTCCATGTGCCAGAGCGCGCTGGCCAGCACCGTGCCGGGATATTGGGCGGCGGTGTCGATCACGTTGCCGATGATCTTCGCGCCGCGCTCCTTGGCGGCGTCCGACACCCCGAAGCGCTCGGCGTAGAGGACGTCCGCGCCCTTGTCGATCATCGCGAAGGCGGCCTCCTTGGCCTTCGGCGGATCGTACCAGGAGTTGATGAAGCTCACGAGGAAGCGGGCGTTCGGGTTCACGGCCCGGACGCCGTCCATGAAGGCGTGCATGAGCCGGTTGACCTCGGGAATCGCATATCCGCCGACCATCCCGATGAGGTTCGACTTCGTGGCCTTCCCGGCCACCATGCCGGTCAGGTAGGACGGCTCCTGGATGAAGTTGTCGAAGACGGAGAGGTTCGGCTTCGAGGGCCCGAAGGACGAACCCATCAGGAAGGCGACCTTCGGGTAGCTTGCCGCGACCCGGCGGGCCTGGCGCTCGACCGCGAAGATCTCGCCGACGACGATGTCGGAGCCCTCCTCCGCGTATTGCCGCATGACCCGTTCGTAGTCGTTGTTCGCGACGGTCTCGGAGAACTTGTAGGTGATCTCGCCCCGGCCCTCCGCGGTCTTCAGCGCGCGGTGGATGCGCGAGACCCATTGCTGCTCGACCGGCACCGTGTAGATCGCCGCGACCTTGGCGGGACCTTTCGCCTGCGCGAGGGCCGGCCCCGCCGACAGCAGCGCGGCCGCCCCGCCTCCGAGAAGGGTCCTGCGGTCGAGGGGATATCGTGCGGCCATGCCGTGCTCTCCGGGTCGGTCGTCCGGCACCTTCATGCAGGATCCGTGCTGGCGCAATCCAGGAGCGGCGGACGGAGGCTTACCGCATGCGGGCCGTCGAAAAATGTGTATCGTCCTCTCCGACCGACGTGGTCCGCGAGGAGGAGTCCCATGGCCAAAGGCGAGCAGAAGGGTAACCGGGAGACGAAGAAGCCGAAGAAGGAGACCGTGAAGACGATCGCTGCGGCGCCGTCGACCAAGGGCGGTTCGACCACCCAATACGGCAAGAAGTGACGGAAGCCGGCTGACCGGGCGCGGCGGTCCGCCGGCTCAGGGAGCCTGCCACCGCCTGTACTGGGCGACGGCCTCCGGCGCGATCGCGGACAGCGCGTCCAGGTCGACGCCCGGATGCCCGAGCCAGACCTCGGCGATCTCGCGCTCGCCCTCGCTGAAGCGGGCGAGGGGCGTGGCCGGGCCTTTCCGGTTCGCCCGGGCGACGAACCGGGTCGCGATCGCGGAGAGGCGGTAGGCGTTCCGCTCCGCCGCGCCGGTCCGGCAGGACGTCACGGTCATCTGCCCGTCGGCGCTCTCGATCCTGGCCGTGATTCCCCCGAAGGCCAGCACGGCACCCACGAGGCACGAGATCGCCACGCCGACGCCCGCGAGCAGCCACGGAAAGAAGCGGAGCGACCGCGCGCCGAAGCGCCGGATCAGCAGCGCTGCCGCTCCGGCGAGGGCGAGCGCGATGGCGAGGACGATGAGCGGCATCGTCGCGGCCTCGCCGAGGCAGCTTCCGAGGATCAGGCCTCGGTCGAAGATCACCATGCGGGCCGCCCGTCCATCCGCCGGCAGCTTGCCGCAGACGGCCGCGTCAGGCCAGAGGAACGACGGATGGTCCGCCGGCCGGTTCGCTGTCCCGGTCCCGTGCGAGGGCCGGTGCCGTGAGGCCGGGGTGTTCGCGCCGATCTGGCCGGCTCAGGGAGCCTGCCATCGCCTGTACTGGGAGACGGCCTCCGGCGCGATCGCGGCCAAGGCGCCAAGATCGACGGCTCCGGTGTTGAGCGGGATCTCGGTGATCTCGCGCTCGCCTTCGGCGAACCGGGCGAGGGGCGTCGACGAGCCTCCCGTCCGTTTCGCTTCGGCGACGACGAACCGGATCGTCACGGCGGACAGCGCAAATGTCGCTCGCTGTTCCGACCCGCCGTAGCAGGACGACACCGCGAGCCGCCCGTCCGCGCTCTCGATCCGGGCCGTGATGGTCCGAGCGGCGTTCGACGCCCCGAGCGCAACCGCGATGGTGATGCCGAACCCGAGGATCGCCCACGGGGAGCCGGGCACCGAGCCGAAGCGCCAGATCTCCCACGACTTCACCCTAGCGAGGACGAGCGCGATCGCGAGGATGATGAGCGGGACGACCGTGCTTTCGCCGAGGCAGCTCCCGAGCGTCAGGCCCTTGTCGAAGACCACCATGCGTCGGGCGCGCTCCTTCCGACGTCAGCTTGCAGTAGACTGCCAGGCGGCGCCAGCGAAACGATCGCGTCGCGGTCTGATTCGACCTCGGCTTCCCTCGTCGAGCTAGCGATAGCCGTACGGAGCGGGCCTCCGCGGGCCGTATCCGTCGTATCCCGTCGGGGCGGGCCTTCCGTACGGGTCGCGCGGGACGTCGACGGAGCGGGGCGTGCCGTAGGCCTGGATGCCCGTCGAGCCCTGCTCCGGATAGCTCGTCATGTAGGCGCCGCCGGCCGGTTCGCGATCCCCGCCGCTCCCCCCGTCGCGTGCCAGGGCCGGCGTCGCGAGCGCGGCGGCGAGAAGGGCGGCGGTCATCGTCGTGGTCGAGATCCGGCGCATGTGATCCTCCCGGTTCGTTATCCTGCTCCTCAATGCGGATCGGGGCGCAGGGGTTGCATCGGGGCGATCCGAGGCGGCACCCTGGTGCGGGCGAGGTACTGGCGTGAGATTGAACGACACTGTCTTGGTGGTCACGGGCGGCGGCTCCGGCATCGGGGCCGCGACGGCGCGGCTCTTCGCCCGGGAGGGCGCGCGGGTCGCGATCGTGGACCGCGATCCGGAGGGTGCGGCCGAGACGGTCGCCGCGGTCCTCGCGTCCGGCGGCAAGGCCTTCGCGCTCGTGTCCGACGTCGGCGATCCGGAGGCGTCGCTCGCCGGCGCCGCCGCGGTCCTCGCGCGGTATGGCCGGATCGACTCGCTCGTCCTCGCGGCCGGCTTCTCGACCGGCGGCACGGTGCTGACGACCGACCCGGCGGATTGGGACCGCGTGTTCCGGGCCCATGTCGGCGGCACCTGGCTCTGGAGCCGGGCCGCGATCCCGGCGATGCAACGCCAGGGCGGCGGCACGATCGTGACGGTCGCGTCCCAGCTCGCGCTGGCGGGCGGGCGCGGCAACGCGGCCTATATCGCGGCCAAGGGCGCGATCCTGAGCCTCACCCGGACGATGGCGCTCGACCACGCGGCGGACAACATCCGGGTCAACGCGGTCGTGCCGGGCGCGATCGACACCCCGATGCTCCGGCGCAGCTTTGGGCGCGCAGCCGATCCGGAGGCGGCCGAGCGGCGGTCGCGCGAGCGGCACGCGATGGGTCGCCTCGGCGGGCCGCAGGAGGTCGCGGAGGCGGCGTTGTTCCTGGCGAGCCCTGCCTCCAGCTTCACCACCGGGACGGCGCTCCCGGTCGACGGCGGCTGGCTCGCCGCGTGAGCCCCGACGCCACCGGCCTCGCCGCGCTGGCCGCCCGGGTTGCGGCCGATCTCGACCGCATCGCGCACCCCCGCATGCCCTGGCTCGAGCCCCGGACGGGCCCGGACGGCAGCCCGGCCCTCGACGTCGTGGTCGTCGGGGGCGGCCAATCCGGGCTCGCGATCGCGTTCGGCCTGCTCCGTGCGCGCGTCACGAACATCGTCGTGCTCGATCGGGCGCCGGAGGGGCGCGAGGGGCCGTGGCTCTCCTACGCCCGG
>CAXTKM010000253.1:0-6000 GCA_964244795.1 uncultured Enterovirga sp.
AGGAGGAGCCAGTTCTCGGCGAAGCCGGCGCCCGAGGACACGACCCCGCACATGAAGGCCCACATCGGGGCGAACCAGGTGATCGGCTTCAGGAGCTCGAGCACGACGGCCGGATCGGGGCTGGTCCGGTCGGCGGCCGCGAGGGTCGATGAACGCTGCATAGGGTCGACGCTACAGTTGACACTTTCGACCGTCAACTTGAATTGACACTCTTGCCCGCGTGCCGGGCGCACGCTTCCGTGATGGTCGCGACATGACCAGGAGAGCATCCGTGGCCGGACGAGCGTTGAAGTGGTCGGGCATCGTGGCCGGTCTCTCGGTGACCGCGCTCGCGGGAGCGATCGCCTACGGCCGGTTCGGGACGCCGCAATCGCTGCCGATGCCGCCCGCGGTCTCGGGCGAGCGTCGGGTCCTGCAGCGCAGGGCCGGACCACTCAGCTACTACGTCACGGGATCCGGCGCGCCGCTGCTGCTGATCCACAGCGTGAACGCGGCCGCCTCGGCCTACGAGGTCCGGCCGCTGGCCGAAGCTCTCAAGAGCGAACGCCGGGTCTACGCCGTCGACCTGCCCGGGTTCGGGTTCTCGGATCGGTCGGATCGGGGCTACGAGATCGCGCTCTACGTCGCGGCGATCCACGACATGCTGGACGAGATCGCGGCCGAGGCGGGGCAGGGCGCGATCGACGTCATCGCGCTGTCGCTCTCCTCCGAGTTCCTGGCCAGGGCCGCGGCGGAGCGTCCCGACGCGTTCAGGTCGGTCGCCTTCGTGAGCCCGACCGGGTTCCAGCGCGGATCGTCGGCCAGAGGCGAAGGGAACGGGGGCACGCGCGAAGTTCCGGGGCTTTTCGCCGGCCTGAACGTGCCGGCCTGGAGCCGCGGGCTCTACAACCTGCTGGTCACGCGGCCGAGCATCCGGTTCTTCCTCGAGAAGACCTGGGGATCGAAGGGGATCTCCGAAGACCTGCTCGACTACGACTATCTCACCACGCACCAGCCGGGCGCCGAGCACGCGCCCTACGCCTTCGTGTCGGGCCGCCTCTTCACGGCGAACATCCGGGCGGTCTACGAGCGCCTGACCGGGCCGGTCCTGGTCGTCCACGGCACGAAGGGCGACTTCCAGGACTTCTCTGAGGCAGGATGGGCGAAGGCTCGTCGGAACTGGCGCTTCGTTTCACTCGAGGCCGGGGCGCTCCCGCATTTCGAGCGGCTCCGCGAGGTGCTGGAGGCCTACCGCGACTTCCGCGACCGCGTCGGGCTTCAGGATTCGTCGTCGCCGTCGAGGTCGCCGAGCCCGTAACGGCGCAGCTTCGCGTAGAGGCTCTGCCGGCTGAGGCCGAGCATCTCGGCCGCGGAGGCCCGGTTGTCTCCGGTGAGCTCGAGCGCGGCCTCGATGCAGAGCTTCTCGACGACGTCGGTCGTCTCCCGGACGAGATCCTTGAGGGAGACGCGCCCGACGAGCTCGGTGAGCTGCGACACGGATTGCTGGACCTCGCCGGACCGGACGACGTCCAGCCCCGGCCTGCGCCCCGCGTAGCGGATCGTGAAGCCGAAGCAGGGCTGATCGCCCGATGCGACCGAGACCGCAGAGACCTCGACGTCCTCGGACGAGCCGTATTCTCCGCGCACCACTGTGAGGAAGCGCTGCACCGAGCCGTGCTCGCGCAGCGAGGCGACGAGCACGTTCAGATCGATCCCGGATCGGCCGAGCCAGCGTTCCAGAGGCTCGCCCCTGGCGAGGTCCTCGGAGGCGAGCTGGGTCATGTCGAGGAAGGCGCGGTTCACGGTCAGCACGCGCCGGTCGAGCCCGGCCACGACGAAGCCGTCGGGCAGGTTCTCGACGACGCTGAGGAGCCGGGACTTCGTCCGCTGCACGATGATCGCGCTCGAGCCTTCCTGCAGCGCCGCGAGCTGCACCAGGAAGTGGGACGACCTGTCCTGCCGGAACAGCGAGGCCGTCACCCGGAGCTCGCGTCCGGCGTCGGCGAGCCGGACCTGGACGTCGTCGCCCCGGCCGGCCGACTTCACGGTCGCGAGAAGCGCCCGCACGGCGTCGCCGCCGTCGGGCTCGAAGATGTCCGCGATCGAGCGCCCGATGATGCGCTCCGACGCGGATCCGATCAGATCGGCCGTCGCGGGATTGGCATCGATCACCTTCAGCGTCGCGGCATCGACGATCACCACCGCTTCCGACGCGAGATGGAACAGGAGCCGGTAGCGCGTCTCCGCGTGCCGGAGCCGGGAGTATTCCCGCTCCATCGATTGCTGCGCCTCGACCAGGCGCTGCTGCAGCAGCGCGACGGGCCGCAGGTCGCGCCCCACGGCCACGATCCGGCCCCCCTCGCCGACCGGCACCGCCGAGTACAGGACCGGGATGTCCGCCCCGCCCGGAACGGGATGGTTGACCTGCCTCGCGCTCGGGTTCTCGGCACCCGCCTGGCTCAGGAGCATCTCGATCTTCGTCCGGCTCTCGACCGTGACGCTGTCGACCCAGGGCAGCCCCAGCCAGCGGGCCCGGCCCATCTCGGCGAGCTCGCTGCTATGCGACGCGACGTCCCGGATGATCCCGGCGGAATCGATGATCAGCGCGACGTCGGCGGCAGCCGCGATCAGCCGACCGGCGACGTCCGGATCGATCGACCCGAGCGAGACGGTCGGGGCCTGGAACGAGGTCACGGCCTGGCCCGAGTCGAGAAACGGCATCGAAGGTCATCGTCTCCAGGTTCCCCTCTCAGCAGCGCGCGAGCTTGATCCTCAAGCACGCATCCGCCTGGCGAAGGGCGTCGGGCGCGTCGTACGCCATCGTGTCGGCCCCGACATCGGCCGCGTGGTCCGGGTGATCCGTGAAGTAGCGCCCCCCGACGATCACGACCGTGGACGGGTTTCGGGACGCCTTCTTCAGCGACCGTAGCAACTCCTGGGCCTGACCATACAGGACATCGGAGCTCAGCGACAGGCCGATCACGTCGAGCCATTCCTCGCGGGCGAAGCGCAACAGCTCCGGAGGCGAATGGCTCGGACCGCCGCACACGTCCCAGCCGGCGCGTCGGAAGAAGGTCTCCAGCATCGACAGGCCGAACGCGTGCTGCTCCCCGGGCGAGGCCGCGAGCAGGATCCGGCCGCGGATCTCCGGCCTGGCCTCGTTCTCGAAGGCGGGCGCCAGCTCGCGCAGGACCTGCTGGAGGCGTGACAGACCGATCGTCACGTCCGTGAAGCTGCAGCGATCCTCCTCCCACATCTCGCCGAGCCGTCGGGCCGTCGGGGCGAGCAGGTCCAGGAACAGGGCGTGAAGCGAATGACCCGCGATCCTCAACGATTCGACGTGCCCCATCATCCGGGCGGGGTCGTGCTCGAGGACGGTCGTCGCGAAGGCCTCGATCTCGGCCGGATCGAGCGCCGGCCGGGTCGAGGCCGGGACCGCGTCCGGCTCCTGAAGATGGGCCAGCAGCAGGCGCGGAATGATCTCCGTCTCGATCGTCCGGGAGAGCTGCGGCGAGGCCCGGGACGCCTTGGCGCGGGCGGAGAGCCCCGGGACGGACAGGCATCGGTCCATCGCGGCCGTCTCGGCCGGACCCCATGAGGCCTTGGTGCCTCCGTACGTCACGTCCCCCATGAGCCCCTCCTGAGCCGGCTCCTGTCGGATCCGGCGACGAAGCGAAGTTCGCGTCCGCCCGAGAGCGGATCGTCGCGATGTCTCCGCCTCGGACCTCGCTTTCTACGTCACGTTTCAACGAGACTAAACATGGTTCGGAGGTGTTCGCCAGCCGGCAATTTCGCGGCAGTGCAACATGGACGGAGGTGAGGGTCACGGCTGAGAGCCCTCCTCAAGGCAGCTCGCGTGGTGTCACGGTAGATTGACGTAAAGTCAGGTTGACAGTCAATTCCGGCCGGCCCTACATTTCGGGACGGTCGCATTTCAAGCGACCCGAGGGTGGCGGGTCCGTATGAACCCAGGTGGACAGGAACGGGAGCACGGGGGAGCGGCCCTCTACACGGCCGAAGAGCGGAGGCGGCGTGACGCCTCCGTCTGGACCCTGGTCCAGGGTGTCCTGGCTCCTGTTCAGTTCGCGATCTTCCTCATCAGCCTGACCCTGGTGGTCCGCTATCTCGCGACCGGCGAAGGTCTCGGGGCGGCGACCGTCTCCGTGGTGGTCAAGACGGCCGCGCTCTACGCCATCATGATCACCGGCTCGATCTGGGAGAACGAGGTGTTCGGGCGCTATCTCTTCGCCCCGGCGTTCTTCTGGGAGGACGTCGTCAGCATGCTGGTGCTGGCGCTGCACACGGCCTATCTGGCCGCCCTCTTCTGGGGCGCTCTCTCGCCGCGCGAGCAGATGATCCTCGCGCTCGCGGCCTATGCCAGCTACGTCGTGAACGCCGCCCAGTTCCTCTGGAAGCTCAGGGTCGCGCGCCTTCAGGGTTCGGGCGGCGCCGCGCTCTCGGGAGCCGGTGCATGAACGGCTGCCAGGTCGCTCCTTCCCATCAGGTCGCTCCTTCCCATCAGGCCGCTGCTTCCCACCAGGGCGATCTGTCTGATCAGGGCGGCCTGCCGGCCGCGGAGCGGACCGTCCCGCCGGCCGCTGAGCGGCCCGTTCTCCGCGAGCGCGGCCAGCGCGAGGTCTTCTGCGGTCTCACCGGCATCGTCTGGCTGCACCGCAAGATCCAGGACGCGTTCTTCCTCGTGGTCGGGTCGCGCACCTGCGCCCACCTGCTCCAGTCCGCCGCGGGCGTGATGATCTTCGCCGAGCCGCGCTTCGCGACCGCGATCCTGCAGGAGAAGGACCTCGCGGGCCTCGCCGACGCGAACGACGAGCTCGACGCGGTCGTGACCCGCCTCCTCGAGCGGCGGCCCGACATCAAGCTGCTTTTCCTGGTCGGGTCCTGCCCGTCGGAGGTCATCAAGCTCGACCTCGGCCGCGCGGCGCAGCGGCTGTCCCGCACCTTCGCCCCGGCCGTCCGGGTCCTGAACTATTCGGGCAGCGGCATCGAGACGACCTTCACGCAGGGCGAGGATGCCTGCCTCGCCTCGCTTGTTCCGGACTGCCCATCGTCATTGCGAGAAGGCGCAGCCGACGAAGCAACCCAGGGCGCGCGCGTCGACGGCTCTGGGTCGCTTCGCTCCGCTCGCGATGACGAAGGTGAGCCGTCGCTCCTCGTCGTCGGCGCCCTCGCGGACGTCGTGGAGGACCAGTTCCGGCGCCTCCTCGCGGAGCTCGGGATCCACCGGCTCGCCTTCCTGCCGCCCCGCCGCGCGGCCGAGCTTCCGGCCGTCGGACCGAACACGAGGATGCTGCTCGCGCAGCCCTACCTCGCCGACACCGCCCGGGCGCTCGAGGAGCGCGGCGCCCGCCGCCTGCCGGCGCTCTTCCCGCTCGGGGCCGAGGGCACGACGGCCTGGCTCAAGGCGGCGGCCGACGCCTTCGGGGTTCCCGAAGAGCGTTTCCGGACCGTGACCGCGCTGCCCGAGGCCCGGGCCCGCCGCGCGCTCGAGCGCTACAGGGGCGAGCTCGCGGGCCGGCGCCTCTTCTTCTTCCCCGATTCGCAGCTCGAGATCCCGCTCGCCCGGATGTTGTCGCGCGAGCTCGGGATGCGGATCGTCGAGGTGGGCACGCCGTTCCTGCACCGGAGCCATATGGAGCGGGAGCTGCCCCTTCTCCCGACCGATGCGATCCTCAGCGAGGGCCAGCACGTCGACAATCAGCTCGACCGCTGCCGCGCGGCCCGCCCCGACCTCGTCGTCTGCGGGCTCGGGCTCGCGAACCCGCTGGAGGCGGAGGGGCTCACGACCAAGTGGTCGATCGAGCTCGTCTTCACCCCGATCCAGGGCTACGAGCAGGCCGGCGACCTGGCCGAGCTATTCGCGCGACCGCTCGTGCGGCGCGCCCGGCTGGTGGCCTGAGATGCAGCTCGCCGTCTGGACATACGAGGCGCCGCCCCATGTCGGCGCCATGCGGGTCGCGACCGCGATGGAGGGGCTGCACTACGTGCTGCACGCGCCGCAGG
>CAXTKM010000254.1:0-5848 GCA_964244795.1 uncultured Enterovirga sp.
CTCGTAGGCGTGGAGGACCCGCAGCGGGTAGCTCCGCTCGGCCATCTGGAGCTTCGCGAGGGCGCGCCAGGTCCCGCCGACCGCGTAGAAGGTCCGGTTCGCGAGCGATCGCAACTGCGGTGCCTTGGCGAGCGCGTCGCGGGCGATGCGGGCGGCCTTCTTCGGCGAGGCGCCCGCGAGATCGCTGAGCACGAGGCCGCCGAGCGGCAGGGTGATCCCGTCGCCGGCCCGCCCGTCCCGCAGGTCCACGAGCTCGAGGCTCCCGCCGCCGAGGTCGCCGACGAGCCCGTCGGCCCGGTAGAAGCCCGACGTGACGCCGGCGGCGGAGAGCGCGGCCTCGCGCTCTCCCGTCAGGAGCTCGACCGGGTGGCCGCAGGCGCGTGCGGCATCGGCCAGGAAGGCCGGCCCGTTCTCGGCGTCGCGGGCGGCCGCCGTCGCCAGGACCCGGACCCAGCGCACGCCCGCGAGGCCGCACAGGACCCGGAACCGGGCCAGGGCCTCGAGCGCCCTTGCGACCGCGTCGTCCGGCAGGCGGCCGGTCGTCGCGACGCCGCGGCCGAGGCCGCAGAGGAGCTTCTCGTTGTAGAGCGGCGTCGGCGCGCGGCCATGCCCCTCGTAGATGACGAGGCGGACCGAGTTCGATCCGATGTCGATGATCGCGACCGGCCGGGCCCGCTCCAGCCGGCCGGGCGCGGAACTGTCAGGAGGCAGAGGAACGCCCACGCTTCGCGAGCGACCGGGGGCTCGATTTCGCCTGCGACTTGCCGCGGCCGGAGAGGCTGGGATTGGTCATGAAATACCGATGGGCGTTGAACGATTCCTCACCCTCCGGACGCCTGTAGCGTTCGCTCGCACCGGACGGCAAGACGGTCCAGCTCTGCTCGTTGTCGAGGAGGTTCGCGAGCATGATCTGGTCGAGGACCTGCTGGTGCACGGTCTTGTTGCGGATCGGCAGCAGGGCCTCGACGCGGCGGTCGAGGTTGCGGGTCATGAGGTCGGCGGAGGAGAGATACACCTTCGCGTCGGGGTTCGGCAGGGTCTGGCCGTTGCCGAACGCATAGATGCGGCTGTGCTCGAGGAAGCGGCCGACGATCGATTTCACGCGGATGTTGTCGGACAGACCGGGGATCCCGGGCCGGAGGCAGCAGATGCCCCGGACCACGAGATCGACCTGCACGCCCGCCTGGCTCGCGCGGTAGAAGGCGTCGATCATCTCGGGATCGACGAGCGAGTTGCACTTGCCCCAGATCGCGCCGGGCCGGCCTGCCGCGACGTGCGCGATCTCCTCGTCGACGCGCCGCAGCAGGCGCTTGCGCAGGTTCAGGGGCGAGACCGCCATCAGCTCGAGCTCGTCGGGCTCGGCATAGCCCGTGATGTAGTTGAAGATCCGGGCGACGTCGCGGCCGATCGCCGGGTCCGCCGTGAAGTAGGACAGGTCCGTGTAGATCCGGGCCGTGACCGGGTGGTAGTTGCCGGTTCCGACGTGGCAATAGGTGACGAGCTGACCGCTCTCGCGGCGGACCACGAGGGACAGCTTCGCGTGCGTCTTCAGCTCGACGAAGCCGTAGACGACCTGCACGCCGGCGCGTTCGAGGTCGCGCGCCCAGCGGATGTTCGCCTCCTCGTCGAAGCGCGCCTTCAGCTCGACCAGCGCGGTCACCGACTTGCCGGCCTCGGCGGCTTCCGAGAGGGCCTTCACGATCGGCGAGTCCGACGACGTCCGATAGAGCGTCTGCTTGATCGCGATCACGTTCGGGTCGCGCGCGGCCTGCTGCAGGAACAGCACGACCGCGTCGAACGATTCGTAGGGGTGGTGGACGACGATGTCCTTCTGCCGGATCGCCGCGAAGCAGTCCGACCCGTGCTCGCGGATGCGCTCCGGGAAGCGCGGGTTGTAGGTCTTGAACTTGAGGTCCTGCCGGTCGAGCGAGACGAGCTGGGCGAGCTCGTTCAGGGCGAGCATTCCCTCGACATCGAAGATGTCGTCCTGGGTCGCGTCGAGCTCGTCCGCCACGAAATGCGCGAGGTCGTCCGGCATCGCGGCCTCGACCTCGAGCCGGATCACGACGCCGCGACGGCGGCGCTTCAGCGCCGTCTCGTAGAGACGGACGAGGTCCTCGGCCTCCTCCTCGATCTCGATGTCCGAGTCGCGGATGACCCGGAACGATCCCTGGCCCTCGACCGTGTAGCCCGGGAAGAGCTTGCCCACGAACACGACCGCGACCTGCTCCAGCGCGATGAAGCGCGCCCCGCCGGTCTCGGCGAGGTCGGGCAGGCGGATGAAGCGGTCGATCTTGGCCGGCAGCCGGATCAGCGCGTTCATCGGCCGCCCGTCGACCTTGCGGGACAGCTTCAGCGCGATCGAGAAGCCGAGGTTCGGGATGAACGGGAAGGGGTGGGCCGGGTCGACCGCGAGCGGCGTCAGGACCGGGAAGACGTAGTTGAGGAAGTGCTCCTCCAGCCAGACGCGCTCGTTCTTGGTGAGCTCGGGCCCGGAGACCAGCACGATGCCGTTCTCGAGAAGCATCGGCTGCAGCTCGCTCCAGCGCCGCTGCTGGTCGCCCGCGAGGCCCGCGGCCGCGACCGCGATCTGGCCGAGCTGCTCGACCGGCGTCAGCCCGTCCTGCGACATCGCCACGACGCCCGACCGGACCTGACCCCGCAGGCCCGCGAACCGCACCATGAAGAACTCGTCGAGATTCGATGCCGAGATCGACAGGAAGCGGAGCTGCTCCAGCAGCGGATGGCTCTCGTTCGAGGCCTCCTCGAGGACCCGACGGTTGAAGTGGAGCCAGGAGATCTCCCGGTTGATGAAGCGCTGTGGGGACGACCGGAGCGCCTCGCCCTCGTGAGCGTTCTCGGGCGCGCTCGCGGCGGGCGGCCTCCTGCGCGGAGCCTCCTTCAGCTCGAGCGCGACAACCTCCGCCATCGGGGCCAGCCCGTCATCGTCGTTCACGCGGGGACCCGTCCGTCTCAGCTTCGCCACGGCCATCCGCTAGGTTCCCGATGTGACGGCTGAATGAACGTCGTCCGGCTCGCCCGCCTCGTCCTCGGCTTGCGACAGAACCGTGGCCGCCATGGGGCGCGTCACGCGCCGCCCGCGGCTGAGCGCCTCCTGGTCCAGGGCCCGCACGATCCGGGCCGCGGCCGCGAGCGAGCGCTCGATCCGGGTCGCGACGAAATCGACGACGCTCGTGTCGACCGCGATCTGGCGATCGCCGAACAGCTTGACCAGCACGGCGCGCAGCAGGTCGTCGTCCGGCGGCTCGAGCGCGGTCGAGGGGGCGAGCCGCAGGCGCGACAGGAGGTCCGGGGTCCGGAAGCCGCAGGCCTCCACCGGCCGGGCGCCCGTGATCAGGATCGAGACGCCGCGCTCGCGGCCGAGATTGACGAGGTGGAACAGCGCATGCTCGTCGATCCCGCCGCTGTCGTAATCCTCGAGCACGAGCGCCGGCAGGCGGGAGAGGGTCGGGACCTCGGCGTCGGTCACGGCGGACACGGCGAGCGTCGCGGCGCCCGACCGCTCGGCCCAGATCGCTGCGAGGTGGCTCTTGCCGCTCCCGGGCGGGCCGCCGAGCCGCATCAGCCGGTCCGGCCAGCCGGGCCAGCTCTCGACCAGCGCGAAGGCGCGCGCGTTCGCGGACCCGACCAGGAAGTCCTCGCGTCCGAAGCGGGGCGACAGCGGCAGGTCGAGGGCGAGCTGCCGGGACACGTCAGACGGCGACGTCGCGCCGGACCTCGGCCATGGGCACGGTCTCGCTCGCGACGACCTGACCCGAGACCCGTGCCGGCTCCGGGCCGGTATACAGCTCGCTCGCCTGGTAGCGCCTGAGCGCGAAGCGCGTCAGGACCCCGATCATGGCCGAGACCGGCACGGCCACCAGGAGCCCCACGAAGCCGAACAGCGACCCGAAGGCGAGCAGCGCGAACATCAGCCAGACGGGGTGAAGCCCGACGGCGTCGCCGACGAGCTTCGGCGAGAGAATGTTGCCCTCGATGAACTGGCCGACGAAGAAGATCGCGAGCGTCGCCATGATCCAGGTCCAGTCCGGCAGGAATTGCACGAGCGCCACCCCGACCGAGAGGACGAGCCCGGTCAGGGACCCGACATAGGGAATGAAGCTGAGAAGGCCCGCCGCCATCCCGATGAGCGCGCCGAAGTTCAGCCCGATCATCGACAGGCCGATCGCGTAGAAGAGGCCGAGCGACAGGCAGACGGCCGATTGCCCGCGCACGAATCCCGCGACGGCCCGGTCCATGTCGCGCCCGAGGGCCCGGACGGTCTGGCGATGGCGGGGGGGCACCCAGCCGTCGAGTGTCGCGATCATCCGGTCCCAATCGACCAGGAGATAGAACGCCACGACCGGCGTCACGACCAGGAGCGACACGACCCCGATCACGGCCTTGCCGCCGGACCAGAGCGACCGCACGAAGGTCGCGACCCACGCCGCTCCCTGCCCGACCACGTTGCCGATCGATTGCTGGATCTGCGCCATCGCGTCGTGGCCGCCGACGCGCTCGACGAAGGGCGCACCCTGCTCGGCGACGAGCGTCTGCAGCTTCGACGCGTAGGACGGAAGCTGCTCGGCGAAGCTCACCACCTGCTGGGCCGCGAGCGGCACGAAGATCACGAGGCCGAGCACGAACACGAGGACGAAGAGGCTGAGGATCACGATCGTGGCGACGAGCCGGCTCATCCCGGCCCGCTCCAGGCGGTCGGCGAGAGGATCGAGCAGGTAGGACACCGCGGCCCCGGCGACGAAGGGCAGCAGGATATCGCTGAGGAAATAGAGCGCGATCCCGGCCGCGACCGCGAGCCCGATCCAGAACGTGACCTGGCGCTGCACTATCGGAGCCATCGGGGAGCCATCGGGACGGGTCAGCCTTCGCGCGGCGCCGGCTCTAGCCCGCCATGTGCCGGAGCCACTGCGCGAGATAGGCAGCGGCCGACAGCACGGTCAAGGCTGCGACCACGCCCATGCCCCAGGCCAGCACCGCGCCCGGCTCGTCCCCATGCGCCATCATGCCGAGCACGAGCGCCGCGAAGGCGATCTGCGCGGCCGTGTTCAGCTTCGAGACGAAGAGCGGCTTGATCTCGACAGGCCTGTCCATCAGGCGCGAGACCAGGATCGCCGCGACGATCATCACGTCCCGGGACACGACCACGATCGCGAGCCAGCCCGGCAGGATGCCGACCACGGAGAGCGTCACGTAGATGGAGACGAGGAGCGCCTTGTCGGCCAGCGGGTCGAGATAGGCGCCGAGCTCGCTCCGGAGCCCGAACCGGCGCGCGATGATCCCGTCCGCCGCGTCCGATATCCCGGCGAGGACGAAGAGCACGAAGGCCAGAGTCCAGGCGCCCTGCCCGAGCGTCACGACCAGGACCGGGACGATCACGAGCCGGCCGATCGTGATCAGGTTCGGGAGCGTCATCGCTCCGACCGGCCGAGGCGGCATCTCAGGCACGGAACGAGGTCCTGCTCCCCGACCGACCCGCTCCGGTCCGCCGTCGTCGATCGTTTGGCGTGTCGGACGCAGCACGGCGGATCGCCCAGGAGGTGCGCGTCGACTTGCGCCGGGTCTTCCGGACCCTTACTCCGCGCCCGATAGCGAGGAAAGACCCGATGAGCCGAGAGGGCCGGAGGCCGTGACGGACCGCGCGGCGAACGGGCTGACCTACGCGGCGGCGGGCGTCGACATCGATGCCGGCAACGCCATGCTGGACGCGATCCGGCCGCTCGTGCGGGCGACGCGCCGGCCCGGGGCGGACGCCGAGATCGGCGGCTTCGGGGGTCTCTTCGATCTCAAGGCGGCCGGGTTCGTGGACCCGATCCTGGTCGCCGCGAAC
>CAXTKM010000255.1:0-5841 GCA_964244795.1 uncultured Enterovirga sp.
GCTGCGGAAGGCGGCCCGGGTCTCGGGACGGTAGAGCGCGTCCTCGGTCCAGGCGGCGGGATCGTAGGCGTCGCGGCTGTCCGGGATGACGTTGTAATCGCCGGCCAGCACGAGCGGCTCCTCCTGCGCGAGGAGGTCGGCCGCGTGCCGGCGGAGCCGCTCCATCCAGGCGAGCTTGTAGGGGTACTTGCCCGTGTCCACCGGATTGCCGTTCGGCAGGTAGATCGACGCGACCCGGACGACGCCGCCCTCGGGCCGCGACACGATCGCCTCGATGTAGCGGGACTGCTCGTCGCCCTCGCCATCCGGCAGGCCGCGGCGGATGTCCGACAGCGGGTGGCGCGACAGGATCGCGACGCCGTTGAAGCCCTTCTGGCCATGGACCGCGAGCGTGTAGCCGAGCGCCTCGATCTCGGCCGTCGGCATGGCCTCGTCGGTGCTCTTCAGCTCCTGCAGGCAGAGCACGTCGGGCGCGACCTCGCGCAGGAAGCGCGTCACGTGCTCCAGGCGCTGCTTGATGGAATTGACGTTCCAGGTCGCGATCAGCATCGGCGGCGGCGCTCTCCTGCTCCGTCATCCGACGTCCGGCGAGGACTGGCAAGCCGAGGCGACTTCCCCGCCCGGATGCGAAGACGGCTGTCACGATCCCGTCCTGCCGCGCAGCCCGGCACAGGCCTTGCAACGTGTCCTGGACGGGTCTCGGCGGGAGTGTGACGACGATGAGCGTTCTGGCGCAGCGGGAGCATGTGGGAGCGGCCGCGAACACGCGGTGGGTGCAACTCGGCCTCGCGCTGATCGTCATGCTGACGATCTCGAGCCCGCAATATGTCTGGACGCTGTTCACGAAGCCGTTCGGCGCCGTGACGGGCGCCCCTCTCTCGCAGTTGCAGATCACGTTCACGCTGCTGATCGTGCTGCAGACTTTCCTTTCACCGGCTCAAGGGTGGCTGATCGACCGCTTCGGCGCGAGGACGCTGATCGCGCTCGGCGCCGGTCTCTCGGGCCTCGGCTGGGTCGCGGCGTCCTACGCGACCACCCTGACCACACTCTACCTCACCTATGGCGTCCTCTGCGGCATCGGCACCGGCATCGTCTATGTCGGGATCATCGGCCTGATGGTGCGCTGGTTCCCCGATCGTCGCGGCTTCGCGACCGGGCTCGTCGCGGCCGGCTACGGCATGGGGGCGATGCTGACGAGCTTCCCGATCAACTCGATGCTCGAGGCGTCCGGCTATCAGCGGACGCTGCTCGTCTTCGGGATCATGCTCGGCGCGGTCGGGGTCGCGGCCGCGCTCGGACTGCGAAACCCGGAGCCCGGAGAGGTCCCGGCCGCGGCAGGCGGGCCGCTCGTGACCTCCGCCCGTGATACGGCGCCGGCTGAGATGCTGAAGACGCCGCTCTTCTGGCTCATGTTCGTCATGATGACGATGATGTCGACCGGCGGCCTCATGGTCGTGTCGAACTTCGCGAACTTCGCCCGCGATTTCGGCGTCGCCGACGCGATCGTCCTCGGCATGGTCGCGCTCCCCTTGGCGCTGACCTTCGACCGGCTCACCAACGGCTTCACGCGGCCGTTCTTCGGCTGGGTGTCGGACAACATCGGTCGCGAGAACACGATGGGGATCGCGTTCGTCCTGGAAGGCTTCGCGATCATGCTTCTGATCTACTTCCGGAGCGATCCGCTGGCCTTCGTGCTGTTGTCGGGTCTCGTGTTCTTCGGCTGGGGCGAGATCTTCTCGCTGTTCCCCTCCACCCTGACCGACTCGTTCGGGGCCAAACACGCGACGACCAATTACGGCTTCCTCTATATCGCGCAGGGGATCGGCTCGATCCTCGGTGGCCCCGTCGCGGCATTGCTCCGCGAGCAGACGGGGAGCTGGCTGCCCGTGTTCTCGATCGTGATCGGGCTCGACATCCTGACCGGCATCCTGGCGCTCGCTTTGCTGAAACCGATGCGGGCGCGCCACGCTCGCGCGTGAACGCCGTCTCGTCTTCCGTTCGGTCTTGATCGTGTCCGGACGGGCGGGCAGGGTACCGGCGAGCCAGAAATGGCGTGGGACACTTCGATGACGACGTCTCTCCGGTGGCTGATCGTTGCCGCCCTGTCCGCAAGCACGGCCGGCTGCTCGGGCATCGCGCTGACGGACGTGCAGTATCCGGTCTACGGGAACCCGGTGAACCCGACCCCGGCGCCGGGATACCGGGTGGAGTGCTCGACCGTTCACGGGGTCGACTTCCTGCTGCTGCCCGGCGCCTTCTCGGCCTGCCGGCAGATCATCGTGCCGGCCGAGGTCGTGGTCACCGCACGGGGCTGACGTCCGAGGGCGGTCTCGCCGCATCGCGCGTCGTCACATCTGCGTTCGAAGGCTCTCGACGAGCCGATCGATGAAGGTCTCCTGCCCGCGAAGGAGCTTTCGGCGGGCCGCGTCCAGGCTGAACCACTCGGCCCGGTCCACCTCGGGAAAGGATGTCCGGCGCCCCGAGCGCGGCGGCCATTCGATGTCGACGCGGATGCCGGAGAGCGTCGCCGGATCGAACGCCGCCTCGACCGCGAAGGCGATCACGACCTTTCGGCTCGGCTGCACGGCCGAGCCTAGCGCCGTGAACGGGCCGTCCGGCGCAGGCGCCCCGGTCTCTTCCGAGAACTCCCGCCGGGCGGCCGCGAGCGGCTCCTCGTCCGCTTCGATCTCGCCCTTCGGGATCGACCAGGCGCCGTCGTCCTTCCTGGCCCAGAACGGCCCGCCCGGATGCACGAGCAGCACCTCGATCCCGCCGTCGCCGGGCCGGAACAGGAGGAGCCCGGCGCTTCGCTTCGGCATCGCGTCGCAGGCTCAGGGCGCCCAAAGAAAAAGCCCGCTCTCGCGGGCTTGATCAGGACCGGTCGGGATGGGGCGCAGCCTCAATCCATCACGTCGATCGTCGCCACCTCGCGGCCCTTCATGCCCTGGGTCACCCCGATCTGCACCTTCTGACCCTCCTGCAGGTCAGGAAGGCGAGCACGCTCGAGAGCTGAGCGGTGAACGAACACGTCCCGGCCACCATCGTCCGGAGCGATGAAGCCGAAACCCTTCGCCGGATTGTACCACTTCACGGTTCCGGTGAGGTCCTCGACCGGGCCGGTCGGGGCCGCGCTGGGGAACGGTGCACGACGCGGGGCGCCGCCGAACCGATCTCCACCACCGCCGCCACCGCCGTATCCACCGCCCCCGCCGCCGCCGGCGTAACCGCCGCCGCCGCCGGCGCGATCGCCGTAACCACCGCCACCACCGGTGCGGTCACCATAGCCACCGCCTCCGCCGCCGCCAGCCCCGAACCCACCGGGCCGGGCCGGACGAGCGCCCTTCGGCTGGGCGGTCGAGGTGTCGACGCTGAGAACCTCCGTCACCTGCGGACCGCGCTGACCGGCAGCGACACGCACCTGCAGCTTCGTGCCGGGCTCGAGCTCGCTGTGGCCCGCCGCCTCGACGGCGCGAACATGCAGGAAAGCGTCACCCGACCCGTCCGACAGCTCGGCAAAGCCGAAGCCCTTCTCCGGGTTGAACCACTTCACCGTCGCATCCTGCTCCGGGCCGGCGGGACCCAGGTTGAATCTCGGTCCGCCCGCTCCACCACCGGCGCCGCCCATCGGGGGGCGTGGCGGGGGCGGGGAATCGTAGGGGCTCGGCGGTCGGTCCATCCCGAAATCGTCGCCGAAGCCACGCTTGCCCGGTCCCCGGAAATCTCTTCCTCTGCTCATCTCGTGAACTCGTCTAATGGCCTGCTCGGCACAATGGTTGATACTGACCGGATGCGCCCGCTTTGGTGCGGACGGGGTCCTAGGAGTGGACTGATTTACGGCTCCGGGTGGGGCTGCGCCTGATCTGTTTGGTGTGAAGCATAAAACAGCCGGTACACGACAGGGATCGAGAGCGACGTCGCATCATCGCGGCGACCCGGGAAGAGGTCAAGTCTTCTTTCGTGGGGTCCGCAACGTCGCAAGGTCTTCCGGAGGCGGGTCGATCAGGCGTCGATCCGCTCGCGATGCGCCGCCGTCCGCGGCGTGACGACCCCGGGCTGCCGTGACCAGCGCAGGCGGGCGCATTCGAGCCCCCAGACCATGCCGAACATGATGTAGACGTGTCGCCAGTGGTCGATGTCGATCTGGAAGGCCTGCACGAAGATCATGAGCATGACCGGCACGACGACCTGGGCCCGGCCCCGGTACGGCGACGGCGTCAGGCAGAGCCGGATGCCCACAACGATCGTCACGAAGACGAGGCCCAGGAAGCCGAACCCGCCGAGCCAGCCGCCATTCGCGAAGCCGCCGATGTAGGAGTTGTGCGGCTCGATGCCGTAGCGGTTCCGGAACCGGAGCGGCCCGAAGCCGCCCGGCTCCTCGACCAGGAGCGGGATCGAGCGGAGCTGGTTGCCGAACCGGCCGGTGACGCCCTCGTCGTAGTCCTTCGTCAGCGTGAACCGGTCGGCGAAGGTGTCCGCGACTCCCGGAACCGCGAGGAGCCCCGCGAGCGCGCCGGACGCGACCACGAGCCCGACCGTGCAGATCACGGTCATGCGGCGGCGGATCCGGGTCGCGCTCGACCGGAACGTGAACGCCATCGTGAGCACGACGCCGATCGCCATCGCGACCCATGCGCCGCGCGAGAAGGACAGGAAAAGCGCGCCGAGGAGGAGGAGCAGGAGCAGGCCCGAGAAGAGGCCCGCCCGCGATCCGCCGACGAGGATGCGCCGGAGCAGCAGCAGCACGCCGAAATGCAGGAACGAGCCGAGGACGTTCGGGTCCTGGAATACTCCGGCGGCGCGCCCGTCCATCGTGAACAGAGGGCCGGCAGGAGCGAAGTAGGAGATGATCCCGCAGACCGCCGCGAAGGCGCAGCTCGCGAGATAGGCGTTCGCGGCGACGTCGAAGCGGCGCTCCGTCTCGTCGCTGAAGAACATGACGAAGAAGACGCAGGTCACCATCAGGTAGACGGACTGGAACGTCCACAACGATGGATCGGCTTCGTCGAGGTAGGGCATGAGGGCCGTGATCAGCCCGACATGGTAGAGGATCAGAAGGCCCAGGAACGCGAGCGCGCCGCGGTGGAGCCGGATGCCCAGCACGAACCAGATCAGCATCGCCGGGATCGCGGCGAAGTCGTAGGGCGACGGGCGCAGGAAGGTGAAGCAGGTGAAGACGATGAAGAACGCGAAGAGACAGTAGCCGACCCGCTCGGCGACGAGCCGGAACGGCACCGGTCCGAGCCCCGCCGCCGCGACGTGCGCGGGCGGGGCCGGGACACCTGGAAGAGCGACGGCGCTCGCCACGACGATAGGCTCAGTACGCCGTGTCGTGCTTCAGAAGCGCGAAGGGCGTCGTCACCAGGATGTACAGGTCGAAGAACACGGACCAGTTCTCGATGTAGTGCAGGTCGTGCTCGACGCGGCGCTGCAGCTTCTCCTCGGTGTCGGTCTCGCCCCGCCAGCCGTTGATCTGGGCCCAGCCGGTGATCCCGGGCTTGACCCGATGGCGGGCGAAGTAGCTGTCGACGACCTGGTCGTAGAGACGGTTCTCGGCCTTGGCCTGCAGGGCATGGGGCCGCGGCCCGACCAGCGAGAGGTTGCCGCCGAAGACCACGTTCACGAGCTGCGGCAGCTCGTCGATCGACGACTTGCGCAGAAAGCGCCCGACCCGCGTGACCCGGGGATCGTTCCGGGTCACGAGCTTCGCCGCCGCGGCGTCGGCCTGGTCGACCCGCATCGAGCGGAACTTCAGGACCTCGACGAGCTCGTTGTTGAACCCGTAGCGCTTCTGCCGGAAGAAGACCGGCCCGCGCGAGTCGAGCTTCACGGCGATCGCGGCCG
>CAXTKM010000256.1:0-5715 GCA_964244795.1 uncultured Enterovirga sp.
CTCCGCATTCGCTCGCGGCATCGCCGAGATGCCCGCGCGCCTCGTCGAGCCGCGCCTCGGCATCCGGTGCCACGTGGAGGAGGACCGCGAGCGCCCGACCGCCCGCCGCGACCGTCGGCCGGCGCAGGAGATCCGCGATCGGGCCGACGAGACGGAGCTGGTCGGCGTAGACGAGGCGCCCGTCGCGCCGAACGCGCCAGCGTTCCTCGTAGGTCCCCTCGAGGACGGTCTCGTCCGATGCGGCCCGCCCGAAGGTGACGGCTTCGAAGAGAAGCGCCGAGGCGGAGCCGGCGAGATCGACGTCGAGCCGGCGGCGAAAACGGGCGCGATCGAACAGGATCGTCTCCTGCGGCAGCCACTCCATCCGGCTGCCTGCCGCGAGCGTCAAGGTCGTCGATACGTCGGAGCGGTCACCTTCCGACCGGTAGACCTTCTCGGCCGCGGCCGTGGTGGCGAGGAGCCGCGCGTTCGGGCCGAGCGTGAACGCCGCGTCGAAGCTGTCGCCCGCCGCGATCCCGCCGGCGGTATTGATGACGACCGCCTCCGGCACGCCGTTCCGGGTCTTCGGCAAACGGATCCGCAGCGAACCCGATTCTGAGAGGCGACTCACACCGGTCACCCCGCCCATGGCTTCGACGGACAAAGCGACGGACGCATCTACTCTCTGGCGAGCAGGCGCGCCGGATATTGGACCCGAGCGCGACGCAGACATGAGCGGACCGACCATCCCGCCCGATACCATGTTCGGTCAAGGCGCGCCTCATAAGCCCGACGGAAACCTGGCCACGACATCGCCCGGGCGCTTCGGGCTCTCAGCCGATAATTTGACCAGTCCTGAGAGCTCCCTTCGGGAGATAGACGCCGTGCACTTCAAGCCCGTCTGCACGTTGGGCGGGTGCCGGAATTCGGCACCCGCCCAGCGCTATCGCTCTTCGCCTAGATCAGGAAGTCGACGCCCGAGTGAGGCGCGTAGAACGCGATGCCCTCCGGCTTGAGGTCCGGACGTGTCGCGAGCACCGCGTCCCGTTCCGCGACGTTGCTCGTGAAAAAGTGACCGCCGTCATGTGTGTCGAAAAAGCGGTACACCGCGTCGGACTTGGCGCCCTGTGTCGTCGCGAACTCGAAGAACCCCGTCCCTTCGAACCTGAGGTCGGGTCGGGTCGCCAGGACCGTATCCCGCTCGGCTGTGTTGGCCGTAAAGAAGTGGCCGCCGTCATGCGTGTCGAAGAAGCGGAACACCGCCGTCGAGCCTGCCACCTGGGTGTCGTCGAAGGCCTGGAAGCCGATGCCTTCCGGCTTGAGATCGGGACGTGTTGCGAGAACCCCGGCGCGTTCCGCGAGATTGGTGGTGAAGAAATGGCCGCCGTCGTTCACGTCGAAGAACCGGAAGACGTCGCTGATATGGGCGGGGGTTCCAACGGACAGGTTGAAGGCGACGGCGCCGCTCGTGCCGACATTGCCGGCGGCGTCCGTATCGCTGGCGACGAGGCTGTGCGGACCGTTGCCGGACAGCGTGACGCCGACGCTGAACGCGCCGTTCGCCCCGACCGTCCCCGTCCCGAGCTGGGTAGCACCTTCCAGGATCCGGACGGTCGTGCCCGCATCCTCGATGCCGACCGTCCCGGCGACCGTCAGGGCAGCCGACCGCACCGTGCCGCCCGGGGTCGTGATCGCGACGGTCGGAGGCGTGGTGTCGGGCAGATCGACGGTGAGCCGGACGGATTGGACCCCGATTCCCAAGGTATCGGGGGTCTGGCCGCCGTCGACCAGATGGCTGTCGTCCTGGAACACCGCCAGGATGCCGCCATCGGCGGCGGTGGAGAGGTTCAGGAAGTCCTGGTTGCCGGCCGTAATGTGGTTGACGAGCAGATCGCCGCCGATTTTCGCCCCGGTGGCGGTGAAGGCCTGAGCTTTCAGGGCGAGCCCCGATGCATCGAGGGTGCCGAACGCGTCCGCCGCCTGGCCGCTATCCGTCCAGCCGATCACGAAGCCGCCATCCGGTCGGGCGACCACGGACGCATGATTCTGATCGCCCACGAAGCTCGTGTTCGCCAGGATTTCGCCGGTCACCGCCGTCGCGCCCGCGTTGAAAACCCGGAACTTAATGGCGGTTCCCGAGGCGTCGGTCGCGCCGTTCACGTCGGCGCGCGTGCTGGCATCGGTCCAGGCGACGACGAAGCCACCCCCGCTGAGAGCCGTGATCGCAGGCTCGGTCTGCAGGCCGGTCGTCGAGGTGTTCAGCGGATTGGCCGCGAGCCCGAGCTCGTTGCCGATCCGGGTGCCGTTCTGGTCAAAGACCTGGGCATGGATGCCAGCCAGATTTACGTCGTCGCCGCGCCAGGCCACGACGAAATTGTTGCCCAGCGCCGCGACGACCGGGTTGGTGCTCGGCAACCCCGCGGTCCCGGCCGTATCGACCCGGAACGGCGCCAAGAACTGCGTTTGGCCGTCGACGTTCAGGATGTTGGCGGAGATCGAACCCAGATTTGTGTTCTGCCAGACGATTGCGGATCGTCCATTCGGCAGGGCAGCGACGTCCGGAAACTCCTCGTTGTTCGCTGTCGCGGAGATCGGGAACGGAGCCACGTTGAGGGTGTCGCCATTCGCCGTGACCAACCGGCCAAAGATGTCGTGGTTATTTGCAGCGATCAGGTTGTCCCAAACCACGAGCGCCCTGTTTTGGGCGATCGACGGATCTGCGACGTTCGCGAGAACGGCCGCCTGAGGATGAAGGTCGACCCGGCCGCTGAAGCCCAGGCCCGGGGCCGCGATCTGAACCCCCGTCGGCCTGCCGGTCGAGGCGCTTAGGAAGTTGGCCTGGATGTCGATGTCGGGCGGGTTCGGATCGTAGGGGTCCTGGTAGATCACGGCACCCTGGCCCGTCGAGAACAGGACGCCGACCGGAAGTGTCTGGTCGAGGCTCGTCGTGTTCACCGTTCCACCGAACTGGGCGTTGATCTGAACTTCCACGTCGCTGACGCGTCTCACCCCAGCCATGCTAGCCTCCCACTCCACACACCAAGGCGGGGAAAGTAGGTAGGAGAAAATTTACTTGTCAAGCTGCATGATAGCCGGCTATATTCATCTTATCGGTTGAAGTCACAAGTCATCGGCGAGACGTTCAGATCGCCATGCGGTTGCGAACATCGTCGCCCTCGAGCTCGGCCCGGCCGCCTGCGATCACGACCTCGCCGCGCTCCAGCACGATGAATCGGTCGGCGAGATCGCGGGCGAACTCGAAATATTGCTCGACGAGCACGATCGCCATGTCCCCGCGCCCACGGAGATAGCTGATCGCGCGGCCGATATCCTTGATGATCGAGGGCTGAATGCCTTCCGTTGGCTCGTCGAGAACGAGGAGCCTCGGCCGGGTCGTCAGCGCGCGCCCGATCGCGAGCTGCTGCTGCTGACCGCCGGAGAGGTCGCCGCCGCGCCGGTTCAGCATCGATTTCAGGACGGGGAAGATCTCGAACACCTCCGGCGGAACGTGCCGGTCCCGGCGTTTCAGCGGCGCATAGCCGGTCTCGAGGTTTTCGCGCACGGTCAAGAGCGGGAAGATCTCCCGGCCCTGCGGCACGTAGGCGATCCCGCGCCGGGCCCGATCGTAGGGTTTCAGGCGCGAGATGTCGGCACCGTCGAGGCTGACCGAGCCGCCCGCGATCGGGCGATGGCCGACGATGGCCCGCATGAGCGAGGACTTGCCGACGCCGTTCCGACCGAGCACGCAGGTCACCTGGCCCAGCCTCGCCTCGACGGACACGCCCCGGAGCGCCTGCGCGGCACCGTAGAAGAGGGAGAGATCTTGGACGTTCAGCATGTCGGAGACACTCGACCCTAGTAGTAGACGCCTCGGAACTGCTGCAGGAAGGCACAGGCTTGCGGGTTGCCGAGAGTGCAGGCGCGCTGGGCATTCATGATCTGCTGGAACTGCATCGGGTTGCCGTAGGAGAGCTGAAGCAGCCGGCATGCCGTAGCAAACCCGTTCGCGCGGCAGCCGACATAGACGGAGGCCTGGCAGTAGCGAAACTCCGCCGTCGCCTGACAGGCGGCGTCGTTCTGCCCGCCGCCATTGTCGCTCGGCGGCTGTTGGCATTGGCCATTCGCGAAAACCCAACCCTGCGCGCAATCCGCCTGGCTCTGCTGAGCCTCGGCGGCCGGCGCGACGACGAGCGACGCTGAGAGACACGCGGCCAGAGCCGCGACACGGAGAGACCGACACCACATCAGAACTCTCCTCCAGATCGAGCCTCCCACGAGGAACGCGGGCCGGGCCGAAGAGACCCGCGATCCCGGGTGTCCCCGCGGCAACGACCGCGACCCAAGCACCACATCGCGACGCTAGCCATCCTGCCTCATCGCCCGAGATACACCTCGATCACCCGCTCGTTCGCGGAGACCTGGTCGAGCGGCCCTTCCGCCAGGACCGATCCCTCGTGGAGGCAGGTCACCTTCACCCCGAGGTCGCGCACGAAGGTCATGTCGTGCTCGACGACCACGACCGAGCGGGTCTCGGCGATCTCGCGCAGCAGGTCGGCCGTGTCCGCGGTCTCCTGGTCGGTCATGCCGGCGGCGGGTTCGTCGACGAGCAGCAGCTTCGGCTCCTGCGCGAGCAGCATACCGATCTCCAGCCACTGCTTCTGGCCATGCGAGAGCTCCGCCGCCTGCCGGCCGCGCTGGTCCTTGAGGCGGATCCGCTCCAGCAGCCCGTCCAGCCGCTCGCGCTCGGCGGCGGTCCGGCGCGCGAAGAGCGTCGGGAAGGGCGAGCGGTCGGCCTTCAGCGCGAGCCGCAGGTTGTCCTCGACAGAGTGCATCTCGAACACGGTCGGGGTCTGGAACTTCCGTCCGATCCCGAGCTCGGCGATGGCGGCCTCGTCGAGGCGGGTCAGGTCGTGCGACCCCTCGAACAGGGCTTGGCCCGCGGTCGGCCTCGTCTTGCCGGTGATGACGTCCATCATCGTCGTCTTGCCGGCCCCGTTCGGGCCGATGATCGCCCGCATCTCGGCGTGCCCGATGACGAGCGACAGCGCGTTCAGCGCCTTGAACCCGTCGAACACGACCGAGACGCCGTCGAGGTAGAGGAGCGACGACGTCATCGGGAGCGTCATCGCTCGCTCCCGCTCGTCGCGGCGCAAGCCGGGGTCCCCGCGGGCGCTGGGGCCGGTTCCCGGCTTTCGCCGGCACGAGCGGATGGGGCGGCCATGCCGCTCACTCCGCCGCGGCCGGCGCGACGGCGCCCGACTCGCTGGGATCGACCCGGCGGGCGACGCCGTCCTCGTCCTCGATCTCGGCGACGGGCGGACGCTTCCGGAAGCCGTAGCTCTCGAGGAAGGTGCCGAGGATGCCCTTCGGCAGGAGCAGCGTGACGAGGACGAACATCAGGCCGAGCGCGAAGAGCCAGAACTCCGGCAGCATGCCCGTGAACCAGGTCTTGCCGGCATTGACCGCGAGTGCGCCGAGCGCCGCGCCAACCAGCGTCCCGCGCCCGCCGACCGCGACCCAGATCACCATCTCGATCGAGTTCGCGGGCGCGAACTCGGACGGGTTGATGATGCCGACCTGCGGCACGTAGAGCGCGCCCGCGATCCCGGCCAGCATCGCGGACACGACCCACACGAAGAGCTTGTAGCTCTCGACCCGGTAGCCGATGAAGCGCGTCCGGCTCTCCGCGTCCCGGATCGCGACCAGCACCTTGCCGAGCTTCGAGGTGACGATGAA
>CAXTKM010000257.1:0-5669 GCA_964244795.1 uncultured Enterovirga sp.
CGGTCGTCGCGCGTCGGCGTCCCGAACGCCGCGACGTAGCTCTGCCGGAAGCGGCGGATCGAATCCGTCGTGATCTGGACCTCGCTCACCGGCACGAGGTCGAGAGAGCGGAGCTGCCCGGTCGAGCGCTGCGTCTCGGGATCGAAGGGCCGGATCGTCTCCAGCGTGTCGCCGAAGAAGTCGAGCCGGACCGGGAGCGGCAGCCCGGCCGGATAGAGGTCGATGATCCCGCCCCGGACGGCGTATTCGCCGGGCTCCCGGACGGTGCCGGTGCGGCTGAACCCGTTCGTCTCGAGCCAACCGACCAGGAGATCGGACTTCACGGCGTTGCCGATCGCGGCCGAGAAGGTCTCGGCCGCGATCCTGCCCCGCGGCGGGACGCGCTGCACGACGGCGTTCGTCGTCGTCGACAGGATGCGGGGCCGTTCCTCCGACGTCGCGGACCGGGCGAGCCGGGCGAGCGCGGTCATGCGCTGCGCTGTCACGGCGCTCGTCGGCGAGACGCGGTCGTAGGGCTGCGAATCCCAGGCCGGGAAGCACAGGACCTCGATCTCGGGCGCGAGGAACCGGAGCGCGTTCTCGAATTGCTGCCGGCGCTGGCCGTCGCGCGCGACGTGGACCAGCACGGCCGCACCCTCGGCCTCGCGCGACAGCGCGCGGGCGATGTCGGCGACGAGCAGCGCATCGAACCCCTCCGGTACGCCGGAGAGCGTCGCGCCGTCCCCCTTCGCGACGAGGGCGAGCGCCCGGGCGAGCGGTCCCGAGAGCGGTGTCGGTCGTGGTCGTGCCATGCGGTCAGAATCGGCGCGGGGAAAGCGCGCCACGTCCTTGAGGTCGGCTAGCCGCGGTGGATGCGGAGCCGGGCGAGCAGCGGGGTGTCGAAAGGCGCAGGCGTCGGCGCGCGGCCGATGATCCAGTCATAGACCTCCGGGTCCGGCATCTCCATCAGGTCCTCGAACTGATCGAGCTCCTGGTCGGAAAGCGTCGCGAGCTCGCGCGTGGCGAACCGGCCCATGACGAGGTCCATCTCGCGCGTGCCCCGGTGCCAGGCCCGGAACAGGGCGCGCTTCCGGCGCGTGTCGAGGGTCGGCGCGGCCGAGGGATCGTGCGCGAGAGGCATCGCCGCTATATAGCGCGACGCCCGCGCCGCGCCAGGGCGGTCGAAATCACGACACGGCGATCGTTTCGTCCCCTGCGTGATCAGCGCACGTTACCCTCCCCCTTGCGGGGACGGTCGACTCGCGCGTAGCGCGAGCGGGGTGGGGGTCGCGTCGTGAGAACACGCGGCTGGCCACGCCCGCGAACCCCACCCCGGACCTCCCCACAAGGGGGGGAGGAGAGGCGCGCCGAACTCGGCAAGTGCACCATGTCGCTCAGGCCCAGCATCCTCGATCCCCTCTTCGCGCCCGTGGCGAGCCTCGTCGGCGTCGGGCCCAAGGTCGCGGCGGCGCTGAACCGTCTTCTCGGCGAGGGCGCGCGGCCGGCCCGGATCGTCGACCTCCTGTTCCACCTCCCGCAAAGCACGATCACGCGCGAGCTGAAAGGCTCGATCGCGGAGGCGCCGGTCGGTGTAGCGGTGACGCTTTCGGTACGCGTGAGCGCGCATCGCCCTCCCCCGATCGGACGCGGGCGGGCGCCGTTCCGGGTGCTCGTCGAGGACGGGAGCGGCGACGTGACGCTGGTCTTCTTCGGCCTTCCGGCCGCCAGGGTCGAAAGCATGCTGCCGATGGGCGCGACCCGTCTCGTCTCCGGGACGATCGAACTCTACGACGGCCACCGCCAGATGGTGCACCCGGCCCGCATCCTCGATCCACGAGCGGCCTCCGGCACCCAGGAGAGCGAGGCCGTCTACGGGCTGACCGAAGGCGTCTCCTCGCGGCTCATCGCCAAATACGTCGGCACCGCCCTGAAGCGCGTGCCGGCGCTGCCGGAGTGGCAGGACCCGGCCTGGCTCGCGCGCGCCGGCTCGCCGCCCTTCGCGGAGGCGGTGCGGGACGTGCATGATCCGCGCAGCTCGCAGATCGCACCCGAGTCCCCGCGCGATCCTTCTCCCCTTGCCGGCGAAGCCGGGCCGCAAGGGGAGAAGGAAGCGCTGAACTCCGCCCGCCGACGCCTCGCTTTCGACGAGATCCTCGCCTCGCAGCTCGCCCTCGCGCTCGTCCGGGCCCGGACGCGGCGCAGGCAGGGCCGGCCGAATGCCGGCGACGGCGCGCTTGTCCAGCGGATCGTGTCCGCCCTGCCCTTCCCGCTCACCGGCGCGCAGACGCGGGTCGTCGCGGAGATCCGGCAGGACCTCCGCTCGGAGAACAGGATGCTGCGCCTCCTTCAGGGCGACGTCGGGTCGGGAAAGACGCTGGTCGCGCTCCTGGCGATGGCGAGCGCGGTCGAGGTCGGCCGACAAGCCGCGCTCGTCGCCCCGACCGAGATCCTGGCCCGCCAGCACGCTGACCGGATCGCGATGCTGGTCGAGCCGGCCGGGCTCCGGGTCGGTGTCCTGACCGGCCGGGACCGGCCGACCGAGCGCCGCGAGACCCTGGCGGCGCTCGAGTCCGGCGCGATCCAGATCGTCGTCGGCACCCATGCCGTGTTCCAGAGCACGGTCGCCTTCCGGGACCTCGGGCTCGCGGTGATCGACGAGCAGCACCGGTTCGGGGTGCATCAGCGCCTGTCGCTCGCCGCGAAGGGCGAGGCTGTCGACATGCTGGTCATGACCGCGACCCCGATCCCGCGCACGCTCGCGCTCTCGGCCTTCGGTGACATGGAGATCTCTGTCCTGGACGAGAAACCGCCCGGGCGGCGGCCGATCGACACCCGGCTGATCTCGGCGGATCGCCTGGACGAGGTCGCGGACGCGGTCTCGCGCGCCATCGCGAGAGGCGACCTCGTCTATTGGGTCTGCCCTCTCGTCGCCGAATCGGAAGCCGTCGACCTTGCCGCCGCCGAGGAGCGCTACCAGGACCTCCGGGCCATCCTTGGCGAGGAGGTGGTCGGGCTCGTCCACGGCCGCATGCCGCCCCGCGACAAGGACGCCGCGATGGAGCGTTTCGCGCGCGGCGACACGAAGGTCCTCGTCTCGACGACCGTGATCGAGGTGGGCGTCGACGTCTCGCGGGCGGCCGTGATGGTGGTCGAGCACGCCGAACGTTTCGGGCTCGCCCAGTTGCACCAGCTCCGCGGCCGGATCGGGCGGGGCGAGCGGCCGTCCACCTGCCTCCTGGTCTACAAGGGGCCGCTGGGAGAAACCGCGAAGGCGAGGCTCGAGACGCTGCGCCGGACGGAGGACGGGTTCGAGATTGCGGAGGAGGACCTCCGGCTCCGAGGCGAGGGCGAGCTTCTCGGGACGCGCCAATCGGGCCTCGCGGCCTTCAGGATCGCCCGCCTCGACACCGACGCCGACCTCCTCGCAGCCGCCCGGGACGACGCCCGGCTCATCCTCGAGCGCGACCCGGAGCTCGCGGGCGAGCGCGGGCAGGCGCTGCGGGTCCTGCTCTACCTGTTCGAGCGCGAGGCCGGCATCCGCATGCTGCGGGCCGGGTGAGGCGCGAGACACACGCGGGTGCGTGCTTCGAGACAGGCCTTGCGGCCTTCTTTTCGGGAAACCGGGCTCCACTTTCCCGCAGCATGCTCTAGGACCCGGCGTTCGCCCCGGTCCGGAACAACGCCCACAGCGCGGCCGCGCAGGCGGCCGCGAGCGCCGCGATGGTGGCCGAGACGACGAGCGCCGCGGCCTCGCCGAAGCGATCCATGATCAGCGCGAAGGCGGTCGGTGCGAGCGCCGCGAGGAAGAAGCTCGGCCCGAGGAGGCGCCCGACGATCTCCCCGTAGGAGGACGGGTCGAAGAGGACCAGCGGCTGCGTGCCCCGCACGATCGTCGTCAGGCCGTTGCCGGCCCCGTAGAGCAGCGCGAAGGCGATTCCGGCCGCGAGCGAGGTGCCGCTGAGGAGGCCGGCCACGAAGCCGAGCGGCAGCAGGCCGCCCGCCAGGAAGCCCAGCGCCAGCGGATCGAACCTCCGGCCGAACAGCACCTCGCCGAGGCGTGCCGCCGATTGCCCGATGCCCCGGAGGCTCGCGATCCAGACCGCGACGCCCGCCGCCATGCCGAGGCCGGACAGGATCGCGATCATGTGGGCCGACATCGCCGAGTTGAGAACCGAGGTGAGCGTCACGCCGGCGGCGTACAGGAAGCCCGCCTGAAGCCGCTGCCGCTGCGTCACGGCGCGCGGCGCGACCGGCGCCGCCGCGCCCGCGACCGCGACGTAGCGGTCGGCCGGGATCGCGAGGTGGAGCGGCAGCGTGGCCAGCGCGAACCCCGCGTAGACCACGAGCCCCCCGCGCCAGCCGAGCCCCTCCACGAGGGCCTGGCCGACCGGCCACAGCACGGTGGAGGCGAGGCCGCCGAGGAGCGTGATCTGCGAGATCGGCCCGCGCGCGCTCGGGCCGCCGAGCCGGGCGAGCGCCGCGAAGGCCGCGTCGTAGAGCGTCATCCGCATCGCGAGGCCGAGGAGGATCCAGGCCGCGTAGAAGCTCGCGAGGTTCCAGGACGCCGCCATCGCGAGGAGCGCGAGCGCCGTCAGGATCGAGCCCGCGCTCATCACGAGCCGCCCGCCGCGCCAGTCGACGAGCCGTCCGATGAAGGGCGAGGCGAGCCCCATCACGACCAGCGCCGCCGAGAAGCCGCCGAAGATCGTGGTCCTGGACCAGCCGGTCTCCTGCCCGATCGGGCCGCCGAACACCGCCACGAGGTAGTACGACACGCCCCAGAGCGTGAGCTGCGAGACGCCGAGCGCCCAGACGACGCGACGGGTGATCATGCCGTTACGATCGGGAGGTCGCTCGCCTCGCGGCAGTGCAGTCGCACATGCGTCTCCCGTGCCAGCCGCTCGAAGCGACAGCCGATATCGCCCTTCACAGCCAGAGCCTGACCTCACAATCTCGATTCGACCGCCCGCGTCATGCTGAGGAGCGCCGAAGGCGCGTCTCGAAGCACGTATAGACCGTCGTGCCTGCTTCGAGACGAGCCTCCGGCTCTCCTCAGCATGACGCAGGAGGGTGGACGGGACGTCCAGTCAGGCTCTCGAGATGACGACGTTGAGTTTGCGGTCGGCTCCTCAGGTCGCGCCACCGTCCAAACAAGAGGCCGGCCCCTTGCCAGGACCGGCCTTCGAATCAACGCGACGCGTGTCGCGCTAGCCGCCGCGGGCGCGGGCCCGGATCATGAAATTGTCGTAGGTGTATTCGGCGACCTGGAACCACAGGTATTCCTCGTTTCGGAACGCCCGCATGTTCTCCCAGACCTTCTTGAACTCGGGATTCTTGGCCGAGGTCTCCTCGTAGAACTCGTTCGAGGCCTTGAAGCAGGCCTCCAGGATCTCCTGGCTGAACGGCCGGAGCTGGGCGCCGCCGCCGACGAGGCGGCGCAAAGCCGCCGGGTTCTTCGCGTCGTACTTCGCCGTCATGTCGATGTTCGCGTAGGCGGCGGCGGCCTCGACGATCGCCCGGTAGCTCTTCGGGAGCGCGGCGAGCTTCTCCTTGTTGAACCAGAACTTGATCATCGCCCCGCCTTCCCACCAGCCGGGGTAGTAGTAGAACGGCGCGACCTTGTTGAAGCCGAGCTTCTCGTCGTCATAGGGGCCGACCCATTCGGCCGCGTCGACCGTTCCCTTTTCCAG
>CAXTKM010000258.1:0-5613 GCA_964244795.1 uncultured Enterovirga sp.
GGCGGCCCGCCCGCCGCTCGGCGTCGAGAAGCGCGTAGACGCGATCGGAGTAGGGCAGGACCTGTGGCGCCACCGCCAGGAGCTCGGCGAGAAGGGCACCCGCGTCGACCTCGTCGATCCCGAGGCCGCGCCGGAGCGCGTTGTGATGCGCGAGGAGCCGGTCGATCTTGGCCGCGAGGATCGCCTCGTCGGCGAGGTCGACGACCCGGATCGCGCGCCGGCCGACCTTGTCCTCGTAGGCCGGCCCGATGCCGCGCTTCGTCGTCCCGATCCGAAGGCCGCTCCCGGCCGTCTCGCGGAAATGGTCGAGCTCGCGATGCAGCGGCAGGATCAGGGTGGCGTTGTCCGCGACCCTCAGCGTCTTCGGCGAGATCTCGACCCCTTGGGCCCGGAGCGCGTCGATCTCGGCGACGAGGTGCCACGGATCGACCACGACCCCGTTGCCGATCACGGCGAGCTTGCCCGGCCGCACCACGCCCGAGGGCAGCAGCGACAGCTTGAACACGCGCCCGTCGATGACGAGCGTATGGCCGGCGTTGTGACCACCCTGGAATCGCACGACGACGTCGGCCTGCTCCGAGAGCCAGTCGACGATCTTGCCCTTGCCCTCGTCGCCCCACTGGGCTCCGATCACCACCACGTTCGCCACGAGGCCACCCCGACGTGCCGGACTCGGCACATAAAAAACCCGGCGCAAGGCCGGGAACAGCGTTGGACGCTCGGTCGAGGTTGTCCCCGATCGGAGCCGCAGGGTCAAGCGGCGGAGCCGGCCTCGTTCAGCTCGCGACCGTTCGGAGCGGGCAGGCTCCGCGCCGGATCTCGCCGAGCCCGTAGCCCGCAAGAGCCCGGCCGAGCCGTGGTGAGATCGCGCCCGCCCCGGTGAAGACCGCGACGGACTGGGACGCGTCCGGTCCGGATTGCCGGGAAGGCGCTCCGAGGATCTGCACGACGCGCCGGGCGATCGCGGGCGCGGGGTCGATCCACGTCACCGGCCACGGCGCGAGGCTCCGAAGGCGGCCGAGGAGCAGCGGGTAGTGCGTGCAGGCGAGGACGACCGTGTCCGTCCGGGCGCCCTCCTGGTCGACGAAGCAGGGGCCGATCTCGGCCGCGATCGCCGAGTCGGGTGCCGGATCGCCCGCCATCTCGGCCTCGGCCAGGGAGGCGAGCTGGGCCGAGCCGACGAGGTCGACCCGGCAGGAGCCCGCATACGCCTCGACGAGCCCCCGCGTGTAATCGCGTCTGACGGTCCCGGGCGTCGCCAGGACCGCGACCCGGCCTGAGCGGGACAGGGCGACGGCCGGCTTGATCGCCGGCACCGTACCCACGAAGGGGATGTCGAACCGCGCCCGGAGCGCCGGCAGCACGAGGGTCGAGATCGTGTTGCAGGCGACCACGACGAGGTCGGGGGCGTGATCCGCGACGAGGCGGCCCACGACCTCCTCGACCCGGCGGGCGAGCTGCGGCTCGTGCCAGTCTCCGTAGGGAAAGGCCGCGTCGTCGGCGGCGTAGACGCAATCGGCGTCGGGCCGGGCGCGGCGGACCTCGCGCAGGACCGTCAGGCCGCCGAGGCCCGAATCGAGGAGGAGGATCGTCGGGCGCATGCGGGGCAGCGGGGCCGCGACGGTCGCGGCGCCGGCGAGAAGGTCGATGAGCATGGCGAAGGTTTGGCGGTGACGGGGAGACCGTAGCCTTCCCCGGTTAACGGCTCTTCACGACCGTCAGTGCCGCACGGAGCCGGAGAACCCGTTCAGGACGAGGACGCCGGCCACGATCAGGCCGATCCCGAGCAGAGCCGGCCCGTCGAGCCGCTCGCCGTAGACGAGCCAGCCGATACAGGAGATCAGCACGATGCCCACTCCCGACCAGACCGCGTAGATGATCCCGACCGGCACCGACCGCATCGTCAGGGACATGAAATAGAACGCGCCGCCGTAGCCGAGAACCGTGAGCAGGGACGGCCAGGCCCGGGTGAACCCGTCCGACGCCTTCAGCGCGGTCGTCCCGCCGACCTCGAAAAGGATCGCCAGGGACAGGAGGAGGATGCTGGCCGGGCTCACGGGTCAGCGTGAACGAGCGATGGCTTCGGGCAAGACCGTCGCCTCCGGCGAGGCCGTCAGCGGGCCCGCCTGGTTTCCCGGCGGCGCGTGACCGGCTGCTTGCTCTGGATGGTCGAGCCGGTGGATGCCGCCGGCCCGGAGGCGGCGGTCGGAGCGACCTCCGCCTTCGGGGTCTCGACCGACATCCGGCGGACCGGCCATCCGTCGGACCAGCGGCCCATGTCGGCGAAGCTCGGGTCCGTCCGCAGCGCCGCCATGTCGCCGCCCGCGAGCGCGGCGGCGGCGGCCATGTCGAAGGTCCGCCAATAGGAGAGATAGTCGAGGGTATCGGTCACGTTGCGCTGGAGCTGGCCGAGCAGCACCTGCTGCTCGCCGCTGAGCACGACGTCCGCCGTCCACCGGGCGCGGGCCGGCCTTGGCGCCTTCGGGTCGACCGGCGGGTCCGGCTGGACCTTGATCGCGGCGAGGTCGTAGCCGTCCTTCGGCGAGGCGGGCGAGGCCAGTGTCGCCGAGAGCGCCGGGAAGCCGTGGTCGTCGGACGCCGACCGCATGAACAGCTTCCGGTTCACCGGAACCCCGGACGTCTCCTTCAGGATGCGGCGCGATACGCGGTCGGCCGCCTGGAATTCCTTGTCGCCCACGACCGTCACGATCGCCGTGCCGGGATCGACCTTGGCGAGGTCCGACAGCAGGATGCCGCGCGACTTCTCGTCCTTCGCGACCCCGCCCGGCATGACCGCGAAGGCGAGCTTCGGAACCGGCAAGCCCCGGCTCGTCGCCTCGGCCGCGAGGTTCAGCGCGATCGCGGATCCGGCCGAATGGCCGAGATAGAGGACGCGCGTCGGATCCGGTCGCGCCTGCGGGTCGGACGCGAGCTCGTCCAGCGCGGCCTTGATCAGCGCCGCGGCGCTCTCGGTCGCGTCGGCGGGCCGGGTCTTTCCGACCTGCTGGAAGCCCGGGAACAGGACGAGATGGCCCCGGCGGGCGAGATGGTCGATCCAGCCGCCGTAGACGATCGGGTTCACGGCGCCCCAGGCGTGTAGCACCACGACGACGGCCCGCTTCTCGGGAGGCGCGGAGGCCATGTGGTAGGCGTAGGTGACGGTGCTGGCGCGGCCCACGGCCCGCTTGACGACCTCGCCCGTCGCGTCGATCGGGCTGCCCGGGCCTGTCTTCGGCTGAACCGGCGGCGAGGCCGCCCAGCCCGACGCGCCGGACGCAACGGCGAGCGTCAGGCCGGCCGTGAGTGTCTGTACGATTCGGCTGGGCATGCGGCTGACCCGGTCGCCTTCCTGTTCGAGGACGCGCGGAGCTTCTATCAGGTTTGCCGGGCGTCCGCGCCTAACCTTTTCGTCTCGCACGGCCTTCGGCCAGCGCCCTGATCGTGCCGCGCCAGGTGCGGACGTCCTGCTCCGTCAGCGCCATCCGGTGGAACATGTCGCGCATGTTGCGAATCATGATGGCGCGCTTCTCCGGTGGATAGAATTCCGCCTCGTCGAGCTCGCCTTCGAGGTGGGCGAAGAGCGACAGGACGGCTTCGCGCCGGGCGGGCGGCGTGCCGGGCGGGGTCGCGAAGGGGGCGGCCGCTCCTGCGACCCGGGCCCATTCGTAGCCGGCGAGCAGGACCGCGGCCGCGAGGTTCAGCGATGCGAAGCCCGGCTCGACCGGGAAGGTCAGGATCGCGTCGGCGACGGACACGTCGTCGTTCTCGAGCCCGGTGCGCTCGCGCCCGAACAGGATCCCGGTCGTCTCCCCGGCCGAGGACCGCTCCGCGATCGCCGCGAAAGCCGGCCCGGGCTCGAGGACGCGCTTCATCTGCCCGCGCTGACGCGCGGTCGTGGCCAGCACGGCGTGGAGGTCCGCCACCGCCGCCGCGGTCGTATCGAAGCACTGGGCCGCGTCGAGGATCGCGTCGGCTCCGGCCGCCGGATGGTACGCGGCCCGGTTCGGCCAGCCGTCCCGGGGCGCGACGAGCCGCATCTCGCGCAGGCCGAAATTCGCCATCGCGCGCGCCGCCATGCCGATGTTCTCGGCGAGCTGGGGCTGCACCAGGATGATGACGGGGGCCGGGTTCGGACGTGAGGTCTCGGTCATCTCGTGTCGTGATCGCCGGGTCCCGCGGAACCTTCGCCCCGCCTCGTCCCGAGCGATGTCGGGAGCCGCCGACCGATGCAAGCCCTTCTCGATTGTGCGAAGCTCGGCCGCGCCGGCGGGACAGCCGGACCCAGGGAGAGACCCGATCATGCGGACCACTCGAGCGATCCTCACCGCCACGCTGCTGGCGCTTCCCTCGATCGCCGCGGCTGCCTGCCCGGAGCCGGCCGAGGTCGAGCGCTTCGCGGCGGACTGGGCCGCCCGAAAGCCCGCGAAGGGCATGGCCGTCGAGACCATGCAGGACGCCGCCTGCGCCCGCGACCGCTTCGTGGCTGTTCTGATGAAGGGCGGGGGCAAGGTCGTCGGCTACAAGGCGGCGCTCACGGCGAAAGCCGTGCAGGAGCGCTTCAAGGCGACGGCGCCCGTCGCCGGGATCCTTCTCGACACGATGATCCTCGCCGACGGCGCGAAGGTGCCGGCCGCCTTCGGGGCGAGGCCCGTCTTCGAGGCCGACATGCTGCTCGTCGTGCGAGACGACGGCATCAACGGCGCGAAGACGCCGGAGGAGGCGATCCGACACATCTCGGCGATGCGGCCCTTCATCGAGCTGCCCGACCTCGTCCTCGCGCCGGGCGAGACGCTGGAGGGCGTGCAGCTCCTGGCGATCAACGCCGGCGCCCGGCTGGGCGTTGCGGGCGCCGAGGTCCCGCTCGCCGGCACGCCGGAGATCGCGAAGATGCTGGCCGACGTCAGGATCGTGATGACCGACGGCTCCGGCGCGCAACTCGCGGAGGGCACGGGCGCCGCGACCCTCGGCAACCCGCTGAACGCGGTGATCTGGCTCGCGGGCGATCTCGCGGCCTCGGGCAAGCGCCTGCGGGCCGGCGACCTCGTCAGCGTCGGCTCGTTCTCGCCCCTCCTGCCCCCGAAGGCGGGCCAGGCGATCCAGGTGCGCTACGAAGGCCTGCCGGGCACGCCGAAGGTGTCGATGAGCTTCGAATAGCGGAGACGCATCGCTGTCGTCCCCGGCGGCTGCGAAGCAGCCGGGAAGGGGCCCCCGACCGATCGTGTGGCGGCTCAGGTCCCCTTCCCGGCCCCTCGGGCCGCCGGCGACGACACGGTGGCAGAAACGGGAATCGCGCGCTATGACCCGGCCCGACGCGCCTGCCGCCCGCGGCGGGCCGATGCGGGCGCGCACCCGATCCCCGAACAGGTGAGACCATGGCCAAGATCAAGGTGACGAACCCGGTCGTCGAGCTCGACGGCGACGAGATGACCCGGATCATCTGGCAGGCGATCAAGGACAAGCTGATCCACCCCTACCTCGACATCGATCTCCATTACTACGATCTCGGGGTCGAGCACCGCGACGCGACGAACGACAAGGTCACGGTCGACGCCGCCGAGGCGATCAAGACCGTCGGGGTCGGGGTGAAATGCGCGACCATCACGCCCGACGAGG
>CAXTKM010000259.1:0-440 GCA_964244795.1 uncultured Enterovirga sp.
AGCAGATCTGGCCGGAGATGGTCACGAGATGCCCCTCGCGAACGAAGGGCACGTAGTTCGCCACCGGCGGTGCCGGGGCCGGGAGCGTGATCCCGAGCTCCTGGAGCCGTGCCTCGACCTGTCCCACGATGCCAACCTCCCGTTCACGCTCGTCTTCCCCGATGGGACGCCTCGCCGCAAGCGCCTTCGTTGCCGCCGGGCAGCGGACTGGTAAGCTGTCTGATGATGACCTTCGGCTCGATATGACCTTCGGCTCGATTCCTGCCCGCCGGCTGCTGGTCGCGGCAGCCCTAGCGGCCGTGTCGCCCGGCGCGCTCGCCGCGACCGACGACGCACGGGCGAGGCTCGCCCCGCACCGGGCCGTCTACGACCTGTCCCTCGTCTCGAGCCGCGGGATGCGTGGGATCGAGAGCGCGCGCGGTCGGATCGCCTTCGACTTC
>CAXTKM010000259.1:450-1856 GCA_964244795.1 uncultured Enterovirga sp.
GGGAACGCCTGCGACGGGTACGGCCTGAGGTTCCGGCAGGTGACCGTCGTCCAGAGCGCCGAGAGCGGCCAGAAGCTCTCCGATCTCAGGACCGCGAGCTTCGAGAGCGGCGACGGCCGGAGCTATCGGTTCCGGAACGACAGCGCGACGGAGGGCGCGGCGAAGACCTTCGTCGACGGCAGCGCCGAGCGGCGAACCAACGGGCCGCTCGCCGTGCGGCTTCGCAGCCCGAAGCGCGAGGCGGTGTCGCTGGACGGCGGCGCGGTGTTCCCGAACGCCCAGATGCGCGACCTCATCGCGGCCGCCCGCGAGGGACGGCGCACCCTGTCGCTGAAGCTGTTCGACGGCTCCGACGACGGCCGCAAGATCTACGAGACGCTGGCCGTCATCGGCACACCCTATGAGCCCGCCTCCGTCGAGGTGCTGGAGGAGGCGGCCCGGCAGGACGGGCTCTCGAAGCTTCGCCGCTGGCCGGTGACGCTCAGCTATTTCGGCTCCGACCGGGGCGACAAGACGCCCGTCTACGTCCTGGGGTTCGACCTCTACGAGAACGGCGTGAGCCGGGCGCTTCGTCTCGACTACGGGGACTTCGTGCTGAAGGGCGAGATGGTCCGGCTCGAGCTGCTGCCGGAACGGGGCACCTGCCCGCGCTGACGGAGCGGCTCCGGCCCTACGGGCTCCAGTCGGCGACGGGCGACAGGACCGCCTGAGCCCCGGCCAGCCGATCCGGCGTCACGTCGAGCTCGGCCGCTAGGGCGAGAAGCAGGTCTTCGTCGCCCATGGCGTGATCCATAACGGCTGCGAGAAACCCTGGGCCTGTCGCGGCGGTCCGGATCGACGCCGGATCGAGGCCCGTGAGGGCGAGGAAGCGGCCGATACGGTCCGGGCACGACACGAGCCGCCCGAGCACGAGGAGCGCCGTCTGCTCAGCATCTGCGGTGGACAACGTACCGCTCCGACCCTTTCCCGGCCACGATTCTCCTTTCATCAAGATGTCCCTGCTAGCCTTCGGGTAACGTCGGAGATGACGGGGCGGCGAGAGCGACACCCCGTCCGGCGAGGGCCCAGCTGATGACCAAGACCGTGCTCATTGTCGAGGACAACGAGCTCAACATGAAGCTGTTCGCCGACCTCCTCGAGGCGCACGGCTACGCCACCTTGAAGACCGGGAACGGGATCGAGGCGATCGAGCTCGCCCGTGCGAACCGGCCCGATCTCATCATCATGGACATCCAGCTTCCCGAGGTCTCCGGCCTCGACGTGACCCGCTGGCTGAAGGAGGACGACGACCTGAAGGCGATCCCCGTGATCGCGGTCACGGCCTTCGCGATGAAGGGCGACGAGGAGCGGATCCGGGAGGGCGGCTGCGAGGCCTACCTCTCGAAGCCGATATCGGTCGCGAAGTT
>CAXTKM010000259.1:1866-5585 GCA_964244795.1 uncultured Enterovirga sp.
CACATGCCGGCCCGTGTCCTGGTCGTCGACGACATCCTGACCAACGTGAAGCTGCTCGAGACGAAGCTCTCGGCCGAGTATTTCGAAGTGGTGACGGCCACGAACGGGCCGGACGCGATCGCGATCTGCGAACAGGGTCTCTGCGACATCGTTCTGACGGACGCGATGATGCCCGGGATGGACGGGTTCGAGGTCTGCCGCCGGCTGAAGAACGCGCCCCTCACGGCGCATCTCCCGGTCGTCATGGTGACGGCGCTCGATCAGCCGAGCGACAGGGTGCGGGGCCTCGATGCCGGCGCCGACGACTTCCTGACGAAGCCCGTCGACGACACGGCCCTCTTCGCGCGCGTCCGCTCGCTCGTGCGGCTGAAATCCGTGATGGACGAGCTCCGGGCCCGTGTCGTCGGATCGCGCGACCTCGGGTTCGGCGATCCGCTCGCCGCCGCCACCGCCGAGACGGGACAGAACGGACGCGTGCTCCTGGTCGACGATCGACCGAGCTCCTACGAGCGGATCCGGGCGGCGCTCAGCCACTACCACGTGATCGACGTCGAGCCGGAACCGCATCAGGCGTTGATGCGGGCCGCGGAGGAGAACGTCGACGTCGTCCTGATCAGCCTCGACCTCCGCGATTTCGATGGCCTCCGGCTCTGCGGGCAGCTCCGCTCGCTCGACCGCACGCGCAACGTCGCCGTCGTGCTCCTGGCCGAGATCGACGATCGCAAGCGCGTCTTGCGCGGCCTCGACATCGGCGCGCACGACTTCCTGGTCCGGCCGATCGACCGGAACGAGCTCGTGGCCAGGGTCAGGACCCAGATCCGTCGCAAGCGCTTCGCCGAGAGGCTGCGGGAGGGCGTCCAGACCTCGCTCGAGCTCGCGGTGACGGACGGTCTCACCGGCCTCCACAACCGGCGCTACCTCGACGTTCACTTCGCCGCCCTGTTCCAGGAATCGGCGCGGCGGAACACCGACATCGCCGTGCTGCTCCTCGACATCGATCGGTTCAAGTCCGTGAACGACGGCTACGGCCACGACGCCGGCGATGCCGTGCTGCGGGAGTTCGCGAAGCGCATCGGGACGCTGACCCGCGGGGTCGACCTCGTGGCGCGGTTCGGAGGCGAGGAGATCGTCGTCGTCGTGCCCGACGCGTCGCTCGGCGAGGCCCGGGCGATCGCGGAGCGCATCCGGGAGAAGATCGGCACCGTCCCCTTCTCGATCGGGCCAGCCTCGACCGCCATCCCGGTCACCGTGTCGATCGGCATAGCGGCCCGGCAGCCCGGCGATACCACCCCGGCAGAGGTGATGAAGCGAGCGGACATCGCGCTCTACCGCGCGAAGGACGCCGGCCGGAACCGCGTGATGGCGGACGCCGCCTAGGCGTGCCGGACGCCGGTCGTCCGACCGGTGAACGCTTAACCTAAACAGAGCTTTAATGCGCCGGGTCGCGGCTGTGCCCTTTCGGGCTTGCACCGCATTGCGTAAGGTCTCGTCAGGTGTTCAGCGCGGCTTCGGCCTGCGCGAAACGGACGCCCTACGATGTCCAGGTCCGCCGCATCTCCTGGGTTTCGAGGGCTAGGCCGGTTCGGGAGCGGCACCAGCCTCCTCAACGTCGCTCCCGGCCGGCCACCATTTTCTGACAGTGCCGCGGAAGACCGATCGGCCTGACGGAAGTCGGGGTCTCGACCAGTCAGCGACGGGATGCCGACTGTCGTCTGCATGAGCGGCGGGAACCGGCCTCGAACGAGTTCAGAACGGCGTCGCCGTCTCCCACCAGCCCGTCGACCGACCTTCCAGGTCGACCCATACTCCGGTCCTGAGGCACTGGTTCCAGCGCGGCTCGCAGCTCGCGAGGCAGCGCCTCGCCGAGCCCGCGTAATAATGCGCGACCCAGCCGGGCGTGCAGGTCGATTCGCAGACGGCGCGATGATACCCGCAGCTCTCCTCGGCACGCGCCTGATGGGCGAGGGCCACGGAGGATAAGCCGGCCGCGAGAACGATGAGCCTTGCCGATGCGCGCACGCGGTTTCGCCTCTGTCGGGGAGCTACGGCCGTCCGCTAGACGCCGGACGGAGCCTCGGCTCCGACCGTCACCGTCACCTCGTCGTCGAGGGGCGTCAAGACGCCGAGGATGCGCTCGCGCAGGCCCTCCGCGTCGTCGCCATCCTTCGGAACCACGCTGACATGCAGGCCCGCCTGGTGGGACTTCTCGCCCCGGTTGGTCTTGAAGCCCGCGATCGCTCCCTCCCGGACGAGCCGGTTCAGAGCCGCGTTGATGTCACCCCATGACGCCATGTCGAGCGCCTCCATCCTGCCGACGCAGCGAGGCGCGCGTCGGGATCGCGCCGCCTTCTGCGGGTCCACCAAAAGACGAAACGCCCCGGATCGGAGCGCTCCTTGACGACGATACCCGTCAGTGACGGTCCGACGAGGCGTGCCTACTTGATCTTCGATTCCTTGAACTCGACGTGCTTCCGCACGACCGGGTCGTACTTCTTGACGGACAGCTTGTCCGTCATCGTCCGAGAGTTCTTCTTGGTGACGTAGAAGTAGCCGGTATCGGCGGTCGATACGAGCTTCACCTTGATGGTGACGGCCTTGGCCATGACGATCTCCAGAGGGTCTGCCGGACGCAGAGCGAACGCAACGCCCAGGCGCGGTCCGGCGGCAAATCCTGACGGTCTACTCGCCGATGCGGCCTCTCCCGTCAAGAACGTCGGGTGATCAGAGCAGATCGCGCAGGAAGCGGCCCCGCTCCTCCCGGTAGAACGGCACCGGCGCGTCGACCGGGAAGCCGGCCGACACGCGCGCCTCGAGCTCCTCCAGCATGATGCCCGTGATGCGGGGCAGATCGAGCGCGCGCGCGGCCCGCAGGTCGACCCAGACGAGTTCGACGAGCTCCTTGTCCGGCCCGACGAACCCGTCCTCCTCGGACGAGACCGCCTCGCGGTCGACCGCGAAGAAGCGGGTGTCGAACCGCTTCGGGCGGCGGGGCGGCGTGATCGCCCGGCCGACGAAGGCGAGCGCGCCGAGGTCCGGCAGCACGCCGCCGTCGAGGAACGGTCGCCAAGCCTCCGGCGACCGGCCCTGGCCGTCGACCCGGTCGAGCTTTCGGCCGATCAGGAGCCCGGTCTCCTCGTAGGTCTCGCGGAGCGCGGTCAGGGCGAGGGCGCGCCCCCGGCTCTCGGATCGCGAGACGACCCGCGCCCGGAGGCGAGCCTCGGTCGCGGGGGTCAGCTCGGAGCCGGACCGCATGAGCCGGTCCGAGCGCTCCAGCCGACCGCCCGGGAACACGAACTTGCCCGGCATGAACTTATGACCGGCATGGCGCCGGCCCATCAGGACCTTCGGGTCAGGCCCGCGCCGGTCGAGGACGATCAGCGTCGCCGCGTCCCGCGGCCGCTGGTTCGGCCAGACCCGCTCCCGGACCGCCGTCTCGAACGACGTCCTCAGCCGTTCGCCCCGCTCCTCGCTCACCTGCCTGCCCCTCCTGGCCGGGTGCCGCTTGCCCGGACCGGCGGTCGCCGAAGCCGTGCATCCGAAGGCCGTATTGCAGGCCGACGACGGCACCCTTTATCGGCTGCAGTAGCGCCAGGGAGAGGCCGACAGCAAGGCTCGGCCAGAGAAGCACGTGCAGCCAGAGCGGCACGTCCTCGATCCGGGTCTCGCTCATGTAGATGCCGTAGCCGACGATGTGGCCGACCACGAACATCACGATGTAG
>CAXTKM010000260.1:0-5584 GCA_964244795.1 uncultured Enterovirga sp.
CCGCACCATCGGCGAGAACAATGGCGGCAAGCACAGCTGGAACCGCGAGGTGATCCGCGCCTACGGCGAGCCGCTGATGGAGCGCGCGGGCTTCCTCAACCTCAAGGGCACGCTCTTCGACAGCGCCATCATGAAGACCTGCGTGATCAGCCGCGAATTCTACGACCGCTACCTCGCCAATCCCGAGGACCCGATGGCCTTCGAGGGCCCGGTCGTCGTCTTCGACGGGCCGGAGGATTACCACCACCGCATCGACGAGGCCTCGCTCGGCATCGACGAGCGCACGATCCTGATCATGCGGGGCGCGGGCCCGATCGGCTATCCGGGCGCGGCCGAGGTGGTGAACATGCAGCCCCCGGGCCACCTCATCCAGCGCGGCGTCACCTCGCTCCCCTGCATCGGCGACGGCCGCCAGAGCGGCACCTCCGGCACCCCTTCGATCCTCAACGCCTCACCGGAGGCGGCGGCCGGCGGCGGCCTCGCGCTGCTGCAGACCGGCGACCGGGTCAGGATCGACCTGAACAAGCGCTCCGCCGACATCCTGCTCCCCGAGGAGGAGCTGGAACGCCGAAGAGCGGACTTAGCGGCCCGCGGCGGTTACCCCTTCCCGGCCTCGCAGACCCCCTGGCAGGAGCTCTACCGCGCCAACGTCACCCAGCTCGACGAGGGCATGGTGTTGAAGGGGGCGGTGAAGTTCCAGCGGGTCGCGCAGGTGCATGGTGTGCCGCGGGACAATCATTAGTCGTCGAATATCGCTATGTCGGGACAGTTAGCTCACGGCCACCCTCCCAAAGAACATCGAGACTTATCCCAGCTCGTCCGAGGGATGGATCCAGGACAGCGTTTATTACGTAACCCTCAAGCTGTAAATACACGGGGAGTTTGATATCGACTATTACCGTCCTCGTGCCTTTTTTCCATGGCTGAAAGACTCCGAGATCATTCTTCCTTTTCTTTCTCTCAAATAGGTCTCTATATCTTCGGGGTGATACGCCATGGAATGCCCTAAAATTTACGCTCGGAAATGCTGAATAGTCACCTCGATACTGACCTTCGATGGAAATTGAGTCACCATGGAGCTCACGAGCCATACTCTTGGGGTAGGGTTCGAGAAATACAACCTCAAGAATTCCTGACGCAACAATGTGTTTCGCGCACATATGACAGGGAAAAGTTGTGCAAAAAAGAATTGATCCCTTTAACGAGCGTCCAAGTCGAGCCGCATCGCAAATGGCTGACATTTCCGCGTGAATTATTCGCCCGTATTCTAGGGCATCCATAAATTGAGAAGCATCTATTCTTCTATCTTTCAGGACTGATGATATATCTTCGTCAGGTACCAATAACTCTATAAGCTCCGATATAAGCTCACGTTTTCTCTTTACGTTGGAATCCTGCTTTCGTTTATAGTCCCTATCATCATGAGGATCGTCACACCAATAAGTGCCTCCGCCTGCTTTAGGGACCTCGTTCGTGCCCTGACAGATTATTTCTCCGCTCTGAGTGAATATGGCTGCCCCAACCTGGCGAGATAAATCAAGTGTACGAAGAGAGGCCGACCTTGCGGCATACATGCCGTACTCCATCTTCGTTGGCGAGAGTGAATTTGAACCGAATATCAAATCAATAAATCTATTAATCTGATCTCCGACAGAAGGGTCGGACAGATCACTATTGACGATGAAATCAGCGTCGTGAAATATTTCCGTTACTCGCTGCCCGTGTACGTCCTCGGTCTCATGATCGTCTTTTCTGACGAGGCCTTCAGCGCTTCCTCTATAGCTATTTGCATCGACTGAGTTGTGTGAACTAGCTATTTTGCTTGAAAGATTGTCGACGCGAGCGCTTCGCTTTGAATTGACAGAAATCTGAAAGAACAGACTACCATAAACCGATCGTAGTAAATCTATCTCTTCTCGGCGCTTGAATTGCCTGACTATATACGCGATTTTCTGAGGTGGATCGACCGAACCAGGGGCGATGATAGCTGCTCTTTCGCGTGCGATGCTGCTAATCGCAATAGAGGCGATGAACGAGTCATCGGAGAAATGCTTCCGCAGATTATCTCCGAATTCGATATATGTTAAATATCTAGTTTCAAGAGGTTTTTCGCACAGTGGTGTCGGGAAAGATAAGTATTTCTCAAGTCGGTAAAACGTATCGGTGACTCTAATTACAATCGGTCTGTAGCCAAGGACGGATAGTGAGGCTGACAATGAACCGATCGTGGTCTCCACGTCCGTACCGATCGGTGCCACAATCCCGAAGAAAAGCTCAGGGTCGGCTACGCTTTGTATGAAGGCAGTCATTTGGAACAGAGACTCTTTACCGTCCGTTGACCGTTTGGTACGAACTTCGGAGCGAGGGGAGCTTGAGTGATGATCGGATTGGAGGGGATTGCAACCCTGAGTGCAGCTCAACCTCCTAGAAGTGCACATGATTTTTTGCTTGACCGTGAACGGTGGACTCAGGCGTGCATCGAATCACTTATTGAGCGTCAGCGCGCGGAAGTCGCCGGTCGACCTTTGGTGGAGATTGTCCCGCTGTCTCCAGGATCGAAGGCAGAGAAATTGGAAGAGGGTCGTTGACCAATCAGCGGCGACAAACGTCCGCTCCGATCGGCAAGCGTATGAAGTGTGATGTTCGCTTCTAGGCGAGTCTCTGGAGCGACGTCCGTGCCAAACGCCGCCTTCGTGATCGCCCCCCCAGCCACCGCCCAAGTCTCCAGCCGCCACGAAATCCTCCCCATCCGCAGCACCACCGTCGACGGTCCCGGGTTCCTCCGCGGCGAACCCGGCCGCAAGACTTAGCTCGCGGGCGAGCAGCGCTTCCCGCCGCGGGCGGGCGCGAAGGTGCCGGCCGTGGTGGTGGTGCATGGGTCGGGCGGGATCTCGGGGTCGGACCCGGGTTCATGACATTGGCTCCCCATCAAGCCTAAGCTCGGCAGAGGAGGAATCCATGGCATCCATTACCCTCTCTGTTTCCACCCACCTCAGTGACTGGGTGGATCGACAGGTCGGAAGCGGCCCTTACGCGGATGCCGGCGATTACCCACGGGAGCTGATCCGGCGCGACCTGGAGGACAACGCCGACCGCGCTGCGCATGTCGCCGCGCTGGAACGCGGCGAGGCGAGCGGGATCAGCGCGCGGCGCGTGCCGGACATCCTCTCGGCGCTCAGGAAGGAGTTGGGCGGCACGGCCGGATGAGCGCCTATCGGCTCTCGGGGGAGGCCGATCGCAACATCGAGGAGATTATCCGGTTCACCGTCGACCGCTGGGGGTGGGCTCAGGCCGAGCGATACCTCGCCGACCTTCACGCCGCCTTCGATCTGCTCGCCGTTCCTCCGGAGTTCGGACGGCGGATCGACCACTTCCGGGCGAGCTACCGCCGCTTCGAGCACGGCAGCCATTCGGTCTTGCATCGCGGCGGAGGACGGTCTCACGATCATCCTGGTCCTGCACCGACGCATGCTGCCCGAGGGCCGCGTCTGAGGCCCGCATCCATCGGCAGGGAGATGGCCTGAAGGAATATCAAGCGCGCCGACGCGTTCCTCTCCCCCTTGCGGGGAGAGGCTGGGAGTGGGGGGCGTTCCGCCTGTTCGGCGGGGCGGATGAGGCACGCCCCCCATCCGGCCCTCCGCTTCGCTCGGTCCACCTTCCCCACGAGGGGGAAGGCAGTCGGGACAGGTCGCTTCTCCTTTTCTCGGCGGATAGGTCCGATCCTCCCCTCCGCCGGTTCGGGCTGCCACCCGGCTCGGGCCGTCATCCGGGTCGGCCCTTTCGCCCCGGAAGAGGTACGGCGGCACGGCTGTTCGTCGCGTTTGCCTCGCGCCGCGGCGCCGCGCCCGCACGCCCCTTGCCCTGAAGGGCTTACCTGTACATATTCCTAGTATGTCGTCTTCCGCTCCTGTCTCGCCCGATCCGTCGCCGGTCCGACGCCGCCGGCACTCCCCAGAGGCGGTGGCGCGGGCGAGGGCGTTGGTGGAGGGCACGACGCTGTCCCAGCGCGCGATCGCGCGGGACGCCGGCGTCGGCGCCCGCATGCTGCGCGGCCTCGCCGCCCGCGAGGGCTGGCGGCGGCCGCCCGGGGCGCCACGCTGCCGGGAGGACATGCCCGCTCTCCTCGACCGCATGCGGGCGCTGGCCGAGGGCACGCGGCTCACGCAGCGAGCCATCGCCCGCGAGCTCCGGGTCGGCCCGGGTTACGTCAGCCATGCCATCCGGCGGCATCGCTGGGTCCGGCCGCGTCCGGAGGGCGCGGTCGTGGGGCCGGTCGCCATGCGCTCGCCGAAGCGCGCCGGACGGCCGTTCCGGATCGACGTGGTGGTGGCCGTGCGCGACCTCTACACCGGCACGACGCTGTCGCTCAGTGCCATCGCGGCCCGGACCGGGGTCAATTTCTGCACCGTCGGCCAGCTCGGTCGACGGCACGGCTGGGCGCGGCCGGAGGGTGCGCCGCTCTGCCCGCGCACCGCCCGCTCCTATCGCGCCAGCCTCCCGGCCCGGCTGAGGGAGGCCCGCGGGCGGGTCCGGGCACTCGCCGAACGCTGGGCCGCGGCCTGGGAGGTCGCCAAGGCTGCTTCCCCGGCGGCCGCCCCGGCCGGGCCGTCCGCCCTGGCCTCGCCGCCCGGCCCGGCCGCGCCGGCGGCGATCGGGCGGGCGCGCAGGCTCGCGGCCGCGGCCGGTCGTTCGGCGCCGTGATCTTATATCCCGTGACCTGGCCCCGGCTCGATCCGCCGCCGCTCGTCCGGCTCTCGCCGTTCTCGCGCCGCCGGACGCGGCGGGGGGAGGCCTGTCCGGACGAGACCGTGGCGGAGGCGCGCCGGATGGTCGAAGGCTCGTCCGACTCGCTGAGCCGCATCGCCCGGGTTCTCGGGATCGCCGTCTCGACACTCAGCCACTGGGCGCTGAACGGCGGCTGGCTGCGACCGCCGACAGCGCCACCCTGGTCCAGCCGCTTCGATCCGCACGGCTGGGGTGGGCGCTCGTCCCGGCTGTTCGAGGCGCGGCGCGCCCTTCGGGAGGCAGAGAGCGTCCTTCGTCACCTCGAGGCGGCGGGGCCGCCGGCGCCCGCGGCGTCCGGCCCGGCCCTCGACCGCCTCGCCGCCGCGCTCGCGCGGCTCGACGAAGCGGCCGGGTTGCTCCGGCCCGACCCCTCGCCGCCGGCCACACCCCGAGGCGTCGCGGCCGGAGGCGCGCCTCGCCGAACCGGGCCGTGCCCTTGACCCGGCTCCCGGCTGCGCCATCCTGGCCGGGCTGCGCGTCCGTGCGGACCACCAGCCTTTCGGAGGTCACGCGATGAGGCGAGTCGTCTGGGCCGTGATCGGCACCGTGGTGGCCCTCGCCGCGGCGGCCGGCCCCGCATCGGCGGCGCAGCCGTACGAGGGCCTCTGGGCCGACACGCCGAAGGCCTGCCGCGACGAGGACGGGACGGACCGGATGGAGATCACCGGCACCCGGTTCTTCTGGTACGAGACGCAATGCACGGCGCGGGACGTCCGGGCCGCCGGACCGGGCGCCTGGACGATCAGGATGAGCTGCGAGGGCGAGGGCCAGCGCTTCACGAAGCAGCCCCGCGTGACGC
>CAXTKM010000261.1:0-5527 GCA_964244795.1 uncultured Enterovirga sp.
CGATCTCGGGCAGCACCGTGAAGTTCGAGAAGGTCGAGCAGCCCATGTAGTGGAACACGCCGGCGGGCTGGCGATCCGCCTGCGGCCTGTCCACCGACGACGTGCCGGCCGTTGGCCGGCCTGCCGGCTCGCACCGGAAGCGGCTCGTGCCGTCGGGCATCACGCCCTTGCCCTGCGTCGCCCGGATCGCGGTGCAGAGGTTCGTGCGCCGCGACAGGCAGCTTTTGCACTGCCGGCATTCCGGCGTGTAGAGCGGGATGACATGGTCGCCCGGCACGACGGAGGTGACCCCGGCGCCCACCTCGCGCACGATGCCGGCGCCCTCGTGGCCGAGGATGGCCGGGAAGCGCCCCTCCGAGTCGAGGCCCGAGAGCGTGTAGGCGTCGGTGTGGCAGATCCCGGTCGCCATCACCTCGACCAGCACCTCGCCGGCCCGCGGCCCCTCGACGTCGATCGTCTCGATCGTGAGCGGCTTGTTCGCCTCCCAGGCGACGGCGGCGCGGGACTTCAAGCGGACCTCACCGGATCACGGTCGCGACGCTGGCGCCGGAGATGATCGGCGAGCTGATCGTGCTGACGAGGTTCAGGAACTTCTGCAACTCGGCCCCGGAGGCGTTCGCGACGTAGAGCACGTCCTTGTCCCGGAGCTGGAAGGTGCGGGCCAGGAAATAGCTCTTCGGGTCGCGGAGCGAGAGCCGATAGATCACCGGGATCATCTGCTCGCGGGCATCGATCGGGCGCCCCGGCACGATCGCCCGGACGGTCGAGGGCGGCTCGAACCGGAGCAGGAAGACGCCGTCCGGATCGGACTTCGAGTCGAGCAGGCCGCCCGCCTTCGCCACCGCCTCCTCGAGCGACAGCGTGATGCGGCCGAACGGCACGACCGAGTTCGCCCCGATCGCCCCGAAGGTCGTGAAGGTCTGCGGTTCGCGCACGAGCGTCAGCACGTCGCCGCCGCGCAGGTAGACGTTCTCCTGCGGGCTCGACAGGATCGTCTCCATCGGGACCGTGACGGTGGTGCGGCCGCGCGTCAGGCGGACGAAGGTCTCGTGGACAGCGCCCCGGACCCCGCCCGCGGCCGCGACCGCGTCGAGCACGTGATCGCCGCGCGTGCTGAGAGGGATCCGGGCGCCGCTCGTCACCTCTCCGGTGACCGTGACGCTGTTCGAGATGTTGCGGGCCACGGTGACCAGCACCTGCGGCTCGATCGCCTTGCCGGTGAGGCGGGCGAGGATCGTCTGCTCGACCTCGGGCGTCGTGAGGCCCGCGACCTCGACCCGGCCCGCATAGGGGACGGTGATCGCGCCGTCGCGCGAGACCACCTGATCGGGGATCACGGCGCTCCGCGCGCCCGTGCTGAACCCGGTCGTCAAGCCCGGCGACGAAAACAGCCCGCCGGCGGCCGCTTCCCAGATCAGGACCCGGATCTCGTCCCCGACGCCGATCCGGTTCTCGGGTGCGGGCCGGTAGTCGCCGAAACGGGCCCGGAGCGAGGGACCGGGCAGGCGCGACAGGATCGAGACCGTGCGCTCGTCCACCTCCGCCACGACGTAGCGGCGCTCGAGCGCGGTATCGCCGCCCGCCAGGACGTCGCTCGCGAGCGGCCCGGTCGTGGGCAGCGTCGCGCAGCCGCCCGCCGCGAGGGCGAACGCCAAGGCCAAGGCTCCGATCGTGACGCGAAGATCCAGCAACATGCACCCTATCTGTCGAGGCCAGTGGCTTGCCACCCTTCGGCCGGCCAGGATAGCGCCGAGAGGGGCCGGGGCGGCGTTTGCCGGCCCCTGTCGCCCCTCCGACACACCCGGTCGGTCCTCGGGCGACGTTCCCGCGCTCCCGGAGCGAGACGGTAGGGGCGCGGAGCGAAGGAAGGTTTAAGCTTGCGCGCTCGCCGACGCGGCCCGCGCCTCACAGCCGGTCGAGCAGCCGGTCCACGATCCGGAAATGGCTGTCCCAGCCCGGGGGACGGTAGCCCGGATCGCCGCTGATCGGGTCAGGCCGGGCGGCCGCCGCCCTGATCGCGTTCCGCCAGCCGGTCCCGTCCAGCGGATCGAGCAGCGTCGCCCGTCCCTCGGCCACCTCGCGATGGGCCGGGATGTCGGAGCAGATCACCGGCGTGCCGAGGCTCAGGGCCTCGACGACCGGGATGCCGTAGCCCTCCGCGAAGGACGGCATCAGGAGCGCCCGTGCCCCGGCCACGAGGCCCGCGAGCGCCGCCGTCCCGAGGCCGCCGGCCTCGATCACGTGCGGCTGGATCGCGGGGCAGCGCTCCAGGAGGTCGACCGCGCTCTCGCTCTCCCAGCCGCGCCGGCCGACGATCACGAGGGCCGGCACGGCGTCGGGCGGGAGCGATCCGGCGAGGTCGCGCCAGACCTGCAGGAGGAGGAGGTGGTTCTTGCGCGCCTCGATCGTGCTGCAGCAGACGAGATACGGCCGGCTCGCCCGGAACGGCACCGGCCCGGACGTGAAGGCTGACTCGACGCCGAGCGGCGCGACCGCGATCGGGGGCACCTGCGAGACGCCCTCCGCCGCGAGGTGACGACGGAAGCGCTCCGCGACGTCCTCCGAGTTCGCGACCACGGCCGCGGCCCGGCGGGCGATCGTCTCCATCCTGATCCTGTGCCGGCCGGCCTCGCCCGGCGTGCCATATTCCGGGAACTCGATCGGGATCAGGTCGTGCACGAAGAAGACGGGCCGGATGTCCGGCCGCCGGTCGAGCCAGGCGAAGCGCTCCGGCCGGTCGAGCCGCAGGTGCGAGGTGTGCAGGTACACGGCACCCTTTGGCGCGGCGTCCTGGGCATCGCGCCAGCCGAGCGCCCGAAGCGTCCGGACCGCGCGATCGACCATCGTCCGACGGCGAGAGCCGTCGTTGAAGCCGGCCGGCGCCGGCCGTGGCGGCGCGGGCGGCCCCGCGAGCCAGGCCCGGAGGCGCTCCGCGACCGGATCGGGCCCGTCCCGACCGCCGTCGTGCCAGCGCTCCTCGAGGGTCCTGAGCAGCCGGGTGGCCCGGGCAACGGGCAGGACCCGGGTACCGAAGGGCGTGATCGCGACCGCGGTCCGGTCGGGCGCGCCGTCGAGATAGCGGCCCGCATAGGCGAGATCGACGCGGTCGATGCCGGTCGGGGCCCGGAACCGCTGCCGGCTGAGGAGCCGGGTCGTGTCGACCAGGATGGGAGGCCTCGGCATGCCGGCTCGTTGCCACGCCGGGCGGCGAGCGTCCACCGGTGCCGGGCCACGTCGCCGAGGCTGCCCGCATGGGCTAGAGACGCGCCGGGACGGCGCGATCGCGCGGCTCTCGGGGGGCGGAGATCAGCGTGACACCTCGGCGGATCGTGATCTCGGGCGCGACGAGGGGGATCGGCGAGGCTCTGGCCCGGCTCTATGCCGGGCCTGGGATCAGCCTCGTGCTGATCGGCCGCGACGGGGCGCGCCTCGCCGCGGTCGCGGCGGATTGCCGGGCTTCGGGCGCCGCCGTCGAAACGGTGGCGCTCGACGTCCGCGACCGCGACGGGCTCGCGGCGCGGCTCCTCGCGCTCGATGCCGGGGGAGCGGTCGACCTCGTGATCGCGAATGCCGGGGTGGCGCTCCCGACGCACGGCCTGCCCGGCGCAGACCCGACGGTCTATGGCGAGATCGAGGTCAACCTCGTCGGCGCGCTGAACACGATCCTGCCGCTCGCGCCCGCGATGGCCCGGCGCGGGCGCGGGCAGATCGCGCTGATGAGCTCGCTCGCGGCCTTCGCGCCGCTGCCCGGCTCGCCGGGCTACAGCGCATCGAAGGCCGCTCTCCTCGTCTACGGCCTCGCGCTGCGCGAGCGGCTGCACCCGGCGGGCGTCAGCGTGAACGTGATCTGTCCCGGCTACATCGATACCGGGATGGGCGAGCGCTACCAGGGCTGGCGGCCGCTCGCGATGTCGGCCGCAGCGGCCGCGCTCCGGATCCGGCGCGGGCTCGAGCGGGACCGGGCGATCATCGCCTTCCCGCGCCGCCTCGCGGCCGTGGCCCGGGCGGCCCAGCTCGTCCCGGAAAGGGTCCGCCGCTTCGGGCTCGGGGCGTTCCGGTTCTCGATCGACCGATCGTGAGAACGGCGGAATGAGCCCTTCTCCGACCTCGTCATGCTGAGGAAGCCTGCGGAGCAGGCTGTCTCGAAGCACGCATGCCGCTGTCGTGCGTGGTTCGAGATGCGGCTCTGCCGCTCCTCACCATGACGAGGGTCTTGCCCGTTTTGGGAGAGGGCGCGACCCCTCAGAGCCGCCCGATCAGCGCCGTTGCGGCGGCGGGCGCCCGGACCTTGTCGCCCGCGATGAAGAACGCGAAGACGTCCCGCCCGCCGGCCGCCCAGCCCCGGGCGATCTCGGCCCAGCGGTCGAGCTCCGCCGGTCCGTAACCCTCCGGCTCCGCCTCGCGGCAGCGCTGCAGGCGGGCGTAGGTGAAGGAGGCCGCGCCGTCGTCCGAAATCGCCGGGTATGTCTCGTGGTCGGCTTGCACGATCGCGACGCCGTAGCGGTGGGCGAGCGCCACGAATTCGGGGGTCGCGAAGCTCTCGTGCCGCACCTCGATCGCGTGCCGGAGCGCGCGGCCCTCGCGCTCGGCCGGGAGGAGGGCCAAGAAGGCCTCGATGTCGGCGGGGTCGAAGCGCTTCGTCGGTGCGAGCTGCCAGTTGATCGGCCCGAGCTTGTCGCCGAGCTCGAGCAGGCCGGAGCCGAGGAACGTCTCGACCGACGGCCCGGCCTCGGCCAGCACCTTGCGGTTCGTGACGAAGCGGTGGCCCTTCAGCGCGAAGACGAAACGGTCCGGCGTCTCCTCGGCCCATTTGCGGAAGCTCGCCGGGGTCTGCGTCCGGTAGAAGGTCCCGTTGATCTCGATCGCGGTGACCTGCCGGCTCGCATGCGCGAGCTCCCCCGCATGGGTCAGCCCCTTCGGGTAGAAGGGGCCGCGCCAGGGCGCGAAGGTCCAGCCCCCGATGCCGACCCGGATCACAGCGCGCGCTCGATCGGCTTCGCCTCGACGGCGTCCCCGAACGCGACCGGCTTCGCCATGGCAGCGTCGAGCTTCGCGCGGTCGAGCTCGCCCTCCCAGGCCGACACGACCACGGTCGCGACCCCGTTGCCGATCAGGTTCGTGAGCGCCCGGCACTCGCTCATGAACTTGTCGATGCCGAGGATCAGCGCCATCGCGGCGACCGGGACCGGGGTGTTCGGGATGGCGGCCAGCGTCGCGGCGAGCGTGATGAAGCCGGCCCCGGTGACGCCCGAGGCGCCCTTCGAGGTCAGCATCGCGACGAGGAGGATGGTCGCGTATTGGCCGAACGTGAGATCCGCCCCGACGGCCTGCGCGAGGAACAGGGTGGCCAGCGTCATGTAGATGTTCGTGCCGTCGAGGTTGAAGCTGTAGCCGGTCGGGATCACGAGCCCGACCACGGGCTTCGAGGCCCCGAGCCCCTCCATCTTGGCCATCATCTGGGGCAGCACCGTCTCGGAGGACGAGGTGCCGAGCACGATCAGGAGCTCGTCCTTGATGTAGGCGATGA
>CAXTKM010000262.1:0-4818 GCA_964244795.1 uncultured Enterovirga sp.
CAGATGGCGCGGTGGATCATCACGGGCGTCTTCTTGTTGCTCTCGGCGTCGATGTAGAAGGCGCCGAAGCGGTCCGGCATGTTGAAATCGACCTGCGTCGTACCGCATTGCCAGTCGCGGCCGATCGCGTCGCGCAGCACGTACTCGAATTTCGGGCCGTAGAAGGCGCCCTCGCCCGGGTTGATCGCGGTCTTGACCCGGCCGCCGGACCGAGTCTCGATCGTCTCGAGGACGGCCGTCATCACGGCCTCCGCCCGGTCCCAGAGCGCGTCCGACCCAACCCGCTTCTCCGGCCGGGTCGAGAGCTTCACGACGATCTCCCCGAAGCCGAAATCGGCATAGGTCGAGAGGATCAGGTCGTTGATCGCAAGGCACTCCTCGGCCATCTGGGCGTCGGTGCAGAATATGTGCGCGTCGTCCTGCGTGAAGCCCCTGACCCGCATCAGGCCGTGCAGGGCGCCGGACGGCTCGTACCGATGAACCGAGCCGAATTCCGCATATCTGATCGGCAGATCGCGGTAGGACTTCACGCCCTGCTTGAAGATCTGGACGTGCCCCGGGCAGTTCATCGGCTTCAGGGCGAAGACGCGCTTGTCGTCGGTCTCGTCCCCGGCCGACTGGGCCATGAACATGGCCTCCCGGTACCACTGCCAATGGCCCGACGTCTCCCAGAGCGACGCGTCGAGAAGCTGGGGGGCGTTCACCTCCTGGTAGCCGAGCCGGCCGAGCCGGCGCCGCATGTAGGCGATCAGCTCCTGGAACATCGTCCAGCCGTTCGGGTGCCAGAAGACGACGCCCGGCCCCTCCTCCTGGAAGTGGAACAGGTCCATCTCGCGCCCGACGCGGCGATGGTCGCGCCGCTCGGCCTCCTCCAGCATGTGGAGATAGGCCGCGAGGTCGGCCTCGCTCGCCCAGGCGGTCCCATAGATGCGCTGCAGCATCGGGTTGTTCGAGTCGCCGCGCCAATAGGCGCCCGCGAGCTTCACCAGCTTGAAGCCCTGCCCGACCCCGCCCGTCGACGCGCCGTGCGGGCCGCGGCACAGGTCGAGCCATTCGCCCTGCCGATAGATGCGGAGCGGCTCGCCCTCGGGAATCGCGTCGATCAGCTCGAGCTTGTAGGTCTCGCCCCGCTCCGCGAACCACGCCTTCACGGCCGCCCTGTCCCAGGTCTCGCAGGTGATCGGCGCGTTCCTGGCGACGATCTCGCGCATCTTCGCCTCGATCCTGAGGAGGTCCTCCGGATGGAAAGGCTCGTCGCGCGCGAAGTCGTAGTAGAAGCCGTTCTCGATGACGGGCCCGATCGTGACCTGCGTCCCCGGGTAGAGCGCCTGCACGGCCTCCGCCATGACGTGCGCGGCGTCGTGCCGGATGATCTCGAGCGCGTCGGGCGTCTCCCGGGTGACGATCTCGACCGTCGCGCCGTCCGGGACGGGGGCGGACAGGTCGGAGAGGCGGCCGTCGAGCCGCGTCGCCATCGCGCGCTTCGCGAGCGACTTCGAGATCGCGGCCGCGACGCCGGCGCCGGTCGTCCCGTCCGGGAACTCGCGGCTGGCGCCATCGGGAAACGTGACGTGAATCATGATCTTCGACGATCCATGCCGAGCCGTCGGAGCGGCTGGCCCTTGCGTGTTCCCTCGCCTAATCTGACCCGCAGGACAAGCGTGCGGGCCTCCGGTCAAGGATGCCGGGAGCCAGGGATCCTGTGCTCGTACCCGCGATGCGAAAGGACAGCTTCGGATGACGTGCACGCACCCATCGACGCGGACGAGGATCGCCGTCCTACTGGCAGCCGCGGGCCTCGCGTCGGCGGTCTCGGCCCAGACCCCGTCGACCGCCGATTTCCGGACGCGCCTGAAAGCGAACATGGTGACATCGTGCAACGCGTCCGCGACCGCGAAGGGCGGGGAGAAGAGCGCCGTCGAAAGCTACTGTACCTGTGTCGCAGAGATCGTCGACACGCTCGACGACACCGAATTCCTCGATCTCGTCGCCACGGAGGCCAGGAACGAGCGACCGAAGAACGAGACCTTCCTCAAGATCCTCTCGAAGGCCGAGACCTGCAAGGCGAGCCCCGCGAAGCCTCCGGAGAAGTCGTGAACGGTTCGAACCTTTGGTGAGCGCGCTGGGACTCGAACCCAGGACCTACTGATTAAAAGTCAGTTGCTCTAACCGGCTGAGCTACGCGCCCGACACGGGTGAGATAGGGGGAAGGCCGGCGAGGGTCAAACCGCCGGAGCGCCGTGTCGGTTGCCGGGCTCACGCGCCCGGCATAGAGCACGCTGGCGTTTCAGGGAAACGCCAGCCTGCTCTATGCTCTTGTAGACGCATGCTCCTTTCGGGAAACCGGGCTCCACGTTCCCGCAGCATGCCCCTGGGACGGGCACGCCGATGAGACCTTCCGACGCGTCAGCCCACGGCACGATCTCGCACGAAGCGGGTTCCTGGCGCGGCTTCACGGCCGCCTTCGGGATCGCGGCCGGGATCACGCTGGCCGTGCTCTACGGGATCGTCCTCGGCCTCGATCCCTACGGCAGGCGGGCCGGCCCCGGGCGTCCGCCCTCCCCGATCATGGACGTGAACCAGCGCTACATGTACCCGCAGGTCGCCCGCAGCGGACGATACGACGCGGCCGTCTTCGGGACCTCGACCGTCCGCCTGCTCGATCCGCGCGCGCTCGGGGCCGAACTCGGCGGCCGCTTCGCGAATCTCGCGCTGAACGCCGGCACGCCCTGGGAGCAGCTCGAGCTTGCGAAGCTCTTCCTGCGCCATGTCCCGGCGCCCTCCGGGATCGTCCTCGGGCTCGACCGGCCCTGGTGCGACCCGACGGCCGACACGCCGGCGCAGCGCCTCACCTTCCGGTCCTTCCCGCCCTGGCTCTATGACGAGAGGTCCCTCGGCGACCTGCCCCACCTCCTGAACATGAAGAGCCTGGAGATCGCGATCCGGGTCGCGCTCCACCGGGCCGGGCTGATGCGGGAGCGCATCCGGGGCGATGGCTACGAGGTCTTCACGCCGCCCGAGGCGAGCTACGACCTCGCCCGGGTGCGGCTGCAGCTCTACGCCGATCCCGGGCCGGCATCGACCGAGCCCGCGGGGTTCGAGAGCGAGCCGCGTCGGCCCGCCCTCGCATGGCTCGCGGCCTTCGCGAGCTCCCTCCCGGCCACGACCCGCCTCGTCCTCCTGTTCCCGCCGCTCCACGTCAGCGGCCAGCCCGCGGCCGGGACGCCGGGAGCCCTCGACGACGAGAGCTGCAAGCGGGGCGCGGCCCAGGCGGTCGCGGCGCATGGTGCGACGATCGTCGACTACCGGCGCCCGACCGGGCTCACGCGCGAGGACTCGAACTTCTGGGACCGGCTGCATTACCGCCTCCCGATCGCGGCCCGAATCGTCGCCGATCTCGCGGCCGCGATCGAGACGGGTCGCGACGCCGCCGACGGGAGCTATGGCGTGGTCGTCGTGCCGCGGTCGTGAGAGCCGAACGACCGGGAGAGCGCTATGGGTGAGGGACCGACGCCGGCGGCGGGAGCCCGCGCAACCCCGCCGTCGTGCTGGCTCCCCCGAAGAGGGCAGTCCCTCACCCCATCCCTCTCCCAACCGGGAGAGGGGGCCGCGTCGGGATTCAAGCGGTCGTGCCGGCCTCTCCGGCCCACCCTGCCCGCAGCGCCACGACGTGCTCCGTAAGGTTTTTGGCTTCGATCGCGACCCGAAGACCTTGCATCAAGTCCTGGTAATAACTGAGATTGTTCCAGGTCAGAAGCATCATCCCGAGGATCTCGTTCGAGCGTACGAGGTGGTGCAGGTAGGCTCGGGAATAGCCGTTCGCGGCCTGGCAGGCCGAGGCCGGATCGAGCACCCGGTCATCCTCGGCGAAGCGCGCGTTTCGCAGGTTCATGCGCCCGAACCTCGTATAGGCCATGCCGTGCCGGCCGGCCCGGGTCGGCATCACGCAGTCGAACATGTCGATGCCCCGGGCGACCGCGGACGCGATGTCGTCCGGCGTGCCGACGCCCATCAGGTAGCGCGGCTTGGACGCCGGCAGGTGCGGCACGACTGTCTCGATGACGGACAGCATCGTGCTCTGCGGCTCGCCGACTGCGAGCCCGCCGATCGCGTAGCCGCCGAGATCGAGCCCGACGAGCGCCCGCGCGCTCTCGATCCGGAGTGCCGGGACGGCACCGCCCTGGACGATCCCGAAGAGCGCCCGGCCGGGCTGGGTGCCGAAGGCCGTCCGGCAGCGCTCGGCCCATCGAAGCGACAGGCGCATCGCCTTCTCGGCCTCATCGTTCGTGCAAGGCAGGCGCACGCATTCGTCGAGCTGCATCTGGATGTCGGCGCCGAGCAGCGTCTGGATCTCGATCGAGCGCTCGGGCGTCAGCGCGTGCCGCGAGCCGTCGACATGGGACTGGAAGACGACCCCGGCCTCGTCGATCTTCCGCAGGCCGGACAGCGACATGACCTGGAAGCCACCGGAATCGGTCAGGATCGGGTGCGGCCAGTTCATCATCCGGTGGAGGCCGCCGAGGCGCGCGACCCGCTCCGCGCCCGGCCGCAGCATCAGGTGGTAGGTGTTGCCGAGCACGATGTCGGCCCCGAGGGCCCGCACCTGTTCCGGATACATCGCCTTCACGGTCCCGGCCGTGCCGACCGGCATGAAGGCCGGCGTCCGGATCGCGCCGCGCGGCGTCCGGATCGCGCCGATGCGGGCGGCCCCGTCGGTCGCGGCGAGGTGGAAGGAGAACGTCTCGCTCAAAGGGTGTCCGCGCGCTCGAGCAGGCAGGCGTCGCCTTCGGCCACGGCACTGCCAATGCCTTCGACGAG
>CAXTKM010000262.1:4828-5518 GCA_964244795.1 uncultured Enterovirga sp.
AAGGCGGAGACCAGCATGAACAGGGTCGAGCGCGGCAGGTGGAAGTTCGTGAGGAGCAGGTCCACGGCCCGGAAGCGGTAGCCCGGCGTGATGAAGATGTCCGTCTCGCCCCGGAACGGCCGAACGATGCCGTCGGGGTCGGTCGCGCTCTCGAGGAGCCGGAGTGCCGTCGTGCCGACCGCGACGATCCGGCCCCCCTGTGCCCGGACCCGGTTCAGGGCGTCGGCTGTGGGCTCGTCGAGCACCCCGGCCTCGGGATGCATGCGGTGATCGGCGGTCGCCTCCGCCGAGACCGGCAGGAAGGTGCCCACCCCGACATGCAGCGTCAGGCGATGGCTTTCGATCCCGGCCTCGCCGAAACGATGCAGGAGCCCGTCCGTCAAATGCAGGCCCGCGGTCGGGGCCGCGACCGCCCCCGGAACCGTCGCGTAGACGGTCTGGTAATCCACGAGGTCGGCCGCGTCGGTCGCGCGCCGGCCGGCGATATAGGGCGGCAGCGGCATCTCGCCGTGGCGGCCGACGGCCTCGTCGAGGGCCGGGCCGGCGAGATCGAAGCGCAGGCACACGTCGCCCTTCGCACCGCGATCCTCGACGGTCGCGTCGAGCCGGTCGAGCGCGCAGACGACGCCCTCGGCCGCCGACCCGAAGGCCACGCGGTCGCCCGGGGCGAGGCGCTTCGCGGGCCGCGCG
>CAXTKM010000263.1:0-5433 GCA_964244795.1 uncultured Enterovirga sp.
CGGGCCGGCTCACGGGTCCGCCCCGGTCGCCCGGCCATGATCCCGATCGATTCGGAGGAGGCGCTCGCGGCCGGGCTCGCGGCGCTCGTGCGGCTCGACCCGGTGATGGAGCGCCTCGTCGCGGCGGGGGTCCGGCCGCCGCTCCGCCGGCGCGATCCGGGGCTCGCGGGGCTCGCGGCCATCGTCGTGTCGCAGCAGGTCTCGACCGCGAGCGCGGCCGCGATCTGGGCGCGGTTCGCCGCCGCCTTCGAGCCGCTCTCGGCCGAGCGCCTGCTCGCGGCCTCGGACGAGGACCTGCGCCGGCCCGGCCTCTCCGGTCCGAAATTCCGCACGATCCGGGCCGTCGCGGCCGCGGTCGCGTCGGGCGCGCTGCCGCTCGATGGGCTGCACGCCATGACGGCCGACGAGGCGTATGCGACCCTCACCGCGGTCAGCGGGATCGGACCCTGGACCGCCGACGTCTACCTGATGTTCTGCCTCGGGCATCCCGACGCCTTTGCGGCCGGAGACCTCGCCCTGCAAGAGGCCGCCCGGATCGCCTATGGGCTCGATTCGCGCCCGGACGCCGCGGCGCTGTCCCGGCTCGCGGAGCGGTGGCGTCCCTGGCGGACCGTCGCGGCCGGGATGCTCTGGGCGTATTACCGGGTTGCGAAGGCGCGCGACGGCGTGCCGGCGCCGTAGACGCGTGCTAGGGCGGAGTCCGCCCGGTGCGGAGCGTCGTGCGTCCTTCGAGTCTTCGCTTCGCTTCGCACCTCAGGATGAGGAGGTTGGTGGGACCCACCCACGTCCTCATGCTGAGGTGCCGCGAGGCGGCCTCGAAGCACGCGGCGGCGATCCGGCTTCGTCGGATCACGCTCCGGGCGCGTGCCCTGCCAGGATCTCTCTCGTGCGGCTCTCCGTGACACATCTCGCCTGCGGCCGGGCCGGACGGCGCGTCCTCGCGGACGTGACCTTCGCGGTCGGGGCGGGCGAGGCGATGCTCGTGACGGGCCGCAACGGGGCCGGGAAGTCGACGCTGCTGGCGGCCCTCGCGGGCCTGATACGGCCCACGGCCGGGACGATCGCGCTGTCTGGCCTGGGTGACCGGCCCCTCTCCGAGTGCGTGCATCATCTCGGCCATCGCGACGGCCTGAAATCCGCCCTCGGGGCCGCCGAGAACCTCGTCTTCGTGGCGGGCCTCCTCGGGGCGCCCCGCATGGCGGCCGGATCCGCGCTCGAGCGCGTCGGGCTCGGGGCCGCGGGCGCGCTGCCGGTCGCCTGGCTTTCGGCCGGACAGCGGCGCCGTCTCACGCTCGCCCGCCTGCTCGTCGCGCACCGCCCCGTCTGGCTGCTCGACGAGCCCACCACCGCGCTCGACCAGGACGGCCAAGCCCTCCTCGCCGCGCTCCTGGCCGAGCACCTGCGGGCCGGCGGCGCGGTCGTGGCCGCGACGCACGCGCCGCTCGCGATCCCGGGTGCGCGCTCGCTCGTGCTCGCCCGTCCGGACCCCGGCGGCGCGTCGGCATCCGGACAGGACCCCGACCCGGCGGACGCCTTCGCGTGAGCGGGGGATCGTGAGCGCGTTTCTGGCCGTGCTGCGGCGCGACCTCGTGCTCGCGGGCCGGATCGGCGGCTCGGGCGGGCTCGGGCTCGTGTTCTTCCTGATGATCGTGGCCCTGATCCCCTTCGCGCTCGGGCCGGACCTCAAGCTCCTGTCCCGGATCGGCCCGGCGATCCTGTGGATCGCGGCGCTGCTGTCGACGCTGGTCGGGCTCGACCGCCTGTTCCAGGCCGACGACGAGGACGGGACGCTCGATGTCCTGCGGCTGTCCCCGGCCCCGCTCGAGCTGATCGTCCTCGCGAAGGTGCTCGCGCATTGGCTCGTCACGGGACTGCCCCTCGCCCTCGCGTCCCCACTGTTCGGGCTCCTCCTCGCCATGGACGGCGACGCGATGGCCCTGTCCGCGGCGTCGCTCGCCCTCGGGACGCCCGGGCTGACCTTCGTCGGAGCGATCGGGGCCGCCCTCACGGCGACCTTGCGGCGCGGCGGCCTGATCCTCGCGATCCTGGTCCTTCCCCTCACGGTGCCGATCCTGATCTTCGGCGTCGCGGCGACCGACCTCGCGGGCGAGCGGGCCGGGCAGGCGCTGCTCGTGCTGGCCGGGCTGACGCTCGGGGCCGGGGCGGTCGGGACGCTCGCGGCCGCGGCCGCGCTGCGGTCGGGCGAATGACGGGGCCGGGTGCCGCATTGCCTCGCCCGAAGGCTGCGCTAAAGGGTCTGCCGATGCTGACCGCCCTCGCCCAACCGGGCACGTTCATGCGCTGGTCGAGGCCGCTTCTGCCGGCGCTCGCCCTCGCGACGCTCGCGGTCGCGGCCTACGGGCTCTATCTCGGGCTCGTGGTCGCGCCGCCCGACTACCAGCAGGGCGAGACCGTCCGGATCATGTTCGTGCACGTGCCCTCGGCCTGGCTCGCGCTGTTCTTCTACATGCTGATGGCGGCATCCGCCCTCGGCAGCCTGATCTGGCGCCACCCGATGGCGGACGTGTCGCAGAAGGCCGCGGCGCCGATCGGCACGGCCTTCGCGCTCGTCTGCCTCGTCACGGGCTCGCTCTGGGGCAAGCCGATGTGGGGGACCTATTGGGTCTGGGACGCGCGGCTGACCTCCATGCTGATCCTGTTCCTCATGTATTGCGGCATCCTGGCGCTGTGGCGCACGATCGACGATCCGGGCCGGGCGGCGCGGGCGGTCTCCGTCCTGACGCTGGTCGGAGTCGTGAACATCCCGATCGTGAAATGGTCGGTCGATTGGTGGTTCACCCTGCATCAGGGCCCCTCCGTGCTCCGGATGGGTGGGCCGTCGATCCATTGGTCGATCCTGCAGCCGCTCCTCGTCATGGCGGCGGCCTTCACGCTGCTCGGCGTGACGCTCCACATCGCCGGGATGCGGACGGAGGTGCTTCGGCGCCGCGTCCGGCGCCTGCTCCTGCTCCAGGCCGAGCGGCTCGACGCCCCGGCGGGCGGGAGCGCGGCGGCGTGACCCTTTCGGGACCGCATGCCCTCTACGTCTGGTCCGCCTATGGGGCGACCGCGCTCGCGATCGGGGCGCTGGTGATCCGGGCGGTGCTCGATCATCGCGCCCAGGCCCGGGCGCTCGCGCGCCTCGGCGGGGCCGAACCCCTGGGCAGGGCCGAGCACGATCGGGCGCCGCGTGGCTGAGGCCCGGCCGCTCGGCGACGAGGCTGAGCCCGCGCCGCGACGCGGGCTCCGCCTGCTCGTCCTCCTTCCGGCGCTCGGCTTCGTCGGGCTCGCGATCCTGTTCGCGTATCGGCTCGGGGCGGGCGACCCATCCCGTCTCCCGTCGGCCCTGATCGGCCGCGCGGCTCCGGCGATCGCCCTTCCGGCGCTCGACGGCCTGCGCGACGCGGCCGGCGGATCGGTGCCCGGCTTCGCGACGCATGACCTCGCCACGGGCGGCGTCGCGATCGTGAACGTCTGGGCCTCCTGGTGCGCGCCCTGCCAGGTCGAGCACCCGCTCCTGATGACCCTCGCCCGAGAGGCGGGCCTGCGGCTCGTCGGCTTCAACTACAAGGACCGGCCCGAGGCGGCCCTGCGCTTCCTCTCGGCACTCGGCAATCCGTTCCGGGCCGTCGGCGTCGACCCGTCCGGCCGCGCCGCGATCGATTGGGGCGTCTACGGCGTCCCCGAGACCTTCGTGCTCGGACCCGATGGCCGCATCCGCTACAAGCATGTCGGCCCGCTCACGCCCGAGACCCTGCCGGGTTTCATGGACGAGGTCCGGGCCGCGGCCCGGCCTTGAGGGAACACCCGATGGCGCTCACGATCTCCGTCGTTTCCGACGTCGTCTGCCCCTGGTGCTTCGTCGGCAAGCGCCGGCTGGAGCGAGCGCTGGATGCGCTCGGGCTCCGGGACGCGACCGAGATCGGCTGGCTGCCGTTCGAGCTGAACCCCGACATGCCGGCCGGCGGGATCGCCCGGTCGGCGTACCGGGCCGCGAAGTTCGGTGCGGAGCGCGGCGCGGCGCTCGATGCCGAGATGACGGCCCGGGGCCGGGACGAGGGCATCGCCTTCGCGTTCGACCGTATCGCGAAGACGCCGAACACCCGGCCGGCGCACCGGCTCATCGCCCACGCCTCGCGCCACGGACGGGGCGACGCCGTGAAGGAGCTCCTGCTCCGTGCCTATTTCGAGGAGGCGCGCGACGTCGGCGACAAGGCCGTGCTGATCGAGATCGCGACGAAGGCAGGGATCGAGGGCGCGGCCGACGCGCTCCGCGACCCGGCCCTCGCGGACGAGGTCGTGGCCGAGATGCGGCGCGCGGTCGAGATGGGCGTCAGCGGCGTCCCCTTCTTCATCGTCGACGGCCGCTGGGCGATGTCCGGCGCGCAGCCGACGGAGGCCTGGATCGCGGCGCTTCGCGAGCGGACCGGCGGGCTCGACGCGGCCGCGGCCGGCTGAACCCGGCCGGACGTCAGCCGGAACCGGCCGCCGCCGCATCGCGCTTGACCTCGTAGCGCGCGAGCAGCGGCGTCTGGGCGAGCGCGAAGACGACCGTGAGCGGCATGATGCCGAAGACCTTGAAATTGATCCACATGTCCGTGGTCTGGGTCCGCCACACGATCTCGTTCAGGACGGCCAGCACGTAGAAGAACAGCGCCCAGCGCAGCGTCAGCTTGCGCCAGCCCTCGTCTGTCAGCTCGAACATGGAATCGAGCACGATCGCCAGGAACGGCTTGTGCCAATAGAGGCCGGCGAGCAGGATCGTCCCGAACAGCGAGTTCACGATCGTGGGCTTCAGCTTGATGAAGAGCTCGTCCTGCAGGAGAATCGTCAGCCCGCCGAACACCACGACGACCGCGCCCGAGACGAGCGGCAGGATCGGCAGCCGCCGGACCAGGACGTAATGCACGGCGAGCGCGATCACGGTCGCGACGACGAACAGCCCGGTCGCGACGAAGATGCGGCGGTCCTGCCCGATCCCGAGCCGGTCCGCATAGGCGTTCGTGAAGAAGAACAGCACGAGCGGCCCGAGCTCGAGCCCGAGCTTCACGATCGGATTGAGCCGCGACCGGCCGCTCTCGTCCATTCCGGTTTCCACCCTGGTCGGCGCTGGAGTTAGAGTGCGAAGTCACGCAAGCGAAGCTCGCGGTAGAAGCCTTCTTGAGTTTCGGCAAGGGTCGGCATCCCGCCAAGCTGAACGGCGGTGACTGCTTCGCCTCCGCGCTCGCCAGCTCCTTGAACGCCCCGCTCCTCTACGAAGGCGGCGACTTCGCTCGGACCGACGTAGCGTCGGCCCTGCGGGCCTAACCCTCCAGCCCCGCGATCGCGCGCGCGAAATCCCGGGCCGTGAAGGGCTCGAGGTCGTCGACGCCCTCGCCGACGCCGATGAAATGCACCGGCAGCCCGAACTTCGCGGCCAGCGCGACCAGGATC
>CAXTKM010000264.1:0-5365 GCA_964244795.1 uncultured Enterovirga sp.
GATGCGGCGGTTCGCCTGGTGGGGCACGAACCAATCGAGGTCGTCCGCGCCGAGCCCCGTCTCCCGGAACGCCTCGGTCACGACATCGATCACCTTGCCGACCGCGAACTTGAACACGTCTCGGCCCGCCATCCTGAGATGGCCCGTGGTCCCGGTCGAGCCGGGGCCCCCGTCGACGTAGAGCTTGTCGCGGTAACGGCCGTCCGAACGGAGCTGGGTCGTGAGGATGCCCCGGTCGGCGGCACTCCCGTCACCCTCGGCCGCCTCGAGCACGACGGCCCCGGCGCCGTCGCCGAACAGGACGCAGGTGCCGCGATCGGTCCAGTCAATGATGCGCGAGAACGTCTCGGCACCGATCACGAGCGCGCGCTTGTGGGAGCCGGACAGCAGGAACTTGTCGGCCGTCGCGAGCCCGTAGATGAAGCCGGTGCAGACCGCCTGCAGGTCGAAGGCCGCTCCGCCCTGAAGACCGAGACCCATCTGGATCTGGGTCGCGGTCGCCGGGAAGGTGTAGTCCGGCGTCGACGTCGCGCAGATGACGAGATCGATCTCGCCGGCCTCCAGCCCCGCATCTGCGAGCGCCGCCTCGGCGGCCCGCAGGCCGAGCACCGACGTCGTCTCGTGCGGGCCGGCGATGTGGCGCTCCCGGATGCCGGTGCGCTGGACGATCCACGGGTCCGAGGTCGCCACCATGCCCTCGAGCTCGCGGTTCGTGAGCACGCGCTCCGGCAGGTAGGATCCGCACCCGACGACGATCGATCGCCTGGTCGTTTTCGGATGGCTGATCGCGGGGCGGGTCTCGGCTGGGCTATCCGGCAAAGGCTGTCTCACGTGGGGTCCGCGACGGGCACGTCGTCGTCCAGCATGTCGCGGATGGTCTGCATCAGATGGTGCTGCGCCATGTCGTGCGCCATGTCGATCGCGCTCGCGAAGCCGAGGGCGTCGGTGCCGCCGTGACTTTTCACGACGATCCCCTCGAGGCCGAGGAACACTCCGCCATTCACCTTGCGGGGGTCGAGCTTGTCCCGGAGCGCACTGAAAGCCTGCCTGGCGAAGAGATAGCCGATCTTCGCCATGAGCGTCCGGCTCATCGCGGCCCGCAGGTACTCGGCGATCTGGCGGGCGGTTCCCTCGGCGGTCTTCAGCGCGATGTTGCCGGTAAAACCCTCCGTCACGACGACGTCGACCGTGCCGCGGCCGAGGTCGTCGCCCTCGACGAAGCCGTGATAGCTGAGGCCCGGGATGTCCTGCTCGCGCAGGAGCCGGCTCGCCTCCCGGACGATCTCTACGCCTTTCATCTCCTCGGTCCCGACGTTGAGGAGGCCGACCGTCGGCCGGGGAATGTCGAAGACGATCCGGGCCATGGCGGCCCCCATGATCGCCATGTCGACGAGGTGGGCGGCGTCCGCCCCGATCGTCGCCCCGACGTCGAGCACGACCGACTCTCCCCGCGTCGTCGGCCAGATCGCCGCGATCGCCGGCCGCTCGATATGCGACATCGTCTTCAGGATGATCTTCGACATCGCCATCAGCGCGCCGGTGTTCCCGGCCGACACGCAGGCATCCGCCTCGCCGTCCCGGACCGCCTGGACGGCGATCCACATGGAGGATTTCCACCGGCCCGCTCGGACGGCCTGGCTCGGCTTGTCGTCCATGCCGATCGTGATCGTCGCGTGCCGGATCTCGACCGCGGCTGCGAGCTTCGGGTGCTCGGCGACGAGCGGCCGGAGGACGGCCTCGTCGCCGGTCAGCAGGAAGCGCAATCCCGGATGGCGCTCGAGCGCGATCGCGGCGCCCGGGACAACGACGCCAGGACCGACATCGCCGCCCATGGCGTCGAGCGAGATGCGGACCGGGTTCGGCATGCGGATACGGTGATCGGGCGCTGTGTCGGGGCAGGAGAGCGGCGGACCATATCCGCTGAGCCCCGCGCCGCAACCTGTTTGTGGACCCGGGTCCCGGCGCAGGACGAGAAACGCTAGGGCATGCTCCGAGAAAGTGGAGCCCGGTTTCCCGAAAGAAGCATGCGTTTACAAGAGCCTAGAGCATTCTGGCGTTTCCCTGAAAAGCCAGCATGCTCTAGCTGTCCTCGGGTTTCGGGCGGAGGCTCGCGAGCTGGGCGAAGGGTGAGTCGCTGGCCGGCGCGCCGTCCGGCGCGTCGAACGCGACGCCGGGTTTTCGCGGATAGGGATCGAGCGCGAGCGCCAGGAACTCGGCCGTGACGGTTCCGAGATCGATCCTGTCGCCGACGAGCTCCTCGGGCAGGTCGTGGTCGGCCGAGAGCTCGATCTCGGCTGCGTCCGGCGGCGGCCGGCGCGGATCGGACGCCGCGAACTCGACCACCACGTCCTCGTCGATCGTCAGCGGGAAGGAGTCGAGGCTGACGACGCAGGTCTGCTCGATCTCGGCCGTGATCCGGCCCGCGACCCGGACGCGTTCGCCCGAGCCGGTCAGGCGGTAGCGGGCGACGAGGCGGCGGATCGCCGGGAGTGCGAGATCGGCCGCGAGCGCCCGGCATTCTTCGGCGGTCGCCTCGACCGAGACGTCGTTGCCGCCGGGTTCGAGGCGGTGAAGCGGGAACGGTCGCGAGAGCGGCCCGAGGCTCTCGGGGCTCATGCCGCAGGCTCCGCGGGCTCGCTCGAGGCGTCCGCGGCCGGGAACGGCGGCCCGGCGACGAGCGCGTCCAGCGCCAGTCCCGCGAGACCCCGTTCCGCCGCGAGGCAGTAGCGTGCGAAGCGAGCGACGTCGGGGGGCGACAGCCCGAGGCGCACGGCGAGCTCGCCCGCGAGCCCTTCGGCATCCCGCGCGACCAGCGAGGCTTCGTACTTGGAGGTCCGGTCGTAGAAGGCCTGACCCAGCTTCTTCATGCGCTTCGGCACGCCGAAATCACCGACCCCCATCTCGCGCAACGCGATCTCGAGATGGGCGAAGACGGAGTCGACGAGATCCTGGGCGACCTCGGACGCGGGTGCCGGCAGCTCGCGAAGCCGGCGCAGCACGATGAGCACGTGCAGGGCGAGCGACTCGAAGCGGCCTTCCACGGTGTCCGGGACGCCTCCCGGCCCGTACAAGGCAGGCGCACGCGACGCCTCGACGATCGCCGCATGGAAGCGGTCGATGACGTCGTCGCGTCGGTCTCGGCGCAGGAAGCCGAACATGTCGATCCCGTCTCCGGGCGGCCGGTTTCGCCGCCTTGTCAAAGCCATAAGGCGCGGCTAGGGCACCCAGCCCGGCCGCACAAGAGCCCGGCCGCCGTTCCAGAGGGTATCGATGTCGCGCCACCGTTCCAATCCGCTTGCACGGCTGGCCGGAGCCGCGCTGATCGGCGCGGCCGTGAGCGGCTGCGTGGTCGGCGAGGACCTGCACCGCGGCTACGTGATCGACGAGCGGGCCGTGGCCCAGGTCAGGCCCGGCACGTCGGCTGAAGACGTGCTGAAGACGCTCGGTACACCCTCTACCGTATCCACCGTCGGCAACAAGACCTGGTACTATATCAGCCAGACGTCGACCCGTACGCTGCAGTTCATGGGCGAGAGCATCACGGACCAGCGCGTGACGGCCGTCTATTACAACGCCGGCCTGAAGGTGGAGCGGGTCGCGCTCTACGGTCTGCAGGACGGCCGCGTGTTCGACTTCATCTCGCGGAAGACGGAAGCCGGCGGCCAGGAGGCGAACTTCGTCGCCCAGCTCTTCCGGGGTCTCGGGACATTCATCCCTAACTGATCGGCGGGTCCTCCCCGCTCACCCAGGCAGAAGCCGGGGCCTAGAACCCGCCTCCCGTCGAGTGCGGGCCCTTGTCTGTCTCTCGACAGTGCTCGCTCAGTGTAGCGATCCGACAATCACTATTAACTATGGGCGAGGATCGCGAGAAGAAGCAACGCGATGATGTTCGTGATCTTGATGGCTGGATTCACGGCCGGACCGGCGGTGTCCTTGTAAGGGTCGCCGACGGTGTCGCCGGTGACGGAGGCCTTGTGGGCCTCCGAGCCCTTCATGTGGCGCACGCCGTCCTTGTCGACGAACCCGTCCTCGAACGACTTCTTCGCGTTGTCCCAGGCGCCGCCGCCGGACGTCATCGAGATGGCGACGAAGATCCCGGTGACGATCACGCCCATCAGCATCGCGCCGACCGCCGCGAAGGCCTGGTTCTTCCCCGCGATCGCGTCGATGGCGAAGAACGTCACGATCGGGGCCAGCACGGGCAGCAGCGACGGCAGCACCATCTCCTTGATCGCGGCCTTCGTCAGAAGGTCGACGGCCCGGCCGTAATCGGGCCGCTCGGTGCCCTGCATGATGCCGGGCTTCTCGCGGAACTGGCGCCGGACCTCCTCCACGACGGAGCCCGCCGCGCGCCCCACCGCCGTCATCCCCATGCCGGCGAACAGGAACGGGATGAGCCCGCCGAGCAGGAGGCCGACGACCACGTAGGGGTTCGAGAGGGAGAAATCGACGACGACGCCCTTGAAGTACTGGAAGGCCGTCGCGCCCGGCTTGTTCGCCTCGGTGACGAAGAAGTTGAGGTCGGACGTGTAGGCCGCGAAGAGCACGAGCGCGCCGAGGCCGGCCGACCCGATCGCGTAGCCCTTGGTCACGGCCTTCGTGGTGTTGCCGACGGCGTCGAGCGCGTCCGTCGACTTCCGGACGTCGGCCGCCATGCCGGACATCTCGGCGATCCCGCCGGCGTTGTCGGTGACCGGCCCGAAGGCGTCGAGGGCGACCACCACGCCGGCCAGCGCCAGCATGGCGGTCGTCGCGATCGCGATCCCGTAGAGGCCCGCGAGGCCGTAGGCCACGATGATGCCGGCCACGATCACGATCGTCGGCATCGCGGTCGATTCGAGCGAGACCGCGAGGCCCTGGATGACGTTCGTGCCGTGGCCGGTGACGGAGGCCTGGGCGATCGAGACGACGGGACGCTTGCCGGTCCCGGTGTAGTATTCGGTGATGACGACGATCAGCGCGGTCACCGCGAGGCCGGTCAGCGCGCAGCCGAACAGGCCGCCGGACGTGAAGGTCGCGCCGGACGCGATCGTGAAGACCCGCGAGAAGCCGCCGAACATCAGGAAATTGACGATCGCGATGGCCACGACCGAGAGCGCGCCGGCCGCGAGGAACCCCTTGTAGAGCGCGCCCATGATCGACCCGTTCTGGCCGAGCTTCACCGCGAAGGTGCCGATGATGGAGGTCACGATGCAGGCGGCCCCGATGGCGAGCGGGTAGAGCAGCATCGTCTCGAGCAGCGGCTGCCCGGCGAAGAAGATCGCGGCCAGCACCATGGTGGCCACGATCGTGACCGCGTAGGTCTCGAAGAGGTCGGCCGCCATGCCGGCGCAGTCGCCGACGTTGTCGCCGACGTTGTCCGCGA
>CAXTKM010000265.1:0-965 GCA_964244795.1 uncultured Enterovirga sp.
CCCCCGCTCGGTGCAGGACCAGGACGGTCCGTCGGTGCCGTAGAGCGCGACGTTCAGCGCGCAATGGTGCTCCGGGTCGGGTCGGCCGCGCCGCCGAGCCCAGGCGTAATAGGGCGAGAAGACGCTGCCCACGAAGGCGATGAGGGTGAGGCCGTAGCGGCCGTCGTCGCTCAGAGCGTCGACGTACCACCACGCGTAGCCGCCGGGCGGGACGGGCGCGTCGAAGCGAGGCCGGGGACGAGGCGCCGAGCCTGGATGAGGCTCAGATCCTGGATAAGGCTCTTGGCCGCGAGCGCTCCCGAGATCGCCGCCATCGGGACGCCCGGCCCCGGATGGGTGCTCCCGCCTGCGAGGTACAGGTTCGGCACCCGGCTCCGCGAGCCCGGGCGCTGGAACGAGGCCATCCAGCCGTGGGAGGCCCGTCCGTAGAGCGCTCCACCCGTCCCCGGGAAGAGCTCCGCGAAATCGGTCGGGGTCGTGACGACGCTGGATCCGGGCTGGCGCCGAACGCTCAAGCCGCAGCGCTCCAGCCGCTGAAAGGTCCTGGCTTCGCATCGCGCTGTCTCCTGGGCGCTGTGGGGGGAGCGCTCGCCGGTCGCGGGCGCGTTCACGATCAGGAAGAGGCGCTCCGGGCCGGTCGGCGCGACGCCGCCGCCGCCGCGGTCCTGGGCGCAGACGTAGACCGTCGGATCGTCCGGCGGCCGACCGGCCCCGATCGCGTCGAACTCGGCCCGGTAGTCGTCCGAGAAGAACACGCTGTGGTGCGAAAGCGCCGTCCCGGCCGTCTCGGCCACCACCGACCAGGTGACGGCCGACAGCGAGCGCTCCCGCTCGGAGACGGCCGGCGCGGCACGGCCGACATCGGGGCCGAAGAGCCCGGCCGCGAGCGTCCCGACATCGGCGTTGAGCACGACCGCATCCGCCTCCAGCACCTCGCCGCTCCGGAGCACGACGCCGCCGGCACC
>CAXTKM010000265.1:975-5339 GCA_964244795.1 uncultured Enterovirga sp.
GGCACCCCGGTTCCGGTCGACCAGGATGCGGTCGACCGCCTGGCCGTATCGGAATCGCGCGCCCTTCGCCTCGGCGAGCCGGACCAGCGCCTCGACGAGCCGATACAGCCCGCCCTCCACGGTCCAGACACCCTCCCGCTCGACATGGGCCACCAGCATCAGGGTCGCGGGCGCGAGATAGGGGGAGGACCCGCAATAGGTCGCGTAGCGCCCGAAGAGCTGCCGGAGCCGCGGATCGGCGAAGTGCCCCTCGAGCGCGCGCGCGAGCGTCGTGAACGGCGAGATGCCGGCGAGCGAGCCCAGCCGGCGCGGGCCGATGCGGCCCACGAGGCCCGGCATGCTCGGCCGGGGCGACCGGATGAACGGGCCCTCCAGCGTGTCGTAGATCGCCCGCGCGCGCTCGCAGAAGGCGCGGTAGCCCGCCGCTTCAGTCGGCCCGGCGAAGGCCTGGATCGCATCCGCGGACCGGGCCGGGTCGGCGTGAAGGTCGAGCGTCTCGCCGCCGGTCCAGACATGGCGGGCCAGGATGTCCAACGGCCGGAGCGTCACGGCCTCCGCCAAGGAGGCGCCGGCTTCCTCGAAGATGTCCTCCAGGACGCCTTTCATGGTGAGGACGGTCGGCCCCGAATCGATGAGGGCGCCCGCGACCGCGAGTTCCCGCATCTTGCCGCCCGCCGCCGCGGCCCGCTCGCACACGGTGACGTCGAGGCCGCGGGCCGCGAGGTGGAGCGCGCCGACGAGCCCGCCGATCCCGCTGCCGATGATGATGACCCGAGGCGTCAGGACGTGCCCTCCGGACGATCGCCGCGTTGACAGGGACCAGCCGAGTGTCCACCATACCTTACATTCACGAATGTCCAATCTTCTTTACACACGGATGGAGGGGATGGTGGAAGCGAGACGGCGGACCGACGAGGCGCTCAGCGCCGCCCTGTCCCTCGCCGAGGCGGGTGCGCCGCCCCGGATCGCGGCCGCGCTCTGGCACGCGGTCTTTCCCGGCGGCGGCCGCCTTCGGCCACGGCTCACGCTCGCGGTCGCCCGGGCCTGCGGCGAGGACCGTCCAGCACTGACCACCGCCGCCGCGAGCGCAATCGAGCTGATGCACTGTGCGTCGCTCGTCCATGACGACCTGCCCTGTTTCGACGACGCCGACACCCGTCGCGGCCGCGCCTCCGTCCACCGGGCCTTCGGCGAGCCGCTCGCGGTCCTGGCCGGCGACGCGCTGATCGTGCTCGCCTTCGAGACGCTCGTCAGGGCGGCCACCGAGGCGCCGCATCGCCTCGCGAGCCTCGCCATGATCCTCGCCCGCTCCACCGGGCTGCCGGGCGGGATCGTGGCGGGCCAGGCCTGGGAATGCGAGCCGGCGCTCGACCTCTCCGAATACCACCGGGCGAAGACCGGGACGCTGTTCGCGGCCGCGACCGCGGCCGGGGCAGCCTCCGCGGGCTGCGAGCCGGAGCCGTGGCGCCTCCTCGGCGAGCGGCTCGGCGAGGCCTACCAGGTCGCGGACGACATGCGCGACGCCTTCTCCGACGCGGCTGAGATCGGCAAGCCCACGGGCCGCGACGCCGCCCTCGGGCGCAGGAGCGCGGTCGCCGATCTCGGGACCGAGGGCGCGCTCGCCCGTCTGGACCTCCTCGTGTCGGAGGCGGTTGAGTCGATCCCGGCCTGCCGGGGCTCGGCCGAGCTGCAGCTCCTCGTTCTCGCCGAAAGCCGCCGCTTCGTGCCGAAGGAGATGGCGCGCCTCGCCGCATGAGCGCCGAGGCCGCCGCGACACCGGATCCGGCGCGGGTCAGGACGCTCTGCGACCGCGCCTGTCTCTGGCGCGATCGGCTGCTCGCCTCGCCCCGCTTCCACCGCTGGGCCGCGCGCTTCCCGCCGACCCGGCTCGTCGCGCGCCGGCAGGCGCGTGCGCTGTTCGATCTCTGCGCCGGCTTCGTCTACGCCCAGGTGCTCGCGGCCTGCGTCGAGCTCCGGATCTTCCCTATCCTCGCCGAGGGGCCGCTCTCGACCGAGGAGCTCGCGCACCGTCTCGCCCTGCCCCGCGATTCGACCGAACGGCTCCTCCTCGCGGCGGTGTCGCTACGGCTCCTCGAGCGGCGCGGACGCGATCGCTTCGGCCTCGGCCTCCTCGGCGCGGCGAGCCTCGGCAATCCCGGCATCGCCGCGATGGTGGAGCACGGTGCCGTCCTCTACCGCGACCTCGCCGACCCCGTCGCTCTGCTGCGCCGCGGACGCGGCGGCACGACAGATCTCGCCGGCTTCTGGCCCTATGCAGCCGCCGGTCACGAGCAGACGCCCGACGCCGTCCGGCCCTACACCCGGCTGATGGCGGCCTCGCAGCCGCTCGTGGCCGAGCAGATCCTCGACGCGTACCCGCTCGCCCGCCACGGCGCGCTGCTCGACATCGGGGGCGGGGACGGGACGTTCCTGGCCGCCGCCGCGGCCCGCCATCCTGAGCTCCGGGTGGTGCTGTTCGATCTGCCCGCGGTCGCGGACATCGCCCGCGACCGCTTCGACCGGGGAGGTCTCGCGCCCCGCGCGACGGCGGTCGGGGGCAGCTTCCTGGCCGATCCGCTGCCCAGAGGTTGCGATGTCGCGACCCTGATCCGGGTGATCCACGACCACGACGACGGGCCCGCGCTCCGAATCCTCCGGGCCGCCCGGGCGGCGCTCGCGCCCGGCGGCACGCTGCTCCTCGCCGAGCCGATGAGCGGCACGGCCGGGGCCGAGCGGGTCGGCGACGCGTATTTCGCCTTCTACCTCATGGCGATGGGAAGCGGCCGAGCCCGGAGCGCGGCGGAGATTGGGGCGCTTCTCCTGGAGGCGGGATTCGCCGCCGTGCGATCCCTGCCGACCCCGATCCCGCTGATGACCGGCCTCTTGGTCGCATCCGTCGGCGATGGAGTGTAAATCGGGATTGACACTGACATGTGTCAGTCTAGCATTACGGTCGAGTTCGGGCGGAGATCCATCGGTGCACAGCAACGCGGTCGTCATGGAAGGCCCGGAACGCCTCGGCGTCGCGTGCCTTGCCCTGTCCGACCCGGAGCCCGCGGACATCGTGGTCGACGTGCGCTGGAGCGGCATCTCCACCGGGACCGAGCGCCTCCTCTACACGGGCCGCATGCCGGCCTTCCCGGGCATGGGCTACCCGCTGGTCCCGGGCTACGAATCGGTCGGCCGCGTGGTCGAGGCCAGCGCCGCCTCGGGGCATCGGGTCGGAGACCACGTGTTCGTGCCCGGAGCGCGCTGCTTCGGGCCGATCAGGGGCCTGTTCGGCGGCACGGCATCCCGTCTCGTCCTGCCCGGTTCGCGCGCGATCTCGGTCGATGGCGGCCTCGGCCGCGACGGCATCCTGCTCGCGCTCGCGGCGACCGCCTTCCACGCGATCGCGGACGGATCGCGGGCGCCGGACCTGATCGTCGGGCATGGCGTGCTCGGGCGGCTGCTCGCCCGGATCGCGGTCGCGCAAGGCGCGGAGCCGACGGTCTGGGAGACGAACCCGGACCGGGCCGAGGGCGCCGAAGGCTACCGGGTCCTGCACCCCGACGCCGACGAGCGGCGCGACTACGGCGCCATCTACGACGTCTCCGGCGACGCCGGCCTCGTCGACAGCCTCGTGCAGCGCCTCGCGCCGGGCGGCGAGATCGTGCTCGCGGGCTTCTACGCCGAGCCGATCAGCTTCGCGTTCCCGCCCGCCTTCATGCGCGAGGCTCGCCTCAGGATCGCGGCGCAGTGGCGCGACGCCGACCTCGTGGCGACGCGCGACCTCATCGCCTCGGGGCGGCTCTCGCTCGCCCGCCTCGTGACGAACGTGAGCCCGGCCTCGGACGCGCCCGAGGCCTACCGGACCGCCTTCGGCGATCCGGCCTGCCTGAAGATGATCCTCGATTGGAACAACGCATGAACGCGATGACGCAATTCACGGTCGCGGGCCGCCTCCGCGACGAGGCCGCGATCGAGCCGGATCCGGTCAGCACGACCCCGCCGAAGAAGGACACGCAGATCATCGCGATCTACGGCAAGGGCGGCATCGGCAAGAGCTTCACGCTCGCCAACCTCAGCTACATGATGGCGCAGCAGGGCAAGAAGGTGCTGCTGATCGGCTGCGACCCGAAGAGCGACACGACCTCGCTGTTGTTCGGCGGCCGTGCCTGCCCCACGATCATCGAGACCTCGTCGAAGAAGAAGCTCGCCGGCGAAGCGGTCGCGATCGGCGATGTCTGCTTCAAGCGCGACGGCGTCTACGCGATGGAGCTCGGCGGGCCTGAAGTGGGCCGCGGCTGCGGTGGGCGCGGGATCATCCACGGCTTCGAACTGCTCGAGAAACTCGGCTTCCACGAGTGGGGCTTCGACTACGT
>CAXTKM010000266.1:0-5290 GCA_964244795.1 uncultured Enterovirga sp.
GACCTCGGCGTAGCCGGCCCGCATCTCGCGGAGCGACAGGGTGTCGAGGAGCGCCGTGTCGGCGAGGACCAGCGAAGGCTGGTGGAAGGCGCCGACGAGGTTCTTGCCGGCGGGCGCGTTGATCCCGGTCTTGCCTCCGACCGACGAATCGACCTGAGCGAGCAGGCTCGTCGGCACCTGCACGAAGCGGACCCCGCGCCGCAGGATCGCGGCCGCGAAGCCGGCGAGATCGCCGACCACCCCGCCGCCCAGCGCCACCACGAGATCGCCGCGCTCGATCTTCGCCGCGAGAAGCGCATCCGAGACGCGTTCGAGCTCGCCGAAGCTCTTCGAGCGCTCGCCCGGCGGGATCGTGACGAGAGCGGTCCGAAGCCCGGCGCCGTCGAGCGTCGCCCGGAGCGCCTCCCCGTGCAGCCTGCCGACCGTCTGGTCCGTCACGATTGCGGCCGCGCGGGCGCCGAGAGCCGCGATCCGGGCACCCGATCCGCCGAGGACCCCGCGACCGACCACGATCTCGTAGGCGCGGGGCCCGAGCGGGACATGCACGACGGTCGGATCGGTCACTGGAGGGCGGGCTCCGCCGCGAGATGCTGGCCCAGCGCGTCCATCACGTCCTGGGTCACGCGGTCATGGGCCGATTCCCGGGATGAGACCGCGAGGTCGGCCTGCCCGTAGACCGGATACCGCTCCGCCATCAAGCGCCGCATGGTCTCGTCGGGATCGGCGGTCCGCAGGAGCGGCCGGTGGCTCCGGCGCCGCACCCGGCGCATCAGCGTCTCGTGATCGACCTTGAGCCAGACGGAGACCGCCGCCTCGGCGATCCTGGCCCGGGTCTCCGGGTCCATGAAAGCGCCGCCGCCGGTCGCGAGCACCATCCTCCCCTCGCCGAGCAGGCGCGCGATGACACGCCTCTCGCCGTCCCGGAAGGCCGGCTCGCCATAGATCGAGAAGATGTCGGCGATCGGCATGCCGGCCGCGGACTCGATCTCGATGTCGGCGTCCCGGAACGGCAGGCCGAGCCGGGACGCGAGCCTGCGCCCGATCGTGGTCTTACCGGCACCCATCAGCCCGACGAGCACGATCGAGCGTCGGCCGAGCCGGTCGAGGAGACCGGGGCGGCGACCCGGCACCACGCTGGCACAGGGGGCGTCGCTCTCTCCGGCCGGGAGGGATTCGTCCATCCCGTACGGTGTACCATGGCGGCGCCGCCCCGGCAGCCCGGGGCACCCCCGACGAAAGTGGTCATGAGCGACGATCCCGTCCCGAGCGACGCGCGCCTCGCCGATCTCTTCCTCGACATGCTCGCGGCCGAGCGCGGAGCGGCCCGGAACACGCTCGACGCCTACGGACGGGATCTCGCCGACTACCTCGCGCACCTCGCGGCGACGCGAACGATGGCGGCGGGCGCGACACCCGCGACGATCCGGTCCTTCCTGGTCGCCCTCGACGCGCGCGGGCTCGCGGCCGCCTCCGCGGCCCGGCGCCTGTCGGCCGTCCGCCAGTTCCACAAGTTCCTCTACGCCGAGGGTCACGCGGCCGGCGATCCCTCCGCCGCGACCGCTGGGCCGAAGCGGCAGCGCGGGCTGCCGAAGGTGCTGTCCGCGGCCGATGTCGACCACCTCATCGCGGTCGCGCGAGACGGGGTTGAGGCACAGGACGCGACCCCAGGCCTGCGGACGAGAGCGCTGCGGATGCATTGCCTGATCGAGCTGCTCTACGCCTCGGGCCTTCGGGTCTCCGAGCTCGTCGCCCTGCCGCGGTCGGCGGCCCGCTCGCGCGAGCTCTTCATCGTGGTCAAGGGCAAGGGCCGGAAGGAGCGGCTCGTGCCGCTGACGGAGACGGCGCTCGCGGCCGCCCGGCGTTGGCTCGAATGCCTCGAGGCCGCTCCCGGCCCCTGGCTGTTCCCGGCCGAGTCGGATTCCGGCCATCTCACCCGGCAGGCCTTCGCGCGCGACCTGAAGGTGCTGGCGGCGGGCGCCGGCCTTCGGGCCGACCGCGTCAGCCCTCACGTCCTCCGGCACGCCTTCGCGAGCCACCTCCTGCAGAACGGCGCCGATCTCCGGATCGTGCAGGAGCTGCTCGGCCACGCCGACATCGCGACGACGCAGATCTACACGCACGTCCTCGACGAGCGCCTGAAGAGCATGGTGCGCGACCTGCACCCCATGTCGGACGCGGCCGACTGAGACATTCCGCCGCAGACGTTCGGCGCCGATCGATCGAATTGTCTGAAATTCCGCAAACGCGCCTTGAGCGTTTAAGAACACTCTGCAGGCCAATCTTCCGGTTCTTCGGCCGGCAAATGTCGCGTGAGGCCCATGGCATTCCGACTGCGAAATCTCCTGCGAGCCGACGGCGGAAACGTCGGGATCATCTTCGGGCTGGCCGCGCTGCCGCTGATCCTCGGAGCGGGAGCCGCGATCGACTATTCGGGTGCGACAGACCTGTCGTCGAGCCTGCAGGTCGGCACGGACGCGACCGCGCTGACGCTGTGCCAGGCCCCGGCGAACACTCCCGTCGCGGACCTCCGCACCCGGGCGCTCGCGAGCACGCAGAGCTACGTCAAGAACGGCACGGTGACCGTGACGGACCTGACGGTGACGGATTCGCCGAGAAGCGTGACGCTGAAGACGGCCTCCACCTACCCGACGGCCTTCATGAAGATCGTGAACCAGCCGACCGTGCCGGTCTCGGCGTCGGCGGCCTGCGCGGCGAGCGAGACGTATTTCGAGATCGCGCTCGTGCTCGACACGACGGGGTCGATGTCGTCGACCGGCGGCACGCAGACCAAGATGGAGGCGGCGAAATCGGCCGGGAAGAGCTTCGTCGACTATATGTTCACGACCGGCGCCCTGCCCGGGCACGTGAAGATGTCGCTCGTGCCCTTCGCGGCGACCGTCGCGATCCCGAGCTCGCTCCGCACATCGTCCTGGGTTGACACCTCGGCGGTCAACCCGCTGCACTGGAAGTACATCACCGGCGCGAGCGCGGAGGGCTTCACGAGCCGCGTCTCGATCTTCAACAAGCTGAAGACCGCCAACATCAATTGGGACTGGGACGGCTGCGTCGAGTCTCCCATCTACCCCTATAACGTCAAAGACGATCCGGTCACGACCAGCACTCCGAAAGGCATGATCATGCCGTTCCTCGCGCCAGACGAGTACGGGAACAGCTACTCATGCGGAAAGAACAGCGATTCCTATTGCTCGAACCCTCCCAACTACAATTCCTACCTGGATGACGGCACGAGCTCGAGCGGAGGTTGCCAGAACGACGCGGCATCGAGCACCCGGTCTACGCAGGCCTGCAAATACAAGAACCCGACCAACATCCGCCTGGACGCGCCTGGGCCGAACCAAGCCTGCACGTCGCGGCCCCTATCCCAGCTCGGGACCACGCAGGCGACTCTCAAGAACGAGATCACGGCTCTCCAGCCGCTCGGCGGCACGAACATCCACGAGGGCTTCATGTGGGGCTGGCGGACGATCTCGCCGACCAGCGTCTTCTCGAACCAGACGAACCCGCCCGCGGCGTATGGCGCCCCGAACACCCAGAAGGTGATCGTCCTGATGACGGACGGCGAGAATCAGTGGCTCGCGAACAGCGCCGTGACCGGAAAGTCCCTGTATTCCGCCTACGGCTACTTCAGGTATCCGGACGGGACGGACGCGACCGCGAGCAACTCCAGGCTGAAGACCGGCCGGACGAACCTGTCGTCAACCAACGACGGCCGGGCTGCGATCGACGAGCTCCTGCTCGACGCCTGCACGAACGCGAAAGCGAAGAACGTCGTCGTCTACACCGTCGGCTTCAGCACCAGCGGAGACCCGATCGACGCCCAGGGCCTGAAGGTGTTGTCCGATTGCGCGACGAGCGCGGATTACGCTTTCGTCGCGAACGACTCGTCCGGCATCATCGCGGTCTTCGACAAGATCGCGAAGGGCATCGGCCAGCTCAGGCTGACCCGGTAGACCCGCCTGGCGCGCCCTTGCGCCGGAGCAGGAACACGCCCTGCTGGCCGAACAGGTTCCAGACCCACCAGGGCAGGTTGACCCGCACCGGATCGCCGCGCGCGTCGAGCGCGTGGGCCTGCTCGATCTTGGCCCCGAGTTCGCGGCAGAGCCGGACGAAGTCGCGGATCGTGCAGAAATGGATGTTCGGGGTGTCGTACCAGTTGTGCGGCAGGTTGCCGGTCACCGGCATCCGGCCCCGGACGCCGATCTCGTAGCGCACCCGCCAATGGCCGAAGTTCGGGAACGACACGATCGCCCGCCGGCCGATGCGGAGCATGTGCTCCAGCACCACACGCGGATGCCGGGTGGCCTGCAGGGTCTGCGACAGGATCACGTAGTCGAAGGCGTCGTCCGGGTAATCGCTGAGGTCGGTGTCGGCATCGCCCTGGATGATCGCGAGACCCCTGGCGAGGCCGTCGCTGACGCCCTCCCGCGAGAGTTCGATCCCGCGCCCGTCGACGGCCTGCCGGTCGCGGAGCAGCGCCAGCAGCATGCCGTCCCCGCAGCCGACATCGAGCACGCGCGAGCGCGGCTCCACCATCTTGGCGACGAGGAGATGGTCCTTGCGGGCGGCCACCAGGTCTCCCCTCCCCGCCGCCCGGCCTTCGGCCGGCTGTGGGGCGAGGTCGACAGGGAGAGACGGCGCCAGCCCGCTCACGCGATGCCCCGGGCCGTCGCGGCGGCGGCGAGAAACCCGCGCGCGGCCGCGAACATCTCGGGCTCGTGGAGCAGGAAGGCGTCGTGGCCCTTGTCGCTCTCGATCTCGACGAATCCGACCTGGGCGCCGCCGGCGTTCAGGGCATGGACGATCGCCCGGGAATCGCGTGTCGGGAACAGCCAGTCCGACGTGAAGGAGATCACGCAGAAACGGCTCGTCGCGCCCCTGAAGGCCTGCGCGAGCGTGCCACCGTAATCGGCCGCGAGGTCGAAATAGTCCATCGCCCGCGTCACGTAGAGGTAGGAGTTCGCGTCGAACCGTTCGACGAAGGAGAGGCCCTGGTGACGCAGGTAGCTCTCGATCTGGAAATCGGCGTCGAAGGTGAAGGTGGGCGCGTCCCGGTTCTGCAGGCTGCGGCCGAACTTCCGGTGCAGCGCGCCTTCGGACAGGTAGGTGATGTGCGCGCCCATCCTGGCCACCGCGAAGCCCTTCCGCGGGCTCACGCCCTCGTCGAGATAGCGACCGCGTCGCCAGTCGGGGTCGGCCATCACGGCCTGCCGGCCGACCTCGTGGAAGGCGATGTTCTGGGCCGAATGCTTGGCGCCGGTCGCCAGCGGCA
>CAXTKM010000267.1:0-5267 GCA_964244795.1 uncultured Enterovirga sp.
GCTCGCCGTCGTCGCGCTCCGGAGAGGCCGCCCCGGCCGCGTTCGGCTGGGCTGCCGCCTCGTCGCCCTCCTCGCCCTCGTCATACCCCTCGTCCTGACCGGCCGTCGAACCCGACTCCGTTTCCGCCGAACCCGTTCCGCGCCCACCCCGGCTGCGGCGGCGGCGACGGCGACGCTTCTGCCCGGCCTCGTCGCCCTCGGGCGACGCCTCCTGGCGTCCGTTCCGCTCGCCCCGCTCGGCCCTCGGGCCGCGCTCGTCCCGCTCCTGGTCCTCGCGATCTTCCTCGTCCCGCTCGAACTCGGCGGTCGGGTCGATCTCGATCGGCTCGTCGACCGGCGTGATCGAATCGACCCGGATTCCCGTGAACGGGGCGGGCCGGACGTTCGGCGTCGCGAGGGCACCCCGGTCGACCGCGAAGATCGTCGTGCCGACGAGCGACTCGTCGACCGCGACCGACACGGTCACGCCGAACCGCGCCTCGATCTCGGACAGATGGGCGCGCTTCTGGTTCAGGATGTAGATCGCCACCTCCATCCGGGTCCGGGCGCTCAGGTTGTGCGAGGCCGAGCGGAGCAGCGTCTCCTCGACGGAGCGCAGGATCTGGAGCGCCGCGGAGGGCACGGCCCGCACGAACCCGGTCCCGGCGCAATGCCGGCACGGCACCGAGGACGATTCGAGGACGCCGGTCCGGATGCGCTGGCGCGACATCTCGAGGAGCCCGAACGGCGAGATCCGGCCGACCTGGATGCGGGCCCGGTCGTTCTTGAGACAATCCTTGAGCTTCTTCTCGACGGAGCGGTCGTTCCGCCTTTCCTCCATGTCGATGAAGTCGATCACGATGAGGCCGGCGAGGTCGCGCAGCCTGAGCTGGCGGGCGATCTCCTCGGAGGCTTCCATGTTCGTCTTGAGAGCCGTGTCCTCGATGTTGTGCTCGCGGGTCGCGCGCCCCGAGTTCACGTCGATCGAGACCAGCGCCTCGGTCGGGTTGATCACGAGGTAGCCGCCGGACTTCAGCGTGACGTGCGTCGAGAACATCGCATCGAGCTGCGCCTCGACCCCGTATTGCGCGAACAGCGCCTGCGGCTCGCGGTAATGCGTGACGGCCTTCACCTGCGCGGGCAGGATCATCCGCATGAAATCGCTCGCCTCGCGATAGCCCTCGTCGCCGGCCACGATGACGTCGTCGATCTCCTTCGAGTACAGGTCGCGGATCGCGCGCTTGATGAGCGAGCCCTCCTCGTAGACGAGGGCGGGTGCCGAGCTGTCGAGCGTGAGCTCGCGCACGCTCTCCCACAGCCGCATCAGGTATTCGAAGTCGCGCTTGATCTCGGGCTTGGTCCGGGCCGCGCCGGCCGTCCGCAGGATGATCCCCATCCCGTCCGGCACCTCGAGGTCCTGGACGATCTCCTTCAGGCGCTTGCGGTCCTCCGCCGAGGTGATCTTCCGCGAGATGCCGCCGCCCTTGCCGGTGTTCGGCATCAGGACCGAGTAGCGGCCGGCGAGCGACAGGTAGGTCGTGAGGGCCGCGCCCTTGTTGCCGCGCTCCTCCTTCACGACCTGGACGAGCAGGATCTGCCGACGCTTGATGACCTCCTGGATCTTGTACTGACGGCGGTGGAGCCGCGGCCGTTCCGGCACGTCCTCCAGCGCGTCCGATCCGCCGACGGCTTCGACGACCTCGTGCTCCTCGAGCTCGTCCTCCTCGTCGTCGTCGTCTCCCTCGTCCTCCTCGTCGTCGTCGGTGCCGGACTCCTCCTCGGTTCCGGATTCCCCGATCTCGGAACGGTCCCCGTCGACGGGACCGGCCTCGGCCCGCTCAGCCTCGTCGTCGGCGTGTTCGGCGCGGTCGCCGGCGGCCCGAACCTCGTCCGCGCCCTCCGTCTCACCGGGACCCTCCGGCTCGCCAGAGCCCTCCGCTCCATCGGCGTGGAGCTCGACGGGCGAGGGTTCGCCGCCGTCCGTCAGCGGCAGCTCGGGTTCGGCCCCGTCGTCCCGCTCGGCCGAGACGGGTTCGGCTGCGTGATCGTCGTGCGACGCGTCGAGCGGCCGGTCGGCGCCGTCGTCGCCCTCTGGCCTTGCGACCTCGCCTTCGGTCAGCTCGCCCGGAAGCGCCGAGACCGTCTCGTCTCCGCGGCGGTTGCGGCGCTGCGCACCGCGACGCCGGCGACCGCCGCCGCTCTTCTCGCCGCCGCTGCGCTCGGCGCGTTCGCTTCGCTCGCCACCGCCGCCGCGGCTCCGGCGCTCCTCGCGCTCCTCGGCCTCCCGCTCCGCCTGTTCGTCGGCTTCGAGAAGCGCCTGCCTGTCGGCGACGGGGATCTGGTAGTAGTCCGGATGGATCTCGCTGAAGGCCAGGAAGCCGTGGCGGTTGCCGCCGTATTCGATGAAGGCCGCCTGGAGCGAGGGTTCGACCCGGGTGACCTTGGCGAGATAGATGTTGCCGCGAAGCTGGCGGCGGTTGGCTGATTCGAAATCGAAATCCTCGACCTTGTCACCGCGCGTGACGACGACGCGGGTCTCCTCCGGGTGGGAGGCGTCGATGAGCATCTTGTTGGCCATGGGAACTCTCGAGCTGCGGTTCGTGACCGGCTCGCTGCGGCTCCGGGCCGGCGCCGCGATCCGGGGAGCCCGGAGGGGCGGCCGATGGCCACGAAGGCAGGAGGTCACGAAGCTGGACGGGGCGCCGAAGACGGGCGCGTGGAAAAGACGTGGGGCCCGCGCCGATCGAGCCCGGCGCGCGTCGGGCGCGCCTCGCGGGATGGGGCGGGCCGATCAGGACGGGACGGTCGATCGGGTCGGGAAGGCTGTCCGGCGCGCGAACGGACGGCAGCGGGGCCGGCTCCGTCAACGCGCTCATCGGCGATCCTTCATGGGGCATGCCGCGCGAGACGGCCTGCCGGTTGAGCCGCGGCTGGGCCGCGAAGACGACATCCGCCTCGATCGAGTGATGGGGAGTGGGAATAGAGCGGTTCCAGCTCCGCACCCGGTCGGGCGGGCACCCCGCTCGCGCATCTAGCGTGCGAAACGAGGTCTTGTCCCTTACAGATGAATGCGTTGCTTTGACAAGATGCCGCGCGCAGGCGGGGCAGGGTTACATCTGCCGAGAGGGAGAGGTCGAGCCGGCGAAGCCGACCGGATGAGGGTGAGCCGCCGGCGGCGGAGCCTGCATCCGGATTTCGCGGGCTCCGCCGTCGAGGTCGGTCCCTCACCCCGACCCTCTCCCTCTCGGGCAGCGGCATCGCATATGGCTCGCGGCGTGATCCTCCCCAGGGGGAGTTTGCAGGCGCGAAGCGCCTGAAGGAGAGGGTAACCCCGGCCGGGCATCCCCACACCTGCCGGCAAGGCCGGTATCGGGCTTTCAGCCGACTCGGCCTCTTGCCCGGCTCCGCCGGGTCCTGCAGGGGAGGGATCACCGCCTCGCTCCAAGCCATATGCGATCGCCCGGCCCTCTCGGGAGAGGGGGCCGCGTCGTGTCTGCCCGGCCCCTGACCCAAATCGTTAACCATCGTCTCGCATCGTCGGATCGGATCCGACGCCGATGCGCCTCTTCTTTCTTCGACGACGGCCCGCCGTCCGTTTCGCCCTCGCGCTGTCGGCGGCTGTCGCGGCGTCGATCGGTCCCGCAGTCGCGTTCGGCGAAGGTCGTGCGGTCGCGGTCTCGGCCGAGCTCTCCGTGGAGGATGGCCGGACGCGAATCACGATCGCGCTCTCCCGGCCGGTCGTCCCGACGGGGTTCCTCCTCGAGAAGCCGGATCGGGCGATCGTCGAGCTCCCGGACGTCAACTGCCAGCTCCCGGCCGAGACCGCGCGGCGGCGGGTCGGCCTCGTCGCGAGCGTCCGATGCGGGCTCTTCGCGCCCGGCCGGACGCGCCTCATCGTCGACCTGTCGGGTCCGGCCACGATCTCGCGCCTCGCCGTGGTGGAGGGTCCGGGCGGGGGCGCGGCGCAGCTCGTGCTCGAGCTCGCGAAAGCCGATCGCGAGACGTTCCGGCGCGCCGCCCGCAGCCTCGGCTCCGATCCCGACACGACGGGCTCGATCGCCCCGACCCGCCGACCGGCCCTCGGTCCGCTGGTCGCGATCGATGCCGGCCACGGGGGCGCCGATTCGGGTGCCGTCGCGGCGACCGGCGATCTCGAGAAGGACGTGGTCCTCGCCTTCGCGCGCGCGCTCCGCGATCGCCTGGTGGCCGGCGGAGGGGTCCGGGTCATGATGATCCGGGACGGCGACGTCTTCGTGCCGCTGGACGAGCGGGTCCGCCTCGCCCGGGCGGCCGGCGCCGACCTGTTCATCTCGATCCACGGCGACTCGATCACGAGCCCGTCGGTCCGGGGCGCGACGATCTACACGGGGGCGGAGCGCGCGACCGACGTCGAATCGGCCCGCCTCGCCGAGCGGGAGAACGCGGCCGACGCGCTGGCCGGTGCCTTGCCGGCGGAGGTGGGAGCCGGGGTATCGGACATCCTGCACGAGCTCACGCTGCGCGAGACACGGGGATTGTCGCACCGTTTCGCCGGCCTGCTCCACGCCGACCTCGGCCCGGTGACGCGGTTCAGCGCCCAGCCGCACCGCGAGGCGGGGTTCCGGGTGCTGCGGGCGCCCGACATGACCTCGGTCCTGGTCGAGCTGGGCTACCTGTCGAACGTAACGGACGCGAACCTGTTGGTCTCCGACGGCTGGCGCAGCCGGGGCGCGGTCGCTATGGCGGAGGCCGTCGAGCGGTTCTTCGGGCCGCGGCTCGCCGGTCGTGCCGCAGTTTCACCATAGAAACCGTGTCGATGAGAACCGTCCGGCGCCCGGCTTGCGGGCGCGCCTCGGACGCGCTCGGCCTCGATTTCGAGGCGGCTTGACGAAGGTCGGACCGTCCGGCCGTCCAGGGTGGATGTTGACGGATGCGGTTCGTCCTCAGGTTCTTCGGTTTCCTTTTCTCGATCGGAGCGATCGCGCTCCTGATCGGCGGCGTTGCGGCCGGGTATTTCCTGTGGAAGTTCAGCCAGGGCCTGCCCGATCACGCCGCGCTCGCGAACTATGAGCCGCCCGTCACGACCCGCGTCCACGCGGCGGACGGCACCCTGCTCGCCGAATACGCCCGCGAGCGTCGCCTCTACCTTCCGATCCAGGCCGTGCCCAAGCTCGTCATCGGGGCGTTCCTGTCGGCCGAGGACAAGAACTTCTACAAGCACAGCGGCATCGATCCGGAGGGCATCGTCCGGGCCGCGCTGAACAACTTCCGCAGCGGCCGGCGCCAGGGCGCCTCGACCATCACCCAGC
>CAXTKM010000268.1:0-3846 GCA_964244795.1 uncultured Enterovirga sp.
GCTTCTCTGCCTCGACGAGCCGGCCGCCGGTCTCAACCCGAAGGAATCGCAGTCGCTGAACAATCTGCTCATCGACATCAAGACCAGCACGGGCACGTCGATCCTGCTTATCGAGCACGACATGTCGGTCGTGATGGAGATCTCCGACCACGTCGTCGTGCTCGATTACGGCATCAAGATCGCGGACGACGCGCCGGCCGCCGTGCAGCAGGACCCGCGCGTGATCGCGGCCTATCTCGGCGTCGAGGACGACGAGGTGGCGCAGGTCGAGGCGGAGGTCGGCGCGTGAAGGCGGAAACGCGACGCGCCCCCTCTCCCGAGAGGGAGAGGGCTGGGGTGAGGGAGCGCGCTCTACGGCGGAGCCCGCTCCGACGCAGCCTTGCATCATCCTGGCTCCGCCGCCGGTCCCGATCCCTCGCCCCATCCCTCTCCCTCTCGGGAGAGGGGGCAGGTCGCGGGGATCCATGAGCGTCGCCGGCATCAACGTGCTCGTCGCGGAGACGCGGGCGATCGAGCAAGCCCCTCCCCTCCTGTCATGCCGCGGGGTCGAGACCGCCTATGGCAGCATCGTCGCCCTGAAGGGCGTCGACATCGACGTGCGCGAGGGCGAGATCGTGGCCCTCATCGGGGCGAACGGGGCCGGCAAGTCGACCCTGATGATGTCGATCTGCGGCAACCCGCGCGCGAGGCGGGGCACGATCACCTTCGCGGGCCAGGACATCACGGCGCTGCCGACGCACGAGATCGCCAGGCTCCGGATCGCGCAATCGCCGGAAGGGCGGCGCATCTTCCCGCGCATGACGGTCTTCGAGAACCTGCAGATGGGCGCCGCGCTCGACGGCTCGGCCCATTTCGCCGAGGACCTAGACAGGATGCTCGCCCTGTTCCCTCGCCTCAAGGAGCGCCTGCACCAGCGCGGCGGCACGATGTCCGGCGGCGAGCAGCAGATGCTCGCGATCGCCCGCGCGCTGATGGGACGCCCGCGCCTCCTCCTCCTCGACGAGCCCTCGCTCGGGCTCGCGCCGCTGATCGCGAAGCAGATCTTCGAGGTCGTCCGCGAGCTGAACGCCCGCGAGGGCACGACCGTCTTCCTGGTCGAGCAGAACGCATACCATGCCCTGAAGCTCGCCCACCGGGCCTACGTCATGGTCACGGGCACGATCACGATGACCGGAACTGGACGCGAGCTGCTGGCCAATCCGGATGTGAAGGCGGCTTATCTGGAGGGCGGGGCGCATTGATGCGGTCAGCCACCCGATCGGCGATCCAGACGCCCGCAGGTGCGAGACGCGGGCTGGACGAACGGCCGAACCTCGAAATGCGATCGTGGGAACGAGGTCGATTCGGCACGGCCTTTATCGCGTGGTACTCTCGAGAACTATGAATTCGATGCTCGAAGACGCAATCGAGCGCGTGCGCGCGCTGCCCGAGGCCGACCAGGACCTCGCTGCAGAACTCCTGCTGTCTGTCGTGTACCGGAACGATCCTGACCTTCGGCTGACACCGGAGCAGGTGGAGGAGGTCCGTCGGACGCGCGACGGCCTGCGCGACGGAACCGTGCGGCTCCTGTCCGAAGAAGAGACGGAGGAGATGTGGCGACGGTTGGGCGCCTAAAACTCCGTTTCACCGACCGCGCTGAATCCGACATGAAAGCCATCAGGGCGTACATCGCTCGCGATCGGCCGAGAGGCGCTGCTCGGGTCATCGCTCGGTTGGCGTCCGCTGCCAGGGGCCTACGGGAGTTCCCCGAAATCGGCAGGCGCGGCTCGGAGGCCGGTACGCGAGAGTTCGTCGTCAGCCCGCTTCCCTACATTCTGGTCTACGAGATCGACGAGGTCGGGAAGACGGTCGCGGTCTTGAACGTGGTTCACGCCGCGCGCGATCGAACAAGCCGAGAGACCTGAGCCATGCAGGGCATCCTCTACGAAGAATCCTCCGCCTGGCTCTTCGTCTTCGTCACCGTCGTGCTCGGCGGCTGGACGGCCTGGATGACGGGCCGGGGCGTCGCGCTATCCTGGCGGCCGGCCTGGGAGGCGGCGCTCTGGACCGTGCCGCTCGCCTTCGCGGTGCGGTTCATCCACTTCGCCCTCTTCGGGGGGACGCTGCGCTCGCTGCACTTCTACGCCGTCGATCTCGCGGTCGTGGCCGCGATCGCGCTCCTCGCGCATCGCTACACCCGGACCGGGCAGATGACGCGCCAGTACCGCTGGCTCTACACGCGCGCGGGGCCGTTCGGATGGCGCGAAAAGGCGCAGCCCTGATGCCGCATCCGGCATCGCCGGCCCGGTGACATCCTGCCGAAAACAGGCAAGATGTCGCGGAGCCGGCCGGAGGCCGCCGGTCCGGGCCGGAAGGCCCGACGGAACCGCTCCCGAGGAGGATCGACATGAAGACCAGGATGCTGACCGGGCTCGCGCTCGGTCTCGGCCTCGCCCTCGCGGGGCCGGCGCAGGCGCAGATCAAGCTCGGGGTCGCGGGCCCGATCACGGGCGCGAACGCGGCCTTCGGGGCGCAGCTCAAGAACGGCGTCGAGCAGGCCGTGACCGACATCAACGCGGCCGGCGGGATCCTGGGCCAGAAGATCGTGCTCTCGACCGGCGACGACGCCGGCGACCCGAAGCAGGGCGTGTCGCTCGCGAACAAGTTCGCCTCCGACGGCGTCAAGATGATCGTCGGCCACTTCAACTCGGGCGTGTCGATCCCGGCCTCCGAGATCTACATGGAATCGGGGATGATCCAGATCACCCCGGCCTCGACCAACCCCAAGTTCACCGAACGCGGCATGTGGAACACGTTCCGGACCTGCGGCCGCGACGACCAGCAGGGCGCGGTCGCGGGCACGTTCCTGGCGACGAAGTTCAAGGGAAAGAAGATCGCGATCGTCCACGACAAGACGCCGTACGGCAAAGGTCTCGCGGACGAGACGCAGAAGACCATGAACGCCAAGGGCACGAAGGAGGTGCTCTACGAGGGCATCAACACCGGCGAGAAGGACTTCTCGGCGCTCGTGTCGAAGATGAAGCAGGCGAACATCGACATCCTCTACTTCGGCGGGCTGCACACCGAAGCCGGGCTGATCATCCGTCAGATGCGCGACCAGGGCCTGAAGGCCCCGATGATGTCCGGCGACGGGATTACCGACAAGGAGTTCGTGCAGATCGCGGGTCCGGGCGCCGAGGGCACCTACATGACCTTCGGGCCGGACGCCCGGAAGAACCCCGGCGCGAAGGACGTGGTCGCCCGCTTCATGGCCCGTAAGATCGATCCCGAGGCCTACACGCTTTACAGCTACGCCTCGGTCGAGATCCTAAAACAGGCGGCCGAGCAGGCGAAGTCGACCGACTCGAAGAAGATCGCGGAAGTCATGCGCTCGGGCAAGGTCTTCAAGACCGTCATCGGCGACATCTCCTACGACAAGAAGGGCGACATCACCCGGCCTGACTACGTGATGTATGTCTGGAAGGTCGGGCCCGACGGAAAGATCGACTATTCGGGCAACGAGACCGGGATGTAGTAATATTTAATCGATTCAGGGGTTAGTCAGTCACGCGGACTTCTCATGTTGAGAGTTTGACCCTCATCTGGACCGATCCTCTGCTCCGCCCGTGTCATCCCCGGTCGGAGCGGAGGGGAAGGAGATCCAGGGCCGGCACGCCGTGGCCCTGGATCCCCTTCACGATTGCTCCGCAATCGCCGAGGACGACACCCGCAGATTCCGCGTGACGGGGCGGGCCTCTCTCGTTCGCCCCCCGCGATCAGGGGCGCGTCAGTCCGACCGACGACGTCACGAGGGCCTCGATAGCAGCAGTACATCCACTACCAGAAGGGCTCGCTGGTGATGTACTG
>CAXTKM010000268.1:3856-5266 GCA_964244795.1 uncultured Enterovirga sp.
GAGAGCCGCAGAAGCCGCGGCGGCGGCAGGCACCTCGTCGAGCCCGTAGACGTCGTCGCGGAACTGCACCGCCCCGTCGGCCGTCGCGTAGCCGGTCAGATAGACCCAGGCAACCGGGACGGCTCGCGCGACCCGGGCGTCGATCCGACGGCCGCCCGCGATCGCGGCGTCGATCTCGGGCGCTCCCCAACGCGAGCCCGTACCCGCCGGGCCGGGGGTCCCCTCTAGCAGCCAGCCGATCAGGTCCTTGACCCCGGCTACGCGGACGCAGCCGGAGGATTGTGCCCGGGAGGCGCGGGCGAAGAGCCGCTTCGAGGGCGTATCGTGCATGTAGACGGCATGCCGGTTCGGCATGTCGATCCGGACCTCGCCGAGCGAGTTCGCGGCGCCCGCGTCCTGCCGGATCGTGTAGTTGACGGCCCGCTCCGTCGACCAGTCGATCGTGCCGGGATCGACCTCCTGCCCGGCCGCGTCGAAGAGACGGATCCGCATCTTCGCGAGGTAGTTCGGGTCCTTCCTGACATGCGGGATGATGTCCTTGCGGATGAGCGAGGTCGGCACCGTCCAGGTCGGGTTGAAGTTGACCGAGGTGATGCGGGTCTCGATCTGCGGCGAGGCGCGGTCGGGCTTTCCCACCACGGCCACGTAGCGGCGCGCGACTCGGCCGTGATCGACGGCCTCGACCGCGGCGGACGGGATGTTCACCACCACGTAGCGCTCGCCGAACGGAAACCTGGACCCGATCAGCCGGCCGGCCGAGGCCTGCAACTGGCGGAGCCGCGTCGCGGCCGAAATGTTCAGATGGACGAGGGTCCTGGGCCCGACGATCCCGGTCTCCTCCAGGCCGTGCCGGGCCTGGAAGCGCCGGAGCCCGGCCGCCAGCGCCTCGTCGAAGGTCGCCCCGGCCCCATCCCGGTCGGACAGTTCGCCGGTCGCGGCGAGGCGGGTCCGAAGGGCGGTCACGGCCGGCCCTTCGTCGCCGAGCTTCAGGCGGGTCGCGTCGCTCGGCACGAGGGGCCATCCGCCGGCCTCGACGATCGCCCGATAGCTCTCGGCGGCCTTCATGGTGGCCACGAAGGTTTCGGGCGAAAGGGTCGGTCGCGGGTCGTCCGCGAGCCGGATCGGTTCCGGCGGGGGCATGGGCTTCGGGGCTTTCACGGGCGCGACGGCGGGGGCTGGACCAGCCTCGGACGGGCGCGCCGTCCGGGCAGCGGGGAGCTGCGATCGGGCGGGGCTCGCCACGGGCGCGTCCGGCGGGACGGTCGGCCGCACGGCGGCGTCGCTCGCGCCGGCCTCGCCGCGCGGCTCGGCCATGGGCGACACCACTTCCTGGGCGGCGGCGGCGGCCCGGGCCGATGCCGGGGCAAGGGGCAGCGCGAGGCCGAACGAGGCCAGCGCAGCGATGACGCG
>CAXTKM010000269.1:0-5262 GCA_964244795.1 uncultured Enterovirga sp.
GGGTGCGGTCGAGGGACCTGCCTGGGTCCTTGTGCCGCTGATCCTCCTCGCCGCCGCGGCCGCGGGAGCAGCCGCGATGCTCGGGCCGACGCTGCTGAAGGCCAGGTTCGGGGTGGACGAGGTCGTGACGACGCTGCTCCTCAACTTCGTCGCGCTGCTCTTCATCCAGATCATGCTGGAGGGGCCGTTCAAGGACCCGATGGGCGGCGGCTGGCCGCAATCGGAGCCGATCCTGCAGGAGGCCGCGCTGCCGCCGCTCGTCGGCCGGATGCGGCTCCATGCCGGGCTGCCGATCGGGATCGCGCTCTGCGTCGCGGCCCACATCCTGTTCTCGCGCAGCGTCCTCGGATTCCGGATCCGGGCCGTCGGCGAGAACGCCTCCGCGGCCGCCTATGCGGGCATCCCGGTCACCCGCACGCTGCTCGCGGTCGGGCTCCTGTCCGGGGCGCTGGCCGGGCTCGGGGGCGCGTCGGAGGTCGCCGGCCTCAAGGGCAACCTCACGGCCGACCTGTCGCGCGGCTTCGGCTATGCCGGCATCGTGGTCGCGATGATCGCCGGCCTGCAGCCGCTCGCGATCGCGCCCGCCGCGGTCCTGATCGCGGCCGTCTTCGTCGGGGCCGACACGATGAGCCGCAGCTACGGGGTCTCGACCTACATCGCCGACCTCGTGGTCGCGCTGACGCTGCTCTGCGTGCTCGTATCGGGCCTCTTGATGCGCTTCCGGGTTCGTTTCGGCGGCGCGGCGCCGGTGCGGACATGACCGGCACGGCCTTGAGCGGCATCCTGGACATCCTCGCGTCGCCGAGCTTCTGGGCCGCCTCGGTCCGGATCGCGACGCCGCTGATGTTCGGCGTGCTGGGCGCGCTGATCTGCGAGCGGGCCGGCGTCCTGAACCTCGGGATCGAGGGCATCTTCACGGCCGGCGCGATGACGGGCTGGCTCGCGGTCCATCTCGGGGCCGACCTCTGGACCGGTGTCCTGGTCGCGGCCGGGACGGGGGCGCTCTTCGGGCTCCTCCTCGCGACCCTGACGGTGCCGCTCGGCCTGTCGCAGCACGTCACCGGCATCGGGGTGACGCTGTTCGCGACCAGCCTCAGCTACTTCGTCTACCGGGTCGTCCTTCCGACCGCGAGCGCGCCGCCCAGCATCGAGCCTTTCCGGCCGGTCCTCCTCGGCCAGACCGCGCTGACCTATCTCGCGCTCGCGCTCTTCGTCCTCGCCGCGCTCGTGCTCTACCGGACGCCGCTCGGGCTCGCGATCCGGGCCGCGGGCGAGAACCCGGCCGCGGTCGAGGCGCAGGGGATCGACGTGCACGCGGTCCGGATCGGGGCAGTGGTGGCGGGCTCCGCCATCATGGCGCTCGGCGGCGCCTTCCTGACGATGTCGGCCTTCAACGCATTCTTCTTCGAGATGACGGGCGGGCGCGGCTGGATCTGCATCGCGCTCACCGTCTTCGCCTCCTGGCGGCCCGGAAAGGCGCTCCTCGGCGCGCTCCTGTTCGGGGCCTTCGACGCGTTCCAGCTCCGGCTCCAGCACGAGGTCTCGGGCCTCGTCCCGGGCCAGGTTTTCCTGATGCTGCCCTACCTCCTGTCGATCGCGGCGCTCTGCCTCGTCGCCCGCCGGGCGGATTACCCGAAGGCGCTGATGGTGCCGTTCGTGAAGGGGCAGCGTTAGGCGAGGCCGGACGGGAGGAGGGGAGTGGCGTCGAGGGCTCCCCGTCCTCTCAGATCGCGCCGGTCTTGAACCAGACGCAGTTCGCGTAGGCCAGGACCGGGTCCATGCCGGACCGCGCCCGCGCGGTCCCGGCCGGGCGCCCGTTCTCGCCGAGGTCGACCGTGACCTTCGAGCCGCCGTCGATCTGCTCCGAGTAGTAGCAATACTGGTGCTGCGGGCTCTTCTGGTCGCCGGACGTGAAGTTCCAGCCGGTCACGACCTGGCCGGACGCGTAGGGGACGTTCTTGAACACCGTGAAGGCCGTCGCGACGACCGCCTGCGAGGCGGGGCGCGTGCCGGCGCCGAGCTGGGCCTCGGTCGGCCGCGGCATCTCCGGCGGAGCCGACGCCGCGACCGCTAGCTTCGCGTCCGGATCGAGCTTGACCGTGCCTTCGGTCCTGAACGTGACACCCGACATCGCGGCCGCGACCGCCGCCGCGACCTGCTCGGCCTGGATCACGGGCTGACGGCTATAGGTCCAGCCATAGAGCGCGGCCCCCGTCCCGACGCCGATCATCGCGCAGACGAGCGCGATCCCGGCGAGGCGGTAGAACGCGGCCTTCGCGTTCAGGATGCGGGCATCGGATTTCATCCGGGCGTTGACCGCGTTCGCGAGGACGCGGTTCTCCTTGGTGGCCGGGAGCTCCATCGCTCAGCGCCCCGTCTCGACGACGCGCAGCGGCGGGGCAGGCATCGCCTGCGGCGGAGTCGCCACGGCTTGCGGCGCGGCCTGCACCGGCTGCGAAACGACCGGCTGCACCGGCACGACCTCCGGCTGAGCCGGCGCGGGCGGCCGCGAGCGCTCGATCGCGGCGCTCGCGGTCCGCTCCGCCGCCTCCCGGGCCTCGCGCACGATCTCGGCCGCGAAGGGCTCGAGGATGAAGGAGCCGGCGCTCTCGTCCAGCACGACGTCGTCCTCCTCGCGCACGCGCTCGACCGCGGTGAGCGCGAGCAGCGTCGCGGCGAGCGAGGCCCCGATCGCCGGGATGAACACGAAGAAGAACAGGAAGCTGTGGATCTCGCGGTCGGTGACCTGACCCGGATCCTTGAAGAACACCATCGCGGTGAAGCTGTGCAACTGCGAGCGCATCACGGCGTCCCGGTAGCCACCCTCGGCCTCGCTCAAGGCCCGGTCGATCGCGGAGCGGTCGAGCGTGCTTCGCTCGGTCCGGGCGGCGTCGAGGCGCTCGGCCACATCTCCGGCGGCTCGCAGCGCTGGCTGGTCACTTCCGCGCCGGGCATCGCGAGCGGCACGCGTCCTTCCGGTCCCGGACGGCGCCGAGCAGGCTGCCCTTCATGGCCTCCGTGCGCGGGTCCGTGGTGCAGCGCGTGCCGGTCACGCGCCGGCCGTCGGCCGTGGTGGTCGTGGTCCGGAAGCACTTCTGCGGCGGCAGCGCCCCGAGCTCGGTGTTGCCGTCCTTCAGGCGCCGCTCGGCTTCGGCGAGCTGGGTCGTGCGCTGCGCGACGACGGAATCCGCGTCTTGGATCTTGCGGTCGAGGGTGGCCCGGCTGTTCCTCGCGTCGCCGAGGCGTTCCTGCGCCCGGACGGCCTCGGTGAGGCGTGGCCTGAACATGATCTCGCCGAGCTGCGAGATCGACTTGATCGTCACGGCCGCGGCCCCGATCACGCCGACCGCGGCGATGATCCGAAGCGTGTAGGAGGTCTGCGTGCGGATCGACACGGCGAGCGGCACGCGGCTGAACTCGATCACGCCGTAGGCCACGGGCGCGAGCATCATCATCCAGAACGCGATCGGATCGTTGCCGCCGTACATCGAGGCGAAGAGCCAGGCGCCTGCGAGCGAGGTCGCGACGATGATGCCCTCGATCACGAAGGCGAGCACGAGGCGCTTCGTCGAGATCGAGTAGCCGCGCTTAAGGTCGCGCGCGCGCCGGGCATCCATGCGCTCCTGGCGCGCGGCCGTACGCTCCTGGCGCCGGTCCGGTATCGTGAAGGTGACGGCGTCCGCCATGCGGCCTCGATCCTGCTCCGCCAGGCTCTCCCGGTTCCGGCTGGCCATCAGCTTACGCGATCGGGCCCCGGCCGATCAATCGCTTGGGCGCCGACGCGACGGCGTGTCTCGCCGGGCCGCTTCAGCGTTTCCTGAGCCAGAGGCTCGTCTCGCGGGCTCCGGCCGGGAGCGGCAGCCGGCCGACGGCTCCGCTCGCGATCCACTCGGGACGGCGCGAGACGACCCAATGGCTCGAGAATACGAGCTCGTAGCCTCCGCCCTGGAGGAGCGCCGCGACCGGGATGGATTCGTTGTAGCCGCGCCACCGCCATGCCTCCGGGTAGGCGTCGGGAAGGAGAATGTCGTGGATGTGCACGAGCACGCCCGTCGGCAGGCGCGGCAGGACGTCGCCCATGATCCGGTCGAGATCGGTCCCGGGCATCGCGACGTGGCTCGAATCGACGAACAGGATGTCCGAGGCCCCAAGCGCCGCGAAGAGGCCCGGGTCGGCATCGGCGAGCAGCATCGCGTGATGCGTCACCCCGAGCCGCCCGAGGGAGGCCCGCGGCGCGGGATCGATCGCGACGATCTCGGTCGCGAGGCCTCCGTCCGCGACGGCACGGGCCAGGAACCGGGTCGAGTGCCCGGACCCGATCTCCACGATCCGCCGCGGCCGGAGCCGCCGGACGAGCCCGTAGGCCGCGGCAGCGTCGAGGCGCGGGAACCAATCCTGGTCGAATCGGGCCGGACCCGGACCCGCCGCGACGGCCGCGAGATCGGCCGCGACCGCCTCGACCGCCTCGATCACGTCCCGGAAGGCCGGCTCCGCCGCGCGGAACAGCGGCTCGAGGGCCGGGTAGCCGGCCGGGCGCGTACCGGGCGCGTAGCGGTAGGGGATGAAGAAGCCGAGCGGCCGATGTCCGAGCAGCGTCGCGAGGCCGAACCGGAGGCGGCGGAGCCGCTCCCGCGGCGTCATCTCCGCCGATCGCTCAAGGGGAAGGCGGCGGGAGCGGCGCGATCGTGCCCGGCATCCGGTCCCGCCACGCCTTCGACAGGCGCGCCCGCTCGAACAGCAGCACGACCACGATCGCGGCCAGGAGCGGCAGGATGAGATAGAAGAGCCGGAACACGAGAAGGGCCGCGACCACGGCCGCCTTGTCGACGTCCGGCATCATCGCCACGAACACGAGCTCGAGCACGCCGAGGCCGCCCGGCGCGTGGCTCGCGAGCGCGAGCGAGAACGCGGCCAGGAACGCCCCGAGCACGATCAGGAAGCCCGGATTGCCCGCCTCCGGCAGGGCGAAGTAGATGATCCCGGCCGCGCCGAGGAGCTCCAGCGGCGCCGCGACGAGCTGCCGGCCCATGATGTTCGGGCCCGGATAGGCGATCGTGAAGCCCCGGATCGTCACGGGCTTCAGGCGCAGGAGCGAGCCGACCACGTAGAGCGCGACGCCGGCCAGGAGCGCGATCCCGACGATCCGGGCCGTCGTGGCATTCGCCAGCATCGGCGGGATGCGGTCCGCGACGCGCGACAGGAGCTCCGGCTCGTAGACCAGGACCGCGCCGAGGAGCAGCGCCGTCCCGAGCCCGAAGGTGA
>CAXTKM010000270.1:0-5241 GCA_964244795.1 uncultured Enterovirga sp.
TCAGCGTCTATGGGTTCCGGGCTCTCGCTTCGCGAGCCCCGGAATGACGGCCGTGCGTCCTTCGGGCCTCTTCATTCCCGAGAGCGCGCGGTCTCTATCCGGCCCCCGCACGGCGGACTAAGCTCCCGTCAAAAGCAGACGGGAGGATGCCGATATGTCGCCGACGCTCACTCGACGATCCGTGCTCGCCGGGACGGCAGTCCTCGCCGCTCCGGCTCTCGCCCAGGCCTATCCGTCGCGCCCCATCCGCTGGGTCGTCGGATATCCGCCCGGAGGCACGACCGACGTGCTGGCGAGGCTCGTCGCGGATTGGCTGTCGAAAAGGCTCGGCCAGCAGGTCTATATCGAGAACCGTCCGGGCGCCGGAAACAACATCGGCACGGAATCGGTCGTGAACGCAGCGCCCGACGGCTACACGATCCTCCTGGTCAATCCCGCGAACGGCATCAACGCGACGCTGTACAAGAAGCTGAACTTCACCTTCGTCCGCGACATTGCGCCCGTGGCCGGCATCACCCGCTCGCCGAACATCATGGAGATCAACCCGCAGCTTCCCGTGAAGACGGTCGCCGAGTTCATCGCCTACGCGAAGGCGAACCCGGGCAAGATCAACATGGCCTCGTCCGGGCTCGGCACCTCGACGCACATGTCGGGCGAGCTGTTCAAGGCGATGACGGGGATCGACATGGTACACGTGCCCTATCGCGGCGCCGGCCCTGCGATCACGGACCTTCTGGCCGGCCAGGCCCATGTCTTCTTCGACAACCTGCCGTCCTCGATCGAGCACGTCCGGTCGGGCGGTCTCAGAGCCCTCGCGGTCACCACGCAGGAGCGCTCTCCAGCGCTCCCAGACGTGCCGATCGTCGCGGACACCGTGCCGGGCTACGAGGCGAGCGCCTGGTTCGGGATCGGTGCCCCGAAGGGCGTGCCGCCCGAGATCGTCGATCGCCTGAACCGCGAGGTGAACGCCTACCTCGCCGATCCCGGCGGGGTGAAACGGCTCGCCGATCTCGGCGGAACCCCGATGCCCGGCTCCCCGGCCGATTTCGGCAAGATCGTCGTCGACGAGACCGAGAAATGGCGCAAGGTCGTCGAGTTCTCGGGCGTGAAGCTCGATTAGGCTGCGGCTCCGCGGCACTCCGGGCCGACCGAGGCGTTGACGGAACCGAGAGGCGCGAGACAGCTCGGGCCGACCAAGCGAGGATGATGATGCGGCCGATGAAGTTCGGAATAGGCCAGCCCGCGGCGCGGGTCGAGGACGTTCGGCTCGTCACCGGGAACGGGCGCTACACGGACGACATCTCGCCCGAGGGCGCGCTGCACGCCTACATCCTGCGAAGCCCGCATGCCCACGCGCGCTTCACCATCGGCGATCTCGAGGCGGTGCGGGCGATGCCCGGTGTGGCGCTGGTCCTGACCTCTGCCGAGGTCGCGGGCTATGGCGGCCTGCCCTGCGCCGCCCCGGCCAAGAACCAGGACGGCACGACCATGAAGACGCCGGACTATCCGCTCCTCGCGGACGGGACGGCCCGGCATGTCGGCGACGCGGTCGCTTTCGTGGTCGCGGATACGCCTGCCATGGCGCGCGACGCGGCCGAGGCGATCCCGGTCGAGTGGGAGCCGCGCCCCGCCGCCATCGGGTTCGCGGGCGCCGAGGCCGCGGGCGCGCCCCTCGTGTTCGACGAGGTGCCGGGCAACCTCGCCTTCGACTCGGCCATCGGCGATGGGGCGGCGGTGGATGACGCCTTCTCCCGGGCCGACCGGACGGTGTCGCTCACGCTCGTGAACAACCGTCTCGTCACGAACTTCATGGAGGCGCGCGCCTGCATCGGCGAGTACGATCCCACGACGCGGCGCTGGAGCCTGACCTTCGGCGGCCAGGGCGTCCACGGCATCCGCAACGTCCTCGCGGCCTCGATCTTCCGGGTCGCGCCGGAGCGTCTGCACCTCAGGACGCCGGACGTCGGCGGGGGCTTCGGCACGAAATACTTCCCCTATCGCGAGTACCCGCTCGTCTGCATCGCGGCCGAGCGGGCCGGCAGGCCGGTGAAGTGGATCGCCGACCGGACGGACCACTTCCTCGGCGACGCGCAGGGGCGCGACAACCTCGTCACGCTGGAGATGGCGCTCGACAGCGAGGGCCGGTTCCTGGCGCTCCGGGTCGACCTCAAGGCCGACATGGGCGGCTACCTCAACTACTTCGCGCCCTACATCCCGACCGGCGGCGCCGGCATGTCGCCCGGCCTCTACGACATCCCGGCCGTCCACGCCCGCATCCGGGGCTACTACACGCACACGCTTCCCGTGGACGCCTACCGGGGCGCGGGCCGGCCCGAGGCGGCCTACGCGATCGAGCGCTTCGTCGATCACATCGCGCGCGAGATCGGGATGGCGCCGGACGCGCTGCGGTCGCTGAACTTCATCTCGACGGCGAAGCTGCCGTATAAAACCGCGACCGGAAACGTCTACGATTCCGGCGACTTCGAGGGTCACATGCGGGCCGCGATGGCGCGCGCCGACTGGTCCGGCTTCGCTGCCCGCAGGGCGTCGTCCGAGCGGCGCGGCAGGATCCGCGGCATCGGGCTCGCGAGCTACGTCGAGGCCTGCGCGGGCGGCGGCGGCGAGAAGACGCTGGTGCGGCTCGAGCCCGGCGGCGACGTCACCGTGCTGATCGGCACGCAATCCAACGGGCAGGGGCACGAGACGGCCTATGCCCAGATCGTGAGCCAGGAGCTCGACCTTCCGCTGGAGCGGGTCCGGGTCGTCCAGGGCGACAGCGACGTGATCAAGACCGGCGGCGGGACGGGCGGCTCGCGCTCGATCCCGGTCGGAGGCGCCTCGCTCGCGCTCGCCTCGCGAAAGCTCGCGGAGACGCTGCGGGACCTCGCGGCCGACGCGCTCGAGGCCGCGCCCGAGGATCTCGAGATCGTGGACGGGGCCGTCAGGGTCGTCGGGACGGACAGGGCCGTCGATTTCGCGACCATCGCGGCCGGCGCGACGCCGGCCGATCTCACGACCGACGGCGACTGGACGCCGCCGGCCGCCACCTTCCCGAACGGGACGCATGTCGTCGAGGTCGAGATCGATCCCGATCTCGGCGAGGTCGATCTCGTCTCCTACGTCGTGGTCGACGATTTCGGCGTGACCCTGAACCCGCTCCTCCTCGCGGGCCAGGTGCATGGCGGGATCGTGCAGGGCATCGGGCAGGCCCTGCACGAGCGCACGGTCTACGATGCCGAGGGCCAGCTCGTGACGGCGTCCCTCATGGATTACCGGCTGCCGCGCGCGGCCGACATCCCCGAGATCCGCTTCGAGACCCGCAACGTTCCCTCGACCACGAACGCGCTCGGCATGAAGGGCGCGGGAGAGGCCGGCGCGATCGGCTCCTGCCCTGCGATCATGAACGCGCTCGTCGACGCGCTCGATCATGCCTACGGCATCCGGACGTTCGACATGCCGGCGACGCCCGACGTCGTCCGGGCCGCGATCCGGTCCGCCCGGCCGGCCCCGAAGATGGCTGCGGAGTAGTCGCGCAAAAGAGTTGGAACCGGACATCCGATCTGGAATAGTTCGCGACTGCGGGACGTCGACGTCTCGCAGTCGCGGCTCGCGCCTCCTCCTGGCGTGCGGGCGACCGGAGGATCGCGCATGATTCGACATCTGCTCACGGCCGCGGCCCTGATCGCCGTCACGACCGTGGTGGTCGCCCAGTCCGATCCGATCGCGACGCGGCGCAACATGATGAAGGGCGTCGGCGGCGCGGCCCGGATCGGCGGCCAGATGGCGAAGGCCGAGATCCCGTTCGAGCTCGCCAAGGCGCAGGAGGTCCTGAAGACCTTCGGAAGTGCCGCCGAGACCTATCATACCTACTTCCCCGAAGGGTCGAAGACGGGCGGAGACACGACCGCGAGCCCGAAGATCTGGGAAAGCCAGGCCGACTTCCGGGCACGCTTCGACGAGTGGGGCAAGGAGATCAAGGTCGCGGCCGACGGCACGAAGGACCTCGCGACCTTCCGGACCGCCTTCGGCAACGTGACCAAGGCCTGCGGCTCCTGCCACAACAGCTATCGGATCAAGACCTGATCGCGCGATGAGCGCGGAGCTGTCCGGCGCCGGGTCGGGTTCGCCGGGCGTCCGGCGGGTCCGGGCCTGGGACGCCCCGACCCGGCTCTTCAAGTGGGGGCTCGTCACCCTCGTCCTCACCGCCTGGATCACGTATCTCGGCGGCGACGCGACGCTCGGCTGGCACATCTGGAACGGCTACGCCGTCCTGATCCTGCTCGTCTTCCGGCTGTTCTGGGGCGTGGTCGGCTCGTCGACCGCGCGCTTCGCGTCCTGGGTCGTCTGGCCCTGGACGGCGCTATCCTACGGGGCGGCGCTGCTTCGCGGCCGGGGGCGGCGCTACCTCGGCCACAACCCGCTCGGCGGCTGGATGATCATCAGCCTCCTCGTCCTCGTCGCCTCGCAGGCGATCGCGGGCCTGTTCACGGTCGATTCGAACGGCCTCATGGGCGGCCCTTTCGCGAATCTCGATTTCGGCGACCCGACGTCCGTGCAGCGCGCCTTCTCGCGCTGGCATCACCTCGGCTTCTACGTGCTGCTCGGCTTCGTGGCCGTCCACGTGCTCGTGAACCTCTGGTATGATTCGGCGAAGGGAGACCCGGTGATCCAGGCCATGGTCACCGGCCGAAAGCCGGCCTCGGACTACGTCGATGAGGCCGAGATGGTGCCGGCCGGCGCGACGTGGCTGCGGGCCGGCCTCTGTCTCGCAACCGCGGCCGTGCTGGTCCTCGGGACCGTCAGGCTCGCGGGCGGGAAGCTGCCGTTCTGAGAGGGCGCCGAGGCAAGGTCTGAGTGCTCGAAGGATCGTCAGGATTTCTCACCCGTGTCATCCCCGGCCGGAGCGCAGCGGAGGGGAAGGGGATTAAGGGCCGGCGCGCCGTGACCCTGGATCCCCTTCCCGCCCGCTCCGCGGGCGCCGGGGACGACAGGCGTAGCCTCCATCCGGAACCTGACTCCGATCCTCAGTCCATCACCGCTGCCTTGAGGATGCAGACCATCGTGGCCTCTCCCGGCACGTCGCCCGCGCAGCGGATCAGGTGGGGGCGGTCGCAGCGGTAGCGGAGCGTCTCGCCGGCCCGGACCGGCTGGACGTCGCCGCCGATCTCGACCTCGAAGGCCCCCGACCGGACCGACAGGCACTCGACCGACCCGCGCTGATGCGCGTCCGATTCGAGCACG
>CAXTKM010000271.1:0-4260 GCA_964244795.1 uncultured Enterovirga sp.
GGCAGCATCGCCATCTGGGCGCGCGACTCGATCTGGAAGGTGCCGAGCGTGTCGGCCCGGCAGATCATGTCGTAGGTCGCCTCGTCGCGCTGCGGGACGTCGGCCAGCGTGCGCGGCCCGCCCGGTCGATGCTCTTCGAGGAGATCGAAGGCGCGCCTCATGCAGCCCAGCATGCCGAGGCCCAAGACGTCGACTTTCATGAACCGGAGCGCGTCGATGTCGTCCTTGTCCCACTCGACGACCTGCCGATCCGGCATCGAGGCCGGCTCGATCGGCACGAGGTCATCGAGCCGCTCCTGCGTCAGCACGAAGCCGCCGGGGTGCTGCGAGAGATGGCGCGGGGTGTCGATGAGCTCGCGCGCGAGGTCGAGCGTCATCCGAAGCCGCCGGTCGTCGAGGTTGAGGCCGAGGCTCTCGACCTCGCGCGGTCCGACCCCCTCCCGGCTCCAGCCCCAGACGAGACCCGAGAGGGCTCCCGTGACGTCTTCGGGAACGCCCAGGACCTTGCCGACCTCCCGCACCGCCCCCCGGGCGCCGTACCGGATCACGGTCGCGCAGAGCGCCGAACGGTGACGGCCATAGGTCTCGTAGACCCATTGGATCACCTCCTCGCGCCGCTCGTGCTCGAAATCGACGTCGATATCCGGCGGCTCCTGTCGCTCGGCCGAGACGAAGCGCTCGAACAGGAGATCTTTGTCCGTGGGATCGATCGCGGTGATATCGAGGAGGTAGCAGACGAGGGAGTTCGCGGCCGAGCCGCGCCCTTGGCATAGGATCGGCGGGTCCATCGCGCGGGCCGCCTGAACGATCGCGTGCACGGTCAAGAAGTAGGGTGCGTAGTCGAGCCGCTCGATCAGCCCGAGCTCGTGGCGGATCTGCGTGTCGATCCTGTCCGGCACGACGGCTCCATGCTGGGCAGCGGCTGCCTGCCAAGTGAGCCGCGCCAGCGTTTCCTGAGCGCTGAGGCCCGGCTCGATCACCTCGTTCGGATATTGGTAGCTCAGCTCGCCGAGGTCGAAGCGGCAGCGCCCGGCGATCTCGACGGCGCCGGCGAGCGCGTCCGGATGGCGGGCGAAGAGCCGGGCGGTCTCGGACGGCGCCTTGAGGTGGCGATCGGCATGCTCCTCCAATAGGAACCCGGCGTCGTCGACCGTCACGCCGAGCCGGATGCAGGTCACGACATCCTGCAGGATGCGGCGCTCGGCCGCGTGGTAGAGCACGTCACTGAGCGCCGCGGTCGCGACGCCTTCCGCCGCGGCCGAGGCCGCGATGGCATCGAGGTGGCGGTGGTCGTCCGGCCGAAAGCGCCGGGTGAGACCGCAATAGGCGCGATCGCCGAAGAGCGCGCTCAGTCGGCGCAGGTCGCCCGCAAGTCGGGCATTCGGCCGATCGGTCAGCAGCACCGCGACAAGGCCCTCCGCCCAGGCGGCAAGGTCGTCCCAGCCGAGCGCACAGCGGCCCTTGCCGCCCCGTGCCTTGCCGAGCGTCAGGAGACGGGTCAGACGCGAATAGGCGGCGAGGTCGGTCGGGTAGACGAGGAGCGAGACGTCCCGCTCGTCCGGCGCGACCTCGTGCCGAGCACGCGGCTTCGACGTCGGGTCGCGCAGGATGTCGAGCCGCGCGCCCACGATCAGCCGGACGCCCGTCGCCTTCGCGGCCTCCCAGCAGCGCACGATGCCGGCGACCGAGCCGTGGTCGACGATCCCGAGCGCCGGGATGCCGAGGAGGGCCGCGGCCGCGAACAGCTCGTTCGGCGAGGATGCCCCGCGCAGGAAGGAGAAGTGGGTCGTGACCTGAAGCTCGGGAATCTGGAGCTCGGAGGTCACGAGGGACGCCCCGGGGTAGCGCGGAGGCCTGCGGCTATCCTGCCCAGGGATCGTGCAGGGGCACCCCGCAACCTACGAAATGGCCGATGTTGCGGGTCGCGACGGCGAAACCCCGACAGCGCGCGATCGCGGCGATCAACGTGTCGAACGTCAGGGCCATCCGGCCCTTTCGCCCGACGATCTCCGCATAATGAGCAGGTGCATCGCCCTCGAAAGCGAGGATGCGTCCAGACAGGTAGGTGTCGAGCACATCGTTCGCCGCGCGATCCAAGGTTTGACGACGGCGACCTGCAGGCAGCATCGCGATCCCAGCCAGGAGCTCCGCCTTGGTGATCGACGTCGTGTAGAGGTCGCCCAAGTCGAACCCGCTGATCCAGCCTTGAACAATGGTCGAGGGCTGGTCCCGCATCAGCTCGGACAGGACGTTGGTGTCGAGGACGATCACTCGTCGAATCGCGGCGGATCACGCATCGGGAGACGCGCCGGGATGTCGAGTTCCACGCCTCCGAACGGTCCGAAAGCTTCACGGAAACCTGCCACCAGGTCCGCGCCTGTGCGGCGCGAGGGATCCGGTCCGAGCACCTGACGGAGGATGGTGCGAGCTTCCTCTTCCATCGAGCGGCCATGCGTGGCCGCTCTCAGCCGCAGACGCGTCTTGAGATCGTCGTCGAGCTTGCGGATCAGCAAAGCTGCCATGCGATGCTCCTCTAGAGATAGCAATGCTATCATACTGCCCGGGGTCGGTCACGCGAACCTCCCGTGCAGCCACCAGCGTCCGCCCTCCGCCATCGGGGCGTCGCGGAAGAGCCAGAAGCGGTGGCCGCCCGTGTCCTCGACCCGGTAGTAGTCGCGAAGCGAAGCGACCTCGGCGTCGTCGCGCCACCACTCGCCCCGCACCCGCTCCGGTCCGTCGGCGGCCCGAACGACGTAGCGGATGCGGCGCCAGACGAAGGAGGCCGGCGGGTCGTCCGGCACGATCGCGAAGGCGGTCACCTGTTCCGGCGGGTCGATCATGCGGCTCGGGCGCGGCAGGACGGCCGGCCAGGACAGGCGCGAGAGCGGGGCGAGCGGCGGCACGCGCCGGACGGCGCGCTCCGGCATCCGGCTCTCGACCGGGGCGGCCCGGAACACCCGGGCCGGGCCGAGCCGGACCGCGAGCCTGTCGACCAGCGGCGCGAGGGCGGCCGCGCCCCCGGTCGCCGCGTCCGGGTCGAGCGCCCCCCGGGCCACCACCTGTCGCTCGTGCAGAGCCTCGATCCGGGTCGCGACGAGCGAGACCTCGTCGATCCCGAAGCCAGGGTCGACACTGGGCAGCCGCTCCGTCAGCAGCCGCATGAGATGGGCCGGGTCGCGCGACGGCAGGGCCGTGCCGACCCGGATCGCGATCGGCCGCCCATCGACGCGGCGAAACAGGGCGTCGAGCCGCCGGAGCCCGGCCCGGCGTCGCTCGAGCTCTCGGCAGAGCCGGGGCACGAGACGGAGCAGCGCGGCCGCGAGCCCGTCGCTGTCGCCGAGCGGCTCGGGAGAGGCCATCCGGACCTGCGGCATCGTTTCCGGCATGAGGGGGGTCAACGGGTCCGGCGCGCGGCCGAGCGCCCGGTCGTGGCGGTGCAGCAGGTCCGGCCCGAACCGGAGCGCGAGGGCGGGGCGCGGAAAACCCGCGAGATCCCCGATCCGCTCGACGCCGACGAGGGCCAACGCCCGTACCATCTCGGGATCGAGCCGCAGGCCCGAGACCGGCAAGGGTGCGAGCGCTTCCGCGAGCGCGTCGGCCGACACGATCGCGCCCGGCCGGTGGCGCGCGAGCGCCCAGGCGGCGGCAGGCGTCGGCGCGAGGGCGGCCCGGGCCGCGATCCCGGCCCGGGCGAGGCGGCGCATCGCATCGGCCATGAGACCCGCCTCCCCGCCCTCAAAGAGATGCGCGGCGCCCTCGACGTCGATCAGGATTCCGTTCGGCCCGTCCACCTGCACGACGGGGGCGTAGCGGATGCACCAGGCCGCGAGGGCGACGAGCGCCGAGGCGTCAGCCTCCGGGGTCGCCTCGACGATCGCGAGACCGGGCACCGAGGCCTGTGCCTGCGCGACCGGCTGACCGGGCCGAAGCCCGACCGCCTGCGCGATCGGGTCCGCGGACGCGATCAGCCGACGAGACCCGTCGCGGAGCACGGTGACGAGCGGCGCGGCGGCGCTTTTACCCGGCCGCGAGGCGCCGTCCCGGCCGGACCGGGGTTTCGGTGCTGCCGGGCCGGAATGCGTGCAGCTCTCCGGGCCGCTCGTCGCCGTCCGGTCGGGCGTCGACGGGCCGAGCCTCCTGATGAGGTCGGTCGGAAAGAACGGCAGGTAGAGCGAGACGACCCTCGGCATCGCAGGCCTCGACGATCCAGGAAGCAGGCTCCGCGCCGCGGCAGCGGAGGAGTTCGATGCGCCAGGCGGC
>CAXTKM010000271.1:4270-5211 GCA_964244795.1 uncultured Enterovirga sp.
CGTCCGAGCCCCGTGACAGGAGGGGCTTGAGAGGGGTTCGACCCCTGCGAGGGGTTCGACCCCCGCGAGGGGTTCGCCCTCCTCGACGGAGCAGCCGAAACCCGCCAGCGGGTGAAGACCGCGCTCGGCTCGTCCGCCGAGGCGCGCTCGGCGTCGGACCGCCAGCGTCTGAGCACGAAAGCCGGCACTCCGGTGCCTTCGGCCGCGAGCTGAAGGCGTCGGGAGGCCGTGAGCCCGAGCCGGGCGACCTCGCCCACGACGCCCGCGAGCCCGCCGTGACGCAGCCCCTCCTCCATGGCGGGCAGGACCTCGGCGTCCTTCCAGGTCTCGACGTAGATGACCCGGTCGGGCTCGAGCCCGACGCCGGCGAGCGCCGGGGCGAACAGGTCGCGACCATGAAGGCACCACAGCACGGTGCCTCGTGTGCGGGCGAGGATGCCCGCGATGAACAGGGTCGCGGCGGCGGCATGCTCGCTCTCGACCCCGCTCTCCCGGCACTCGTGCACGGTCCCGAGCGGCAGCCCGCCCCAGGGCAGATGCCCATCGATCGCCTCCAGCCCGAAGGCGAGCGGCGGCCGCGTCGCCCGCGCCGAGCGGTCGAGCGCCACGATCCGTCGTCGCAGATCGGACAAGGCGGGATTGTGCCCGGCATGGGTCATGCCTTGCTGCGTGGCTCCGGAAGCGGTGTTGTTCCTATTTTGTTCTCATCGCGGCCGGTGAGTCAATCCGCCGCTGGGGGGCGAAACGGCGCGTCTCGCCTGGCGAAGGCTCGCAAGGCGAGCGTCTTTCGGGGTCGACCGGCCCTGTTCGAGACCGCGGAGGCGGGTCGCCCGTGTCCGAACCCCGATCTCGGCGGATCTTTCCCAAGCCTGCCGAGGGCGAGCCGTTAGGTCCTGTGGACTCTCGGGATTCTCATGCGGGGTTGGTTGTGATTCAAGGCT
>CAXTKM010000272.1:0-5175 GCA_964244795.1 uncultured Enterovirga sp.
ACTACGACACCTCCGACCGGCTCTATTTCGAGCCGCTGACCGAGGAGGACGTGCTCGAGATCGTCGACGCCGAGCGCCGCGCCGGGACGCTGCACGGGGTCATCGTGCAGTTCGGCGGGCAGACGCCGCTGAAGCTCGCCGAGGCGCTGGAGCGCGCGGGCGTGCCGATCCTCGGCACGACCCCGGACGCGATCGACCTCGCCGAGGACCGCGACCGCTTCAAGCGCCTCCTTGACCGGCTCGGCCTGAAGCAGCCGATGAACGGCATCGCGTATTCAGTCGAGCAGTCGCGGCTCGTCGCGGCCGATCTCGGCCTCCCCTTCGTGGTGCGGCCCTCCTACGTGCTCGGCGGGCGCGCGATGGCGATCATCCGGGACGAGGCGGCCTTCGCGGACTACCTCCTCGGCACCCTGCCGTCCCTGATCCCGTCCGACGTGAAGGCGCGCTACCCGAACGACAAGACCGGGCAGATCAACACGGTGCTCGGCAAGAACCCGCTTCTCTTCGACCGGTACCTGTCGGACGCGATCGAGGTCGATGTCGACGCCCTCTGCGACCGGAAGGATGTCTTCGTCGCGGGCATCATGGAGCATATCGAGGAGGCCGGGATCCATTCCGGGGATTCCGCCTGCTCGCTGCCGCCGCGCTCGCTCTCGCCGGAGCTCATCGCCGAGCTTGAGCGCCAGACCCGCGCCCTCGCGCTCGCGCTCGAGGTCGGCGGGCTCATGAACGTGCAATACGCGATCAAGGATGGGGACATCTACGTGCTGGAGGTGAACCCGCGCGCCTCCCGGACCGTGCCCTTCGTCGCGAAGGTCATCGGCGAGCCGATCGCCAAGATCGCGGCCCGGATCATGGCCGGCGAGAGCCTCGCGTCCTTCGGGCTCGTCAGGAAGGAGCTGGACCATATCGGCGTGAAGGAGGCCGTGTTCCCGTTCGCGCGCTTCCCCGGCGTCGACGTGCTGCTCGGGCCGGAGATGAAGTCGACCGGCGAGGTGATCGGGCTCGACCGCTCGTTCGGGACCGCCTTCGCGAAGTCGCAGCTCGGCGCGGGCGCGAGCGTGCCGCGCTCCGGCACGGTGTTCGTCTCGGTCCGGGACGGCGACAAGGCCGGGATCCTGCCCGCGATGCGGATCCTGCACGGGCTCGGCTTCCGGATCCTCGCGACCCGCGGCACGCAGCGCTTCCTCCAGGACGAGGGCATCGTGGCGGTCAGGATCAACAAGGTGCTGGAAGGTCGCCCGCACATCGTCGACGCGATCAAGAACGGCGACGTCCAGCTCGTGTTCAACACGACCGAGGGCGCCGGCGCCCTCTCGGACTCGCGCTCGCTCCGCCGCGCGGCGCTGCTGTCCAAGGTGCCCTACTACACCACCGTCGCGGGCGCGAACGCGGCCGCGGAGGGCATCCGGGCCTATCGGTCGGGCGACCTCGAGGTTCGGGCGCTGCAGACGTATTTCGCGTGACCTCATTGATGGGTTCGCAGCGAAGCGGTATCTATCGCGATAGATACCAGGAGCGTCGTCGTGAGCGATACCGCGAAGCTGTTCATGCATGGTCGCAGCCAAGCCGTCAGGCTGCCTAAGCAATATCGCCTGGCAGGCACGGAGGTGCGCGTGAGCCGCGACGGCCACAAGGTCGTGTTGGAGCCCTTGCAGCCGCCCCCCTTCGACGTGAAGGCGTGGCGAGCCGAGCTGCGCGCGCTCGGCGCCTCGGAGTTCCTGACGGACGGCATCCCCGAGAGCGATCTTCTCCCTGTCAACGACGACATCTCGCTCGATTGAGCGCGCGTGTTCCTGCTCGACACGAATGTTGCTATCGCGGCGTTGAACGAGAGCAACGCCGGTATCGCCGCGCGTCTCGACGCAGAACTGGAGCGGGGCGCTTCGATGGTCTTGTCGACGGTCGTCCTGTTCGAGCTGCGTTTCGGAGTTGCAAACAGTGTCAGCCGCGCCCGAAATGAATCCAGGCTCGCGACGTTCCTGACGATCCCTTTCGTCGTTGCGCCGTTCGAGGACGAGGATGCGGAGCATGCCGGCGATATCCGTGCCCACCTGAAGCGATCCGGACCGCCGATCGGCCCGTATGACATCCTGATCGCCGCGCAGGCGCGGCGGCGCGGGTCGGCGCTCGTGACCGCGAACCGGCGCGAGTTCGATCGTGTGCCGGGGCTGATCGTGGAGGATTGGGCGACCTAGCCTCGCTCGGTCATCGCATCAGCACGCTTGCTTCGATGTCCTGACGGGCTCTCCCGGCATATTTGCTCGAGGGTGGGCACAGGCGACCATCCAGCGTTTCGTGCAGCCCGAGGCGTTGTCTTCGGGCTGGTCTCGAGGGCCAGTTTACGCTTCATGTCCCGCGCCGTCGGGATCACGACCACGCTGGCCAGCGACGGCGCCCGGCTCATGGCGGCCGCGGAAGCGATGGGCTTCTCCACGATCCGACCCTGGCGCTCGTCGCATCACGGCTCTTGCCTAACCCCACCCGCTCGCTCACACTCCCGATCGCGGTCGCCGAGACGGTCCGGGCCTTCGCGGCCGGACGCTTTGAGTTCCTCGCCTGAGGGCGGCGCCGGGCCAAGTGTGGCGCGGCCGCGCCGGACGAGACGCATCACCCCCGTTCGACAGCCCGCGGCCGGCAGAGTCGGCCGACGAAGAGTGCAGACCCGATGGAAAAGGTACCGATCACGCCCGGCGGCCACGCCACCCTCACGGACGAGCTGAAGCGCCGCCAGCAGGTGGAGCGCCCGCGGATCATCGACGCGATCTCCGAGGCGCGCGCGCATGGCGACCTGTCGGAGAACGCCGAGTACCACGCCGCGAAGGAGAGCCAGTCGCTGAACGAGGGCCGCATCCAGGAGCTCGAATCGATCCTGGCCCGGGCCGACGTCATCGACGTCACGAAGCTCTCCGGAAAGACGGTGAAGTTCGGCGCGACCGTGAAGCTCGTCGACGAGGACACGGATCAGGCGAAGACCTACCAGATCGTCGGGGAGCCCGAGGCCGATGTGAAGTCCGGCCGCATGTCGATCTCCTCACCCGTCGCGCGGGCGCTGATCGGAAAGTCGGTCGGCGACACGGTCGAGGTCGTGACGCCCGGTGGCGGCAAAAGCTACGAGATCGTCGAGATCGCGTTTCGGTAGCCGGCCTGCTGCAGCGTTAGCGAGCGCGCTCGTTCGATTGACCCGGTAGCTACCTGACGCTACTTTTGTCGTCATGAGAAGCGTCGGGATCAAGGTCCTCAAGAACAAGCTCAGCGAATACGTTCGCGCGGCCGCGGCCGGCGAGACGGTGCTCGTCACCGACCGCGACCGGGTCGTCGCCGAGCTGGTGCCGCCTCGACGGGCAGCCGTTCTCTCGGACGAGGCGTTCGTGGCGACGGGCGTGCGTGAGGGCTGGCTCACGCCGGCCACCCGGAAAGGGCCCCTGCCCGAGCCGGATTACCCCCCTGTTTGCTCCTTCGAGGAGATGATGGAGGGCCTGGCTCAGGATCGTGACGATCGGTGATCTATCTCGACACGTCCGTCGCCCTGGCGCGGGTGCTCGCGGAGCCCAGACGGCCGCCGCCCTCGTTCTGGGCGCAGAAGATCGCGTCGAGCCGTTGTTGCGATACGAGATCTTGAACCGAGTCCATGCATCGGGGCGGCAGGACAGGCTCGGCCGCGAAGTCGAGCTGATCCTCAGCACCGTCGAGATGCTGGATCTGTCGGCTGAGATCCTCTCCCGGGCTCTCCAACCCTGTCCGCTTCCGGTCCGAACGCTCGACGCGCTTCACCTGGCCACGTTGGCGTTCATCCGCGCCCGAGGTCGCGAGGTCGTCGTCGCGAGCTACGACCTCCGCTTGCTCGCGGCAGCGAAGGCGATCGGAATCGAGTCGATCGACCCCTGACGCTCTGTCGCGCGCGTTCTCCGCTCGCCCCGGAACGCGGCTCGATCGGGGTCTGAACGTCACGCCCGGGTGAGACGCACGTCCACCTCGCGCTCCACGTAGCGCCATTCCTCCGTTTCCCGGAGGCGACGGACCATCTCCTCGAAGCTGGCCGCGTGCTCGGGGCCGTATTCGAACCAGGTCAGGAAGTCGAAGGGCTCGCCGAGATCGCGGCCGTGATGCAGCCGGCGCGCGACCGCCGGAAGGTAGTCGAGGCCGATCCGGATGTGACGGGAGGTCTCCTCGAAGATCATCCGGCGCTCGTCCTGCGCGAGCGCCCACCAGCGCTCCGTCTTGCGGATCGGGATGAGGGCGGCGCATCGCGCCTCAGGCCGCCCGAGCCCCTCCTGGACCGCGAGGAGCGACGCCGCCTCGCCGCGATGGCTGTAGCGCAGGTTGCTGGTCGTGCCGCGCAAGGCCCAGCGGATTGTCAGCCCGGGTGACGAGGCGACCGCTTCGCCGACGCTGAGCCGCTCGGCCGGTGGCAGCCCTTCCCCCGCGACGCGGACGATGCTCTCGATCCGCCACGGGCCGCTCGCTCCGGCCGAGAAGGTCACCAGGACAGGAGGGGGCATGAGGCGAACGCGACCTCTCGCGACGGGTTCGGCGCGCGAGATCCGCGGCGCCCGTGGGACGGCGCGGCAAGATCGCTGCCACGTCGGGACGATGAGGCCCCGGCAATCCAGGCGCTTCGTTCGCGAGCGGACGACGTCCCCTTCACACGAGCATCTTGCCCTCGGCCGAGATCACGTTGCCGATGTCCTGGCTCGCTTCCGCATCGCTGCTGAACTCGTTCAGGATCATCTCGTTATGGGCCTTGCCCGAGGGGATCATCGGGAAGCAGTTCTCGCGCTGGTCGACCCGGCAATCGAAGATCACCGGGCGGTCGATCGCGATCATCTCGCGGATCGCGTCGTCGAGCGCGGCCGGGTCCTGGCACTGCATGCCGACCCCGCCGTAGGCCTCTGCGAGCTTCACGAAATCCGGCAGCGATTCGGAGTAGCTCTGCGAGTAGCGGCCGCCGTGCAGCAGCTCCTGCCACTGACGGACCATGCCCATGTACTGGTTGTTCAGGATGAAGATCTTGACCGGCAGGCGGTACTGCACGGCCGTCGACATCTCCTGGATATTCATCAGGATGGAGGCCTCGCCCGCGATGTCGATCACGAGCGCGTCCGGATGGGCGAGCTGCGTGCCGATCGCGGCCGGCAGGCCGTAGCCCATCGTGCCGAGGCCGCCCGAGGTCAT
>CAXTKM010000273.1:0-5172 GCA_964244795.1 uncultured Enterovirga sp.
ATAGAACAGGATCGAGTTCAGCTCCTTGAACACCGGCAGGACGGACTTCCTGGACACCGAGGTCCAGCAGCCGAACACGGCGGAAACCTTGTTCTGCGCGATCAGCTCGCGCGCCTTCTCGGCGAAGAGCGGCCAGTTCGAGGCGGGATCGACCACGACGGCTTCGAGCTTCTTGCCGAGGAGGCCGCCCTTCTTGTTCTGCTCATCGATGAGCATGAGCATGACGTCCTTCAGGGTCGTCTCCGAGATCGCCATCGTGCCCGACAGCGAGTGCAGGATGCCGACCTTGATCGTGTCCGCCGTCTGCGCGCCGGCCCGACCCGCCATCAGGGCCGCGCCCGCGACCGTGCCGATGGCTGCCCGTCTCGTGAAGTTCATCGTTGCCTCTCCGGATTCTTATCGGCTGGCGCGCAGCCTGGAAGCGGGAGCGCAAGGGGTGTGCCAGGATGGGAGGCGATGGAACCGTACGGACCGTTGAAGTCGCGAGGCGATTAACATCATTGAGTGCCTCTAATTTAGGCGCTCGGGCGTCCGCTGCTCGCCCTTTCGGCGTACGCGCTCAGAGGGCGTGACCTAGGAGTTTGGTATTTATCGACCACTCTTCAGACCGAGAAGACGTAGTTGAGTATCCATAATTTGCTTCAAAACATCCCGGATCTTTGCGAAGTCGTCGACGATCCCTCGATCCGTTCCTGGATCATAAAACACGCCGTTCGCGTAAGACCCGTAGGCAGCAGCCGCGAGCGTCACTGCAAAAGCCGACCGCTCGTTTCCGACATCCCGAAAACAGACGACGTGCTGCCACGGGGCACGGAGTAAAACAGAGTGCCAGGGACGAACGACTTGGTCCAGGCTGCTGCGCCAAGTCGTGAACGAAACTGATCCGCCGCTCAAAGAAGCATTGATTGTTGCCGCCGAATCTAGCGAGCCATCGCTATCAATGAGTGTCAGAGGATATTTCTCAATGTCGATCGATTCCTGCCAGTCCGATAGTGTCATAATGGGCGTTTGCGTTAGAACGTAATGCTCAGTGGGCATGATAATGTACACTCCGAACACGATGGTGGACACTCTTTACACTGACTCCGCGGATTGCATGCAGTTCGATCACAGGGACATAAGAACCGACATTGACGTTCCTCCGCAAGTCATCGGCGCGAGTCGCAGACAAGCGAGCCGATCCAGTCTTGAGATCCCATATGGCCATGACGCCACCCTGTCCGTCGGGGTCTGCCCGTAAGATAACGTCAGTGCGACTACTTCCACCTATCCCGTATGTGACCAAATCAAAGGCTGAAGCTGGATTCGACACTTATGCCTGGAATTCTTTCCGCCCGCACGGCTTTAGCGAAAGCCGAATGAACCCGCGTGCCGTAAGTCGGCCCTGCGCCAGGACCGACCTCCTCCATGGCCTGAACGACTTTCTGCTCGAGAATTTCGGTAACGTTATCGATATCCGGATTGCCGGTTCGATAGCGCCTGACCACCGTGACCGTGCCGGTCACGTCCACGTCGTCCCCGGCGCCGGTCTCCGCCCAACGACCGTGGTCATCGCGCGGCTGATCGGGATCGTACTTTCGCCGAAGGCGTGTGAAGCGCGCGTAGGCGAAATCCAGCCGGAGGCCGGCCCGTCGCGCCCTCTCCGCCTTGACCAGCATCTGCAAGTGGTCGAGCGATGCGCGGAGGGCGAGAAGAGGATCAGGTCTCATCGGTGACATATATTCCTAGATAGGAATATATGTCAAGAGCCCGTAGATGCTATCAGTCGCGCCTGCAGGCGGAAGAGGATGGTAATCAGATAGGCTGCGCGTCGCCCCTGCCGATCCCACTCTCCGGCACGTCCCAGTACAGCCCCGTCATCACGACCAGCGCCTCGCGGGCGAGCGCGACGGGCCAGTGCTCGTTCGGCGCGTGCTGGAAGCAGGCCGAGTAGGAATGCGGCACCCAGAGGGTCGGGAGCCCGAGGACGTCGGAGAAGGCGTCGTTCGGCAGCGAGCCGCCGAGGTTCGGCAGGAGCGCGGGCTCCTGGCCGCTCGAGCGCCGCATCGAGCCGAGCGCCCAGCCGACCCAGGGGCTTTTCGGGTCGAGCCGCGTCGCGGGAAACACCTCCTCGCGGGCCGGCTCGACCTTGACGTAGCCGAAGCCGTGCCGGTCGAGATGGCGGCGCAGCGCCGGGATGATGTCGTCGATATCGACGCCCACCACGAAGCGGAGCTGGCAGCGGGCCCAGGCGCGGGGCGGGACCGCGTTCACGGGAGCCTTCGGCTGCCCGCTCTCCATCGCCAGGATCTCGAAGGCGCACCAGCCGAACACCTTTTCGGGCCCGGTGAGCCCGGGCTCGCCCCAGCCGGGGTCGATCGCCGGCGCGTCCTCGCCCATGTCGAGATCGAGGCCGGCGAGCGCGCGCCGCACCGTGTCCGGCAGGCCGCCCTTCGGCCGCCACTCGGGGATCAGGATCTCGCCGGTCGGGCCGGTGATGGTCGAGAGCGCGTGGACGAGCTGGATCGCCGGGCTCGACAGGAGGCCGCCCCAGTTGCCGGAGTGATGCCCGCCCTCGCGGGCCTCGATCGAGACGTCGATCGAGGCGCCGCCGCGCGTGCCGAGGTAGATCGTGGGCCGACGCCGGTCGGGCCGCGGGCCGTCCGAGCCGATCAGCACGTCGGACCGGAACAGGTCCCGATGCGCGGTGCAGACCTCGCGGAGGCCGGGCGAGCCCGTCTCCTCGCCCATCTCGATCAGCCATTTCGCGTTGAACCCGAGCCGGCCCCGGACCGCGATCACGGCCGCCTGGGCGGCGAGGTTCGCCGAGTGCTGGCCCTTGTTGTCGACGACGCCGCGCCCGTACCAGCGGTCGCCCCTGACGGTCAACGTCCAGGGGTCGAGGCCCTCGTGCCACTGGCCCTCCTGGCCCCGGATGACGTCGCCGTGGCCGTAGCCGAAGACCGTCGGCAGGGCCGGGTCCTCGATCCGCTCGGCGAAGAGGAACGGCCCCTTCGCGCGCGGCTCCTCGATGATCCGGCAGGCGAAGCCGAGCCGCTCGAAGGACGGGATCATCTCGGCCGTGAGATAGCGCCGGAGATCGGGCGCGCGCTCCGGGTTCTGGCTCTCGGTCGGGATCGCGACGCGCCTCGCCACGTCGGCCTGGAAGGCGCCCGAGTCGAAATGCGCGACCGCGTGCGCGATGGCGGCCTCGCGGCTCACAGGCTCGACCCCCGGTCGGACGAGACGAGGTCGCGCAACCCGTCGCCGAGGAGGTTCACGCAGAGGATCAGGAGGGCGAGGCAGGCGCCCGGGATGGCGATGAGCCAGAACGAGAAGAACATGTAGGGTTTCGCCTCCGCGATCATCAGGCCCCAGGACGGCAGCGGCGGCTGCACGCCGAGTCCCAGGAAGGAGAGTGCCGCCTCGAGCAGGATCGCGCTCGCGGCCTCGAGCGTCGCGGTCACGATCAGGAAGGGCAGGACGTTCGGCATCACCTCGCGCCACAGGATGCGGGCCGTGGAGGCGCCGCCGGCCCGGGCTGCCGTGACGAAATCGAGCGTCCGGACGCCCTGCGTCGCGCTCCGCATCACGACCACGAAGCGGTCCCACTTGAGGAGGCCGAGGACCAGGATCACGAGCGGCAGCGAGCCGCCGATCACCGCGACGGACGCGAGCGCGACCAGGATCACCGGCAGCGCGAGCCGCACCGTGATCAGGAAGGTGACGAAGAGATCGACCCGGCCGCCGAAATACCCGGCCGCGACGCCGAGCACCGTCCCGATCAATCCGGAGAGGGCCGCGACCGAGGCCCCGATCAGGAGCGAGATCCGGGCGCCGTAGAGCGTGCGGGACAGGTAGTCGCGGCCGAGCGCGTCGGTGCCGAGCGGATGCGTCCAGTCCCCGCGGGCGTACCAGACGGGCGGGATCGTCCGGCGGGCGAGGTTCTGGGCGTAGGGATCGTGCGGGGCGATCAGCGGCGCCAGGAGCGCGAGCACCACGATCAGGAGGAGCACGCCCCCGCCGAACACGAGGCTCTTGTGCTGCCGCCACCCCGTCCGACGCCCGGCCGGGGCGGCCGCGTCGAGCGCGGGCGGGCTGCCTTCGGTGACGATCGCGCTCACATCGCGCTCCGCAATCGCGGATCGAGCCAGGCGTTCAGGATGTCCGCGAACAGGGTGAGGAGCACGTAGAGAACCGAGAGCAGCAGCACGACGACCTGCATCACGGGCAGGTCCTTGTGGGTGATGGATTCGTAGGCGAGATAGCCGAGGCCATCCAGCGCGAACACGGTCTCGATCACGACCGAGCCGCCGAGCAGGAAGCCGAGCTGCACCACCGCGAGGGCCACGACCGGCGTCAGCGCGTTCCGAAGCGCGTGCCGGATCACGACGGCGGGGCGCGAGACGCCCTTGGCGCGCGCGGTCCGGACGAAATCGGAGGTGAGCGTCTCGATCATGCCGGCCCGGATCAGCCGCATGAAGGCCGGTGCCGCGTAGGCCCCGAGCGCGATCGTGGGCATCACGAAATGCGCCCAGGTCCCCGATCCGGAGACCGGCAGCCAGCGCAGCGTGATCGAGAACAGCATGATGAGAAGCAGCGCGAAGAAAAAGTTCGGCATCGCCTGACCGGCGACCGCGACCGCGAGAGCCGCGCGGTCGACCCAGCTGTTCGGCCGCAGCGCCGCCAGGACCCCGAGCGGCACGGACACGACGAGCGCGAAGGCGAGCGACAGGAGGCCCAGCGTCAGCGTCACGGGCAATTTGTCGAGCACGAGATCGGCGACGCTCGACTTGAAGAAATACGACGTGCCGAAATCCCCGCGCAGCAGCCCCCCGAGCCAGCTCGCGTATTGGACGACGATCGGCCGATCGAGCCCGTAGGCGAGCCGGACGGCCTGGATATCCTCGTCCCGGGCCCCCTCGCCCGCGATCGCGGTCGCGACGTCGCCGGTGAGGCGCACGAGCGCGAAGGACAGGATCGAGACCGCGATCCCGACCGCGAGCGCGAGTGCGAGGCGTTTGATGATGAAGGAGATCATTTCACGGCATCTTATCGCCCCGTCTGCCGGGGAGCCCTGTCGTGTGGCTCAGCGCCACGGGACGATCCCTCCCCTGCAGGTCCCGGCGACGCCGGGCGGGAGGGCCGAGTCGAAGCGAAGCTTCGATACCGGCCTTCGCCGGCAGGGGTGGG
>CAXTKM010000274.1:0-5145 GCA_964244795.1 uncultured Enterovirga sp.
TTCGTGACCTTCCTGCCGCAATTCGTGGACGCCCGCGACCCGCAGGCGGGCGCGGCACTGCTCTTCCTCGGCCTCTACTTCGTGGTCCTGACGACGCCGCTCTCCGCCCTCATGGTGCTCGCGGCCGAGCACATCGCCGACACCCTGACGCGACGACCCCGCGTCCTGCGGGCGCTCGACTGGTGCTTCGCCGGCATCTTCGCGGCCTTCGCGGTCCGGATCGCGTTCCTGCCGTCGCGCTGAGGGGCCATTCGGGGCCGGACGCTTCCTTGACAGCCCCCGCGGCCCCTCCGTATAGCCGCGCACTTCCCCAGGCGACCGGGACGGCGGAGTAGCTCAGCTGGTTAGAGCAGAGGAATCATAATCCTCGTGTCGGGGGTTCGAGTCCCTCCTCCGCTACCACGCCAACACCCACGCTCTGCGGAAGCGCGGGGTCGTCGCGTTCGAACATCAGCCCGGCCGCCCGGAACCCTCCGTCGACGTTCAGCGTGTGCCCGTGCACGTAGCGGCTCTCGTCCGAGCACAGGAACACCGCCGCGTCCGCGATCTCCTCGGGGGTGGCGTACCGGGTCATCGGGATCAGGCCGGTGTAGGCGGCGCGCGTCGCGTGGTCGTGTGCGAAGGCCGCCATCTCGGTCTCGACCGCGCCGGGCGCGATGGCGTTCACGTTGATGCCGTGCGGAGCCAGCTCGACCGCCATCACCTTCGTGAGAAGCTCGAGGCCCGCCTTCGCCGAACCATAGGCGGCGCGGCCGTTCCCGCCCCGCTGGCCGGATATGGACACGACGTTGACGATCTTCCCGCCCCCGACCCTCACCATCTCGCGGGCACATCCCTGGGCGACCAGGAAGGCGCCCGTCAGGTTGATCCCGATGATCCGGTTCCAGTCGGCGAGGCTCGTGTCCAGGAACGGCGTGTTGCCGCCGACGCCCGCGTTGTTCACCAGGATGTCGATCCGGCCGTAGACCCCGAGGATCGCGGCGATCATGGCCTCGACCGAGGCAGCGTCCGCGACATCGACCGCGACCGCCATCGCGCGACCGCCGTCTCGGATCAGGCCGGCCGCGGCCTCAGCGGCGCTCCCCGCGTTCACGTCGGCGATGACCACGGCCGCACCCTCGCGGACGAAGGCGCGCGCGGTCGCGAGCCCGATCCCGCGGGCGCTGCCGGTCACGAGCGCGACCGCGCCGGCCAGTCTCTGGGTCATGCGGTCCTGCCTGTGCCGTTCGAAAGCGGTCGATCGAAGGCTCCTGGCCGGATCGCGGACGGCCCGCTCCGGCCTGCGGCGGTCAGGCCGCCCGGCACGAAAGACCCCCGTCGACCGGCAGGCTGACCCCGGTGATGTAGGCGGCGTCGTCCGAGGCCAGGAACACGGCCGCCTTCGCGACGTCCCAGGCCGTGCCCATCCTGCCGGTGGGGCAGGCCGCGTCGCGGGCCGCGACCATCTCGTCGGCGGTCGCGTATTGCCCCGAGATCTGCTGGAAGATCAGCGGCGTGTTCATCAGGCCGGGCATGATCGCGTTCACCCGGATACCGTCCTTCGCGTATTGCAGGGCAAGACCCATCGTGAAGTTGTTCACGGCCGCCTTGGCCGCGTAATAGGCGACGTAGGGGTAGCCGGTGTAGCGGACAGCCGCGATCGAGGACACGTTGACGATCGCGCCCGAGCGTCGCTCCAGCATGTGCGGCAGGACGTGCTTGCAAGTGAGGAAGCAGCCCGTGACGTTCAGGTCGAGCGTCCGGTGCCAGGCCGCCTCGTCGAGCTCGATCGGGCCGCCCATCTGCGCGTACCCGACGTTGTTGTGCAGGATGTCGATGCGGGCATGCCGGCCGACGACCTCGTCCACGACGGCCTTGATCGCGTCCGATCGCGTGACGTCGCAGGCCGCGGCCGATGCGCGGCCGCCCTCGCCCGCGATGATGTCGACCGTTTCCTGCGCGGCGCCGGGGTCGATGTCGACGCAGACGACATGGGCCCCGTTGCGGGCGAACAGCGTCGCGGTCGCCTTGCCGTTGCCCCACCCGGGCCCGACGGAGCCCGCCCCGAAGACGATCGCCACCTTGTCCAGCAATCGGGGCTTCATGTGCGCGTCTCGCTCTCGGGCGTTCGGGGCGGCCCGAGGAGGTCTCGCCCCGTCGTGGCTTGACGTGTTCATGAGCCGTGCCGTCCGGAGTCCGAAGACGATTTTGGCCCTTATCGCACGTTCGTCGGGCCGACACCGCCCCACTCATGAAGATTCGCCGGCCGCAGCGCAGGAACGTTCGTCTACCATCCCATCGAGCGATGGCGGCGACTGTCTCCTATCACGCGACGTTCGCGATCGCTCGACCATTGATCACGACGGGACGAACACCGCCCGATGAGCCGCTTGCCGGCATGACGATGGGTTCGTTCGTGCTCCGGACGGGTCGTCGGATCGATTGCGTCCGGGCCGCGAACCGTGCTCTTCTCGCTGCCAGAGCCGCTCAAGCGGCCGTGTCGGACTTCGGGAGGAACAGGATGGCTCGGCTTGTCGCAGGCGCGGTGGCGCTCGGCTTCTTACTCGCCTCGCAGGCTCCGACCCTCGCGCAGGAGAAGCTGACGGTCTGGTGGGTCAAGGGCTTCTACAAGTCCGAGGATGACGCGCTCTTCGAGGCCGTCCGGAAGTTCGAGGCGAAGACCGGGGTCAAGGTCGAGCTGTCGCAATACGCGATCCAGGACATGATCCCGAAGACGGTGGCCGCGCTCGACGCGGGCTCCCCGCCGGACGTCACCTACGCCGATTCCTACGACGTCCAGGTCGCCGGAAAATGGGCCTCCGAGGGCAAGCTCGAGGACCTCACGGACATCCTCGTGCCGATGAGGTCGGCCTTCGCGCCGAACACGCTCGAGACCGCGAACCTCTACAACGAGAAGCTCAAGAAGAAGAGCTACTACGCCTTTCCGCTGAAGCAGCAGACGATGCACGTGCAGATCTGGGGCGACCTGCTCGAAAAGGCGGGCTTCAAGGCCGGCGACGTGCCGACGAAGTGGAGCGAGTACTGGTCGTTCTGGTGCGACAAGGTGCAGCCGGCCTACCGCAAGGCGACCGGGACCCGCGGCTACGGGATCGGCATGCCGATGGGGGTCGAGTCGACCGACTCCTTCCAGTCCTTCCTGACCTTCATGGACGCCTACAACGTCAAGCTCGTCGACGACGACGGCAAGCTTCTCGTCGATGACCCGAAGGTCAGGAGCGGCCTCGTCTCGGCGCTGAAGGACTACACGGACCCGTACGTGAAGGGCTGCACGCCGCCGTCGTCCACGACCTGGAAGGATCCCGACAACAACGTCGCCTTCCACAACAGGACGACGGTGATGACGCACAACTTCACGATCTCGATCGCGGCGAAGTGGTACGAGGATTCGATCAACCAGACCCTGACGCCCGATCAGCGCGCGGCCGGCAAGAAGGCCTACGAGGAGACGATCATCACGTCAGGCTTCCCGAAGAAGCCCGACGGATCGACGATGGTGTATCGCACGTCCGTCAAGGTCGGGCTCGTGTTCTCCGAATCGAAGAACAAGGCGCGGGCGAAGGAGTTCGTGAGCTTCCTGCTCGCCGAGGACAACCTGCGGCCCTACGTCGAGGGCGCGCTCGGGCGCTGGTTCCCGGTGACGACGGCCGGGCAGAAGAGCCCGTTCTGGCAGGCCGACCGGCACCGCAAGGCCGTCTACGACCAGTACATGGACGGCACTCTGCCGTTCGAGTTCACGAAGAACTTCAAGTTCACGATCCTGAACAACGAGAACATCTGGGCGAAGGCCATGAACCGGGTCGTGAGCGAGAAGGTGCCGGTGGAACAGGCCGTCGACGAGATGATCGCCCGGATCAAGCAGGTCGCGGGCTAATCTCGGGCGCCGCCCCGCCCGGTCCCGCCGATCGCGGCCGCCATTCCGGCGGCCGCCGCAGCGCGAGGAGCTCCCATGTCGGCGGTCGCGATCGGGATGCACGGGGATCTGGCCGCGCCGCGCGCGCGCTCCCGGCTGATGACGCCCGGGCAGGCCTGGGGGCTGATCCTGATCGCCCCCTACTGCCTCGTCTTCCTGTTCCTGGTCGTCTATCCGGTCGGCTACGGCCTCTGGCTCGCGCGCGATCCCGCGACCTACGTCCGGCTGGCCGACGATCCGATCTTCGCGCGCGCGGCGGTCAATACGCTCGTGTTCCTGGTCGTCGGCATCAACCTGAAGATGGCGATCGCGCTCTTCCTGTCCGGCTTCTTCACGCATGACCGGCGCTGGATCCGCTGGCTCGCGGTCGTGTTCATCCTGCCCTGGGCCGTGCCCTCGATCCCGACGATCCTGTCGCTCCGCTTCATGCTGAACCCCGAATGGGGGGTCCTGAACCACATCATCTTCTCGTTCACAGGCGACGACGGCCCGAACTGGCTGAACGACCCGCGGCTCGCCTTCGCGCTCGCGATCGGGGTCCACATCTGGAAGTCGCTGCCGTTCTGGACCCTGATCCTGATCGCGGGCCGGCTCGCGATCTCGTCCGACCTCTACGAGGCCGCCTCCGTCGACGGCGCCACGGGCTGGCAGAAGTTCGTCCACGTCACCTGGCCGTCGATGCAGCAGCTCTACGTCACCTGCACGATCCTCTCGATGATCTGGACGCTCGGCGATTTCAACAGCGTCTACCTCCTCACGGGCGGCGGCCCGGCCGACCTGACGCACGTGCTGGCGACGCTCGGGATCCGCTATCTCAGGCTCGACCAGGTCGACATGTCGCTGGCCGCGGTCGTGTGCGCGATGCCGCTCGTCCTGCCGCTCGCCTACGTTCTGATGCGGAGGCTCTCGAAGTGAGCGCCGCGATCGCCGCCCGGGCGGTCGGGGCCCGACCCCGGCGCGCGTCGCGCCCTGGCTGGATCGCGGCGGCCGGCACGGAAGCGAAGCTGCTGCTCGTCGGCATCCCTGTCCTGATCTGGACCCTGATCCCGATCTACCACATGTTCCTGTTCGCGATCTCGCCGAAGGAATCGGCCTTCTCGGGCGCGCTGTTCCCGGAGCACCCGACCCTCCGCAACTTCGAGATCGTGTTCGGCCAGAAGCACTATTTCCTGGCCCATTTCTGGCGGCAGCTCTGGAACTCGGTCTTCATCGCGGCCGCGACCGGGATCCTGACG
>CAXTKM010000275.1:0-5134 GCA_964244795.1 uncultured Enterovirga sp.
CGCCCAGGACGAGCAGCCAGGCGAGCACGAGTGCCGGCGCCAGCAACAACGCGAGCCTTGCCTCCGGCTGGGTCCCCTCGCTGCTCTTCGGGATCCCGGGCGACACGATCACCGCGATCGCGATCGGCGTCCTCTACATGAAAGGGCTGAACCCCGGACCGACGTTGTTCACGGAACGCGCGTCCAGCATGTACGCGCTCTACATCATCTTCGTGATCGCGAACATCATCATGATCCCGCTCGGCATCGCGATGATCCGGGCGACCAGCTACGTCATGCGGGCGCCGCGCGCCTCGATCATGCCGGTCGTCCTCGTCTGCGCCGCGGTCGGGGCCTTCGCGACCGGCAACAACCTCTTCGCGGTCCTGATCGTCGCAGGGTTCGGGATCGTCGGCTACGTGATGGAGGCGAACGGCTACCCGGTCGCGGCGCTCGTGCTCGGCATCGTGATGGGCTCGATGGTGGAGCAGAACTTCGTCACGTCGCTGATCAAGTCGGACGGCAGCATCCTGCCGTTCTTCGAGCGTCCGGTCTCGGCGATCCTCGCCACGATGACCTTCGCGGCCCTGCTCTGGCCCTTCGCCGTGCTGGCCTGGGGCCGGTGGTCCGGCTGGCGCCGGATGCAGGCGGCCTGACGGCCGATCAGACGAGGTCGGCCAAACGAACTGCGTATCCGCCGAGGTCCGGAGAAGCGGGACGGAGCTCGGCGTCGGCCGACATCTCGCGCAGGGACCCGAACGCCGAACCGCTCGGATCGGAATGGACGAAAGTTCTCAAGCCGTTCACGTCGATGACCCAGTATTCCGGGACGCCGTGCGTCGCGTAGAGAGCCGCCTTGCGGCGCCGGTCGAAGGCGAGGCTCGAGACGGAAATCTCGATCGCGAGCAGCACCTTCGGGGCTGGCACGATCCTGTAGCCCTCGGGCGACGCGAAGGCATCCGTCTTCCGGTAGACGAGGACGTCGGGCTCGACGAGGGTTTGCGGATCGAGCTGCAGCGTTCCTTCGACGGACACGCCGAAACTTTGATCGAGCCCGAGGATGAGCGACCGTGCGATCTCGTCGCGTATCCGGTCATGCGCGTAGCCCTTCGCGGCCATCTCGATCAGCTCTCCGTCGATCAGCTCGAAAGGGTCGTTCTCGCCCAGGATGCCGATCTCGGTCATCCGGCGGATGTCGTCGGCGCTGAAGGCGCGCCGGTTGAGGCCATCGGCCCCACGGACCGTCACATGCACCGTCATGCCCGACACCTCTCCGGCTGGCACTGGCCGTGTCGGCAAACCATATCGCGAGGACCGGTCGATTTCCAATCGGCTCGTCAGGTCGGCGCCCTCGCCTGCCAAGGTCTCGCTCGCGTCTCCCCATGCTCGCCCGCACCCTCCTGGTCATCCTTATCCTGTTCATCCTGCCGCTCGCGACGCATGCCGCATGGTGGGCGACGCGCGACGATCTCGCGCCCGATTGGAGCCGCGCGGACTGGACGAGCGCGCATCTCCTGCCCGATCCGTCCCTCCACACGCCGGCGCTGATCCGGATCTACGCCGCGAGGACCGGCCGCTGGAAGGGCATCGTCGCGCACCACAGCTGGATCGTGGTCAAGGCCGAGGGCGCCGCGCGCTACACGCGGTTCGACAAGGTCGGCTGGGGCCAGCCGGTCCGGACCGACGGCTGGCCGGCCGACGCGCGCTGGTTCGGCAACCTGCCCGACGCCGTCGTGGCGCTGGACGGCCCGGCCGCCGAGCGTCTCGTTCCGGAGATCGCGAAAGCCGTCCGCAGCTACCCCTACAGGAAGGGCGGCGACTACCGGGTCTGGCCCGGGCCGAACTCGAACACCTTCGTGGCGCATGTCGTGTCCGAGGTGCCCGACCTTCAGGTCGCCCTGCCGCCGACCGCGCTCGGCAAGGATTTCCATCCGCTCGGCGATCTCGTCGGCCCGACTCCGAGCCGGACCGGAGTGCAGGTCCAGCTCGGCGGCTATCTCGGGATCACGGTCGGATGGGTCGAGGGCTTCGAGCTGAACTTCATGGGTCTCGTGACCGGGTTCGACCTCCGCCGCCCGGCGATCAAGCTGCCGGGGTGGGGCCGGATCGGCCTGCCGGTCGGGACGCCCGCCTGACGCGACCGGCCGATGTCCGGGATGCTCTGGACGGACCGGCCCCGGGCGTGATGGTGGCGGCGTGACACACGGACCCGCCGACTCGGCCCTCGATCCCGGCCTTCGTCCCGCCTTCGCGGGCGCGGCTGCGACCTTCTCCGGCATCGGGCTCGCCCGCTTCGCCTACGTGCCGCTCTTTCCCGCGATGGTCGCGGCCGGATGGGTGTCCGGCGCCGAGGCGGGGCTCCTCGGGGCCGTCAACCTCGGCGGCTATCTCGCCGGCGTGCTCGGCGGCCGATCCGTCGCGCGACGGATCGGCATCGTCGGCGCCCTCCATCTCGGGATGGGCCTCGCCTGCCTGTCGCTCGCGAGCTGCGCGGTCCAGGGTGGCACCGCTTGGCTCGTTCTCTGGCGCGCCCTCGCCGGGATTGCGGGCGGTCTTCTCATGGTGCTGGCCGGTCCCGCGGTGCAGGGCGCGGTCGCGCCGGCCCGGCGGGGCTTCGCGGGCGGAATCGTGATGACCGGCGTTGCGGCCGGCATCGTGGTCGCGGCGACCGGCGTTCCGCTCTTCCTCCAGGCCGGCCTGTCCGCGACCTGGATCGGTCTCGCAGTGCTCGTCGGCCTCGCCTGGCTTCTCGCGAGCCGGTCCTGGCCCGCGACGCCCGTCCCCAGGAGCTCGCCCGCGCTCCCGGCCGGCACGAACGCGCTCGCTCTCGCCTACGGCCTCTCGGGCGCCGGCCTCGTGCCGCACATGGTCTATTTCGCCGATATGGTCGTCCGCGGACGCGGCTTCGCCATCGCGGAGGGCGCGCTCGGATGGCTGCTGTTCGGGCTCTGCGGGCTCGTCGGACCCCTGGTCGGCGGCCGCGCGGCGGACCGCTGGGGGGCCGAGCGGTCGTTCAGGGTCTTCCTCGGCCTGCAGACCGTCGCGCTGGCGCTGGTGTTCGCGCCGGGCGAGGCGGCTCTGCTCGCCGCCGCCGGCCTCGGCGGCTTCGTGGCGATCGGGCTGACCACGGTCGCATTGGCGCGCGCCCGCGAGCTCGCCGGTCCGGAGGCGGGCGGAGTCTGGGCCCGGACCACGGCCGCCTTCGCGCTCTGCCAGGCCGGAACCGGCTTCGGGCTCGCGGCCCTTTTCGCCCGCACCGGTTCGCACGACGCCCTGTTCGGGGCGGGCCTCGTGCTCTCGGCCGTGTCGCTCCTCCCGACGCTCCTTCCGGCCCGCCAGCCGTGATGAACGCTCGACGGATCGCCCCCGCCCCGGCACAACAAGCGATGCCCGCCGCGCAGGCCCCGACCCGGCGTTCCCCGCCCTCCCCCGACGCGATCGCGGCCGGCGACCGCGCCGCGCTCGCCCGTGCCATCACGCTGGTCGAATCGAAGCGGCCCGACGACCGGGCGGTTGCCCGCACCCTTCTCGACGCCCTGATGCCCCGCACCGGAGCGGCGATCCGGGTCGGCATCACGGGCGTGCCGGGCGTCGGCAAGTCGACCCTGATCGACGCCCTGGGCATCCACCTCATCGCCCGCGGGCACCGCGTCGCGGTCCTGGCCGTGGATCCGAGCTCGACCCGGACCGGCGGCGCGATCCTCGGCGACAAGACCCGCATGAGCCGCCTCGCGGCCGACCCGGCCGCTTTCGTGCGGCCCTCGCCCTCCTCCGGCACGCTGGGCGGGGTCGCGGCCAAGACCCGGGAGGCGACGCTGCTCTGCGAGGCGGCCGGATACGACGTGGTCCTGGTCGAGACGGTCGGCGTCGGCCAATCCGAGACGGCGGTGGCGGAGCTCACCGACACCTTCCTGGTCCTCGCGCTGCCCGGCGCCGGCGACGAGTTGCAGGGCATCAAGAAGGGCGTGATCGAGCTCGCCGACATCATCGCCGTGAACAAGGCGGATGGGCCGGGCTCCGATCGCGCGGCGCTGGCCGCCGGGGAGTACCGGGCGGCCCTGCACATCCTCGTGCCGCCGGACGCGCTCTGGACGCCGCCGGTCCTGCTCGTCTCCGGCCTCGACGCGACCGGGCTCGAGGCGCTCTGGGCCGAGGTCGCCGCCCATCGGTCCAGGCTCGAGGGCGCCGGTGCGCTCGCGGCGAAGCGGCGCCGGCAGAACACCCGCTGGATGTGGGCCATGCTGGAGGAGCGGCTGCGCGACCGCGTCTCGGCGAGCGGCCCCGTCCAGGCCCGCCTGCCCGCCCTCGAGCGCGCCGTCGCCGAAGGCTCGATCTCGCCCGCGGCCGGCGCGGACGAGCTCGCAGCACTGCTCGGGCTCTGACGATGCGGCTTCTCGTGACCGGCTTCGGGCCGTTTCCGACCATGCCCCGGAACCCGAGCGCCGCGCTCGCCAAGGCCGTCGCGTCGTCGCCGCGCTTCCGGATCCGGGGCATCGAGGCCGCCTGCCTGATCGTCACGACCGCCTACGCGTCGATCGCGGGCGAGCTCGCGCCGGCGCTGTCCCACGAGCCCGACGCCGTCCTCATGATCGGCGTCGCCGGACGCTCGCGCCGGGTCAGGGTCGAGCGCCGGGCGACCTCGCGACGCTCCACCCTGTTTCCGGACGCGGCCGGCGCGACGGCCGCGATCGGGCGAGGCGTTGCGCCGTCCGACGATCGTCGGACGGCGGTCAACCCGCTCGCAGCCACGCGCATCCTGCGGGAGCATCGTGTGCCGGCAGGCGTCTCGCGGAACGCGGGACGCTACCTCTGCAATGCCGCCTACTTCCATGCCCTCGGGCGAGAGGGACCGACCCTCTTCGTTCACATCCCGAAGCCGAGGCATCGAAGGGTGGGTCGACGCCTCGAGCGGCTCTCCGAACGCGACCGGATGGTCGCGGCCCACGTCGCGATCGCGCTCGTGATGGTTCGCGACGCGAGGCGCCGCGCCACCCTGCCACATTGCTAGAGCATGCTGCAGGATAGTGGAAACCGGTTTCCCGAAAACAGCATGCGACGACAATGAGTTAGAGCGTTCCGGCGTTTCCCTGAAATGCCGGAACGCTCTAGGTCCTGTGGACTCTCGGGATTCTCATGCGGGGTTGGTTGTGATTCA
>CAXTKM010000276.1:0-999 GCA_964244795.1 uncultured Enterovirga sp.
AAGCTGTCGGTCTACGACGACAGGACCGGCGCGCTCCGGATCGATGCCGGTCTCGCGCCGACCAGGAGGCTGGCCGACCGCATGGCTCGGTCGGATGCCCGGGCGTCCTTCCTCGATCTCCTGGCCCCGATGCGGGCGCTCCGGAACGGGGCCGACCTGTTCCACCGAACCGATTCGCATTGGCGCTTCGAGGGGTGCCACCTCGCCTATCGGGTGATCTGCGATGCCCTCGGGGCCGCGCCCGTGCCGGACCTCGACGAGCGTCCCTTCGTCGCGACGGAGCTCGCCGGCGATCTCGGCTACAAGCTCGACCCGCCGCGCTCCGAGCCGAGACGAACCTACTGGTTCCTGCGCGACGCGGTCCGGACGGGCGAGAACGCGCTCGCCCGCTCGATCTGGGACGGCACGCTGGAGCAGCCCCGCTTCGTCGGGGCCCGGACGGCCTTCGCGAACGCGAGCCCGACCGCGGACCCGCGGCGGGTCGTGCTGTTCGGCGATTCGAACGCCGAGACGCTGCCGACCCGCCTGACCGGCATGCTGGCCGAGACCTTCGCGGAGGTGCACTTCGTCTGGTCGACGAGCCTCGACTGGCGCTACGTCGATGATGTCCGGCCGGACATCCTGCTCGCCGTGCATGCGGAGCGATTCCTCACCCGCGTGCCGGACGACCGGTTCGACGCCCTCGCGACGCCGTGACGGCTCAGCGCGGACAGCTCATCTCGCGCTCGACCTGCGAGATCGCCCCGACATTCGCGCGCTCGAACCGGTTCAGCGGGACGGCGGACTGATCTTGGTATTGGCAGCCGTCGTTCCCGAACGCGCCGATCGCGCGCTGCGTCCGGAAGCAATAGCCCCGCTCCTTGTAGATCTCGTTCCGCATCGTCCAGAGGAACTCGCAGTTCGGGCCGCCCCGCAGGTCCGAGACCCGGAAGAGGGTCCGGTCGCTGCAGCCGAACACGTCGTAGCAGGCCGCCTGCGCGGGAAGCGCCAGCATCGCGA
>CAXTKM010000276.1:1009-3096 GCA_964244795.1 uncultured Enterovirga sp.
CGAACACGTCGTAGCAGGCGGCGGATGCTCCCGTGGCGGTCAGAAGCCCGGCCGCGACCGCGACGGAGGCGACGGCGGCTCTGGACAGGAACATCATGACGAACTCCGGGCTGGTACGACCCGGCCGACGTGACGGCCGAGGGGCGTCGCGATCATGGCAGATCGGCTCGGGGCCGCAACCGCGGCTCCAGTCCCCAAACTCCGGGCCTCGGCGCCGCGCCTTGGCTCCGGCCTGCGGGCACCGTAAGCCCCCGGCTGGCGCCGACGAAGGATGATCCGATGCTGCGGGGACCGCGAGCCTTCGGGTGGACGACGAACGGCAAGGGCCGGCAGCGCAGCCGCGCGGAACGAGGCGAGGCCGCGGGATGAGCTACGCCGTCAAGGAGATCTTCCTCACGCTGCAGGGAGAGGGTGCCCAGGCGGGGCGCACGGCCGTCTTCTGCCGTTTCTCGGGCTGCAATCTCTGGAGCGGCCGCGAGGCCGATCGCGGGTCGGCGGTGTGCCGCTTCTGCGACACCGACTTCGTCGGGCTGGATGGCACGCTCGGAGGCCGGTACCCGGACGCGGCCGACCTCGCGGGCAGGATCGCGGCGACATGGGGCAGCCGCGAGGGACGACGCTTCGTCGTGCTGACGGGCGGGGAGCCTCTGCTGCAGGTCGACGACAGCCTGGTCGACGCCCTGCACGCGGTCGGTTTCGAGGTCGCCGTGGAAACGAACGGAACGCTGGACGCGCCGGCGGGCCTGGATTGGATCTGCGTCAGCCCCAAGGCCGGGTCCGTTCTCAGGATCCGGTCCGGCCACGAGCTCAAGCTCGTCTTCCCGCAGGACGGCGCCGCGCCGGAAGCCTACGCAGACCTCGATTTCGAGAGGCTCTCCCTATCCCCGATGGACGGTCCCGACATCGTGGCGAACGCGCGGCGGGCCGTCGCGTATTGCATCGAGAACCCGCGATGGCGCCTCAGCGTGCAGACGCACAAGCATCTCGGGATACGCTGACCCCATGCGAATCACGCAAGCCTTCACGTTCGAGGCCGCGCACAGGCTGCCGAACGTGCCCGAGGGTCACCGGTGCCGGAGGATGCACGGCCACTCCTACAGGGTCGAGCTGCGCCTCGCGGGCGACGTCGATCCGACCTCGGGGTTCGTGGTGGACTTCTTCGACGTCGAGTCGGCCTTCGCGCCGCTCCTGACCCGCCTCGACCACCACTGCCTGAACGACGTCGAGGGGCTCGAGAACCCGACGGCGGAACACATCGCGATGTGGATCTGGAACAGGACCAAGCCTCTGCTTCCGCTGCTGGACGCGGTCCTGGTGTACGAGACGCCGAACTGCTGGGCCGAATACGGCGGTTAAGGGCCGTATCGGTGGCCACCCCGGCTCGCGGCCGCTCATCCCGATTGAGGTCGGCGCCCCGGCTGGGCACCGGCTCTCGCCGGTGCGAGCGGAGGGAGAGGGGGCAGCTCGATGCCCCGGCGCATGCCTTGCGTGTCGCCCGCAGCCACACCGAGCCTGTGACCCCGACGATGCCAGACGCCCGATGCCGCTGACCGGACATGGCCGCTATCCCTACAGCGCCATCCCCAAGCGGCCCGTCTTCGACTGGCCGAACGGGACGCGGCTCGCGGTCTATCTCGGCCTGAATCTCGAGCATTTCGCCTTCGGCGAAGGCCTCGGGGCGGAGCTCGCGCCGGGCGGCCCGCAGCCGGACGTCCTGAACTACGCGTGGCGCGACTACGGCAACCGGGTCGGCGCGTGGCGGCTGCTCGACCTCCTGGACGCCCTCGATCTGCCGGCCTCGGTCATCGCGAACGCGGCGATCTACGAGCATTGCCCCGAGGTGATGGCGGCGTTCAGGGCGAGGGGCGACGAGGTGGTCGGCCACGGCCGCACGAATTCCGAGCGCCAGGGCACGCTGGACGAGGCGGCCGAGCGGGCGCTCATCGCGGAGTCGACCGCCGCGATCGCGGCAGAGGAGGGCGGGCCGCCGCGCGGCTGGCTCGGGCCCTGGATCTCCGAGAGCCAGGTCACGCCGGATCTCCTCGCGGAGGCGGGCTACGCCTACCTGCTCGACTGGTGCATGGACG
>CAXTKM010000276.1:3106-5062 GCA_964244795.1 uncultured Enterovirga sp.
CCCCGACGACGGGGATGTGTCGCTGTTGGTCGCGCCGATGATCGTCGGGAGTCGCGAACTGATCGCCGGTGTGGTTCGCGACCCGCGGCTGCGGCCGTATCCTGGCGGTGCCCTATCCCCAGGAGGTGAACGACATTCCCGCGATCGTGGCCCGGAAGGATTCGGCCGCCGATTTCGCCGACATGATCGTCGACACCTTCGACGAGCAGCTCGAACAGGCGAGGGCTGCGCCGCTCGTCATGGGCATCGCGCTGCACCCCTACATCGTCGGCCAGCCGCATCGGCTGCGACACCTGCGCCGTGCGCTCCGCCACGTCGCCGCGCATCGCGACCGCATCTGGCTCACCCGCGCCGGCGCCGTCGCGGAGGCCTTCGCGGCCCTGACGCCTGATCCCGCCGACCGGTAGGCATGGCATCCGGCTTGCTTTCCCAACGGGATGCTGGCGGCCGGTCTCCTTCAACGCGTCGACACCGCCGGAGCGGGGCTGCCGATGCCCGTGCGGGCAGAGGCGCCGAAGCGCGCGCCGGCCGGCACGCGCGCGATCGAGATCGAGGCCGCATCGGTCACCTTCGGGTCGGGCCCGAAGGCCGTCCGGGCGCTCGACACGACCACGCTCCACGTCGCGACGGGCGAGTTCCTGGCCCTCGTCGGCCCATCCGGCTGCGGCAAGTCCACCATCCTGAAGCTCGTCTCCGGGCTCGTCCGGCCGTCGAGCGGGATCGTGGGCGTCGGCGGTCGCGAGGTCGCGGCGCGCGGCGTCAAGGTCGGGATGGCGTTCCAGAACCCGACGCTGCTGCCCTGGCTCACGATCGAGCGGAACGTGATGCTGCCGCTGAAGATCGTCGAGCCCTTCAAGGCGACCTACCGGCGCGATCGCCGGGGCGCCTACCGGGACCGCGTCCACGCGCTGCTCGACCAAGTCGGCCTCACGGCCTTCGCGAACCACTACCCGTGGCAGCTCTCCGGCGGCATGCTGCAGCGCGCGAACCTGTGCCGCGCGCTGATCCACGAGCCGCAGCTCCTGCTTCTCGACGAGCCGTTCGGGGCGCTCGACCAGTTCACCCGCGAGGAGCTCTGGGCCACGATGCAGGATCTCTACGCGGCCCGGCGGCCGACCGTGCTGCTCGTCACGCACGACCTGCGCGAGGCGGCCTACCTCGCGACCCGGATCTGCGTGATGAGCGCGAGGCCGGGCCGCATCATCGACGATTCCGAGGTCGACCTGCCGCGCCCGCGCACGCTCGACATGACCTACGAGCCGCATTTCGTGACGCTGACGCACCGTCTCCGGACGCTGATCGGCCACGTCCGGGCGGCTCCCGGAGCGGCCGCGCCAGCGGCACCCGCGCAAGCGGCAAGAGGCCACTAGATGTCGGCCGCCGCGCGCCTGCGTGAAAACCTCTTCGCTGGGCTCCTGATCCTCGGCTTCTTCGCGCTCTGGGAGGGGATCTGCCTCGCCATCGGCATGTCGGATCTCGTCCTGCCGCGGCCGAGCCAGATCGCCGAGACCCTCTGGCGGCGCTTCCCGGTCCTCTGGCCGCACGTCGTGCAGACGCTCTACACGACGCTCACGGGCTTCGCGCTCGGGGTCGCGGTGGGCGTGGCGCTGGGCGCGCTCATCGGCACCTCGCGGGTCGCCTACCGGGTCGCCTACCCGCTGCTCGTCGGATTCTCGTCGATCCCGAAGGTGGCCGTGGTGCCGATCTTCGTCCTCTGGTTCGGGTCCGGCACGGTCCCGGCCGTCCTGACCTCCTTCGTGATCTGCATCTTCCCGATCGTCGTGAACGTCGCGACCGGGCTCGCCACGACCGAGCCCGAGATGGAGGACGTGCTCCGCTCGCTCGGCGCGAGCCGGGGCGAGATCCTCTGGAACGTCGGCCTGCCGCGCGCGATGCCGTACTTCTTCGCCTCGCTGAAGGTCGCGATCACGCTCGCGTTCGTCGGCACCACGGTTT
>CAXTKM010000277.1:0-1560 GCA_964244795.1 uncultured Enterovirga sp.
GGCCGATCTTCGCCCAGCTCCTGATGGCCGACGAGATCAACCGGGCGAGCCCGCGGACCCAGTCGGCGCTGCTGCAGGCCATGCAGGAGCACCACGTCTCCGTCGCGGGCGAGCGCCACGACCTGCCGCGCCCGTTTCACGTTCTCGCGACCCAGAACCCGATCGAGCAGGAGGGCACCTATCCCCTGCCCGAGGCGCAGCTCGACCGCTTCCTCCTCCAGATCGACGTCGGCTACCCGGATCGCGTCGCCGAGCGCCGCATCCTGATCGAGACGACCGGGCTCGCGGACGCGAAAGCCCCGACCGTGATGAGCACGGACGCGCTCCTCGCGACGCAGCGCCTCGTCCGCCGCCTGCCGGTCGGCGAGAGCGTGGTCGACGCGATCCTCGACCTCGTGCGCTCGGCCCGGCCCGAGGAGGGCGGGCGCGAGGTCCAGGGCAAGCTGATGTGGGGCCCCGGGCCGCGCGCGAGCCAGGCGCTCACCATGGCGGTCCGGGCGAGGGCGCTGATCCAGGGCCGGCTCGCGCCCTCGATCGACGACGTCGTGGCGCTCGCCGAGCCCGTGCTGAAGCACAGGATGGCGCTGACCTTCGGGGCCAGGGCCGAGGGCGAGACGATCTCCGGCATCATCGCCCGCCTCACCGCCCGGCTCGGGAGCTGATCCCGGCCGATGGCCCGCACCGAGGTTCTTCCGCGAGCGAGCCGACAGCCGACCCGGGCCGAGGCCGGCGAGGCCCTGACCCTCGCGGCCCGGATGCCGCGGCTGATCCTCGAGGCGAGGCGGGTCGCCGCGAGCCTGGTGCATGGCGTGCACGGCCGGCGCCGGGCCGGACCGGGCGAGACCTTCTGGCAGTTCCGTCCCTTCGTGGCGGGCGAATCCGCGGCCCGGATCGACTGGCGCCGCTCGGGCCGCGACGACCGCCTCTTCGTGCGCGAGCGGGAGTGGGAATCGCCGCACACGATCTGGCTCTGGTTCGACCGCTCGGCCTCGATGGGGTTCCGATCGAGCCTCGCCTCCGCCCCGAAGGGCGAGCGGGCCTTCGTGATCGGGCTCGCGCTGGCTGATACCTTCGTCGAGGGCGGCGAGCGGATCGGCCTCCTCGGGCTGTCGAATCCGTCCGCGGCGCGCGGCATCGTGGAGCGTCTCGCCGAGACGCTGGTCGCCCATGAGGCCGATCTCGACGACGACCTGCCGCCGGCCCTGCCGGTGCCGGGCCAGGACGAGGTCGTCCTGATCGGCGATTTCCTCGCGCCCCCGGACGCGGTCGCGGCCAGGATCGAGGCCCTGTCCGGACGCGGCGCGCGCGGGCACCTCCTGCTCGTCGTGGACCCGGTCGAGGAAACCTTCCCGTTCGACGGTCAGGCCGTCCTGCACGACCTCGAGGCCGGTCTTTCGCTCAGGATCGGCGACGCCGCGGCCTGGGGCCGGGCCTACCGCGACCGCATGGCGGCGCATCGCGACGCGCTGGCCGCGATCGCGCGCCGCCGGGGCTGGACGATGAACGTCCACCACACCGACCGCCCGGCGAGCGAGGCGGCGCTCCGGATGCTGGCGCTCG
>CAXTKM010000277.1:1570-4965 GCA_964244795.1 uncultured Enterovirga sp.
TTCTTCCAGCGCCGGCAGGATCTCGCTCGCCGCCAGCTGCTGGCGCTCGTCGCCACGGCCCGCCGCGGGAGCCATTGATGCTGGGCCTTCCCCTCACCTTCATGGCGCCGGCCGCGCTGGCCGCGCTGGTCGCGCTCCCGGCGATCTGGCTCCTGCTCAGGGTGACCCCGCCGGAGCCGCGCCGGATCGACTTCCCGCCGCTCCGGATCCTCGCCGACCTCCTGCCGGAGCGCGAGACGCCGGCCCGGACCCCGCCCTGGCTCCTGATCCTGCGGCTCCTCGCGGCCGCGCTCCTGATCGGGGCCGCGTCCGGCCCGCTCTGGAACCCGGGCGCCGCGGGCGGGTCCGGCCCGCTCCTCCTTTTCGTCGACAACGGCGTCCCCTCCGCGCACGACTGGCGAGATCGGGTCCGGGTCGCGACCGAGCGAGTCGAGGCCGCCGTCCGGGACGGCCGGCCCGTCGCGGTCGTGGCGAGCGCCGACCGGCCCGCCCCGATCTCGGCCATCGCGCCGGCCGCGGCCCTGGAGCGGGTCCGGGCCGTGAAGCCGCAGCCGTTCCTGGTCGACCGGACCGGGCATCTCGAGACGATCGGCCGCTTCGTCGCGGCCGCTCCCGACGCCGAGATCGTCTGGATCTCGGACGCGACCGCCGGGATCGACGACTCCCGTTTCGCGGCCGCGCTCGCGGCGGCCGCCGGCCCGCGCCGGCTCGCCGTCGTCACGCAGCCCCGGTCCAGCGCACTCGCGCTGGCTGGCGGAGAGAACGCCCCCGCGCAGCTCTCGGTCCGGGTGGTCAGGGCCGAGCCGAACGGTCGCGACGCGGGCACGCTCCGGGCCGCCGACCTCAAGGGCCTGCCGCTCGCGGACGCGGCTTTCGCGTTCCCGCCCGCCGCGACCGAGACGAGCGCGCGGTTCACGCTGCCGATGGAGGTCCGCAACGCGATCGCCCGCATCGACATCCTGGGCGAGGCGTCGGCCGGTGCGGCGGCGCTGTTCGACGAGCGCGGGCGGCGGCGCCGGGTCGGGCTCGTGTCCGGCGCGACCGCCGACCAGGCGCAGCCGCTGCTCGCGCCGACCTACTACCTCGCCCGCGCGCTCGGGCCCTATTCGGAGATCCGCGAGGCGCCGGGCGGCGTCGCGGACGCGGTCTCGACGCTGCTCGATCAGCAGGTCTCGGTGCTCGTGCTCGCCGATGTCGGCAACCTCGACCGCGACACGCTGGGCAAGGTCACGGCCTTCGTCGAGAAAGGCGGGCTCCTCCTGCGCTTCGCCGGCACCCGGCTCGCGGGCGGAAACGACGATCTCGTGCCGGTCAGGCTGCGCCGCGGCGGCCGCAACCTCGGCGGTGCGCTGTCCTGGGATGCCCCCCGGACCCTGGCGGCCTTCGGGCGGGAGAGCCCGTTCTACGGCCTCGCGGTCCCGGCCGATCTCGGCGTCCGGCGCCAGATCCTGGCCGAGCCGGACGGCGAGCTCGCCCGGAAGACCTGGGCGGCGCTCGAGGACGGGACCCCGATCGTCACGGCCGACCGGCGCGGCGACGGCCTCGTGGTCCTGTTCCACGTCACCGCGGACGCGGGCTGGTCGAACCTGCCGCTCACCGGCCTCTTCGTGGAGATGCTCCGCCGGACGGTCGCGCTGTCCGGCAGCGGCGCCGCGGCTTCGGCGCAGGCCGGCGCCGCCGCGCGCGAAGTCCCGACGGTCGCCCCGACCCGCGTCCTCGACGGGTTCGGGTCCTTCGTGGCCCCGACCGCGAGCGCTCGCGCGATCCCGCGCGACTTCACCGGGCGGGCCCGCGAGGAGCATCCGCCGGGCTTCTACGGGCCGCCGGATGCCAGCCTCGCGGTGAATGCGCTCGTCTCCGGAGACCGGCTCGCCCCCCTCGATCTCGGGCCGCTCTCGGGCCGCGTCCAGCCGCTCGCCGCGGCCGAGACCGTCGACGTCCGGGGCCCGCTCCTGACCGCCGCGATCCTGCTCCTCCTCCTGGACACGCTGGCCTCGCTCTGGCTCGGCGGCCATCTGGCCCGCCTTCGGCCGCGCCGGGGCCGGCCCGCGGTGGCGGCCGGCCTCGTGCTGGCCGCTCTCGCGCTTGCGGCGGCCCACCCGGGATCGGCGTTCGCGCAGGCCGCGCCTCCTCCCCGTCCCGTGGCCCGCACGCTCGATCCGGCGCTCGTCACGCGGCTCGCCTACGTGGTCACGGGCGATGCCGCGGTCGACACGACGAGCCGGGCCGGGCTTCTCGGGCTCACCCAGGCGCTCGCGAGCCGCACCGCGATGGAGCCCGGCGATCCGGTCGCGGTGGACCTCGCCCGCGACGAGCTCGCCTTCTTCCCGCTGCTCTATGTCCCGATCGCGCCCGCGCAGGCCTTGCCGAGCGAGGCTGCGATCCGCAAGCTCGACGCCTTCATGAAGAATGGCGGCACGGTCGTCTTCGACACCCGCGACGCGATGAGCGCCCGGCCGGGCGGCCAGACGACGCCGGAGGGGCAGGCCCTGCGCCGGATGCTGGCGACGCTCGACGTGCCGGAGCTCGAACCGGTCCCGCGCGACCACGTCCTGACCAAGACCTTCTATCTCCTGGACAGCTTCGTCGGCCGCTACGCGACGGGCCAGACCTGGGTCGAGGCGCTGCCGCCTCCGGCGCCCGACGGCGAGCGCCGCCCCGCCCGGGCCGGGGACGGCGTCTCGCCGCTCCTGATCACCGCGAACGACCTCGCGGCCGCCTGGGCCGTCGGCCGGAACGGGGAGCCGCTCTATCCGACCGTCGGTCCCGATCCGCGCCAGCGCGAGATGGCGCTCCGGGGCGGCGTCAACATCGTGATCTACACGCTGACCGGGAACTACAAGGCCGACCAGGTCCACGTCCCGGCGCTGCTGGAGCGGCTGGGACAGTGAGAGCCGCTCGCGCCATTCCGCGCCGGATTCCGGATCAAACGCGGGTCCCCCTCTTCCTCGAGGGAGAGGGGACGCGTCGCGGCTTCCCAGGCCGGCTCGTGCGGTCGCGGGCCGGGGCACCGACATCATGCTGAGCCTCTCCTTCGCCCCGCTCCTCCCGGTCTGGGCTCTCGCCGCGCTCGGTGTCCTGGCTCTCGCGCTGGCCGGTCTCGCGCTCGCGACCCGCGGGCCGGTCGCCCTGCTCCGGGCGCTCGCTCTCGCGCTCGTGGTCGCGGCGCTCGCCGGGCCGTCGCTCGTGCAGGAGGATCGCGAATCCGTGCGCGACATCGTGGCCGTGGTGATCGACCGCTCCGGCTCGCAGATGCTCGGCGACAGGGCCGAGATGACGACCCGCGTCCGCGACGAGCTCGAGCGGCGGCTCGGCGCTCTGCCGAACGTCGAGACCCGCTTCATCGAGGCCGGCGGCCAGGAGGGCGAGGACGGCACGCGCCTCTTCGCGGCGCT
>CAXTKM010000278.1:0-932 GCA_964244795.1 uncultured Enterovirga sp.
GCGACCTCTCCGGACATGCCGGAGGCGCCTCCCGCCGTTTCGTGCTACGGGTCGGCTCAGCGCAAACGCCGTTCCCGCACGAGACGTGCCGCGCCGACCCGTCCAGCCGCGGCGATGCTTCGAAACGGATCATTCACCATGTCGACGCCTGCCGATTCGGAACGGCCGTTCTGGACCGTGAAGTCGCTGGACGAGATGTCGCCGGCCGAGTGGGAGAGCCTCTGCGACGGCTGCGGCCGCTGCTGCGTGGTAAAGCTCGAGGACGACGACACGGGCCGGATCCACTACACCGACGTCGGCTGCACCTTGCTCGACTGCTCGACCTGCCGGTGCAGCGACTACGCCCATCGGCAGGAACGCGTGCCGGACTGCCTCCGCCTGACCCCGCAGGCGGTCCGGTCGATTGGCTGGCTGCCGCCGACCTGCGCCTACCGGCTGATCGACGAGGGCCGGGCGCTGCCGTCCTGGCACCCGCTGCTGACGGGCGACCCCGACAGCGTCCACCGAGCCGGCGCTTCCGTGAGGGGCGAGCTCGTCGGCACGGAGGACGCGTTCACGGTGGACGAGCTCCTGGATCACGTCGTGGATTGAACCGGGGCTGCGAGAAGTAGCGCTCGTGCGCCCGGATCACCGAGCCGCGCTCCCTCTCCCGAGAGGGAGAGGGCTGGGGTTGAGGGACCGGGATCGACGGCGGAGCCCGCACGACGCGAGGGCGAGCCAGACCAGGCTCCGCCGCCAAGCTCCGGTCCCTCACCCCAACCCTCTCCCTCCCGGGAGAGGGAGCGCGGCGCGTGACGACGCGGGGAGAGCGGCATCACGAGGTGCCGTCTTCTGGAACCGAGCCTGCCGCCAGCCGTTTTGCCCCTGTGCGACGGCCGGGACGGATTCCGGCACTGTACCCTCATAGACAAAGGAGCCGCCCAATGGGTCTT
>CAXTKM010000278.1:942-4646 GCA_964244795.1 uncultured Enterovirga sp.
TTTCTCGTCCCCCATCAAGACGATGGACGATCTCTACCTGCACACGCTGCAGGATATCTACTATGCCGAAAATCAGATCACGAAGGCTCTGCCGGTGATGATCGAGAAGGCTGGCAATCCTGCGTTGAAACAGGCCTTCCAGAAGCATCTCGGCGAGACGCAGCAGCAGGTGAAGCGCCTGGACGAGGTGTTCGGGATCCTGGGCAAGGACGTGAAGGGCGTGACCTGCCCGGCGATCGACGGGATCATCAAGGAGGCGAACGAGCTCATCTCGGATTGCGACGACCACGAGGTCCGGGACGCCGCCATGCTGGCCGCCGCTCAGGCCGTCGAGCACTACGAGATCACCCGCTACGGCACGCTCATCGCCTGGTCGAAGCAGCTCGGCCACTCGAACGTGGTCACGCTCCTGAGCCAGACCCTCGCTGAGGAGAAGGCGACCGACGAGAAGCTTTCGCGGCTGGGCGAGTCGAACGTGAACAAGAAGGCGGCCTGATCCGTCTCGCGGCCCGGTTGAACGGCGGCTTCGGCCGCCGTTCTCGTTTGGGGCTGGACGCTCCACGTCGCCCCCTCTCCCGAGAGGGAGAGGGCCGGGGTGAGGGAGCGACGCCGGCGGCGGAGCCCGTACCGCCGCGTTTCGCGGGCTCCGCCGTCAGGTTTAGTCCCTCACCCCAGCCCTCTCGGGAGAGGGAGTCCGGTTGTGTTTCCTTCTTTAGGAAAATAGTCGTTGACACCGGTACGCTGCTCGGCTAGAAGAACCGCACGCTGATGAAGTGTGTCGAGGCGAGACGCCTCCCGCGACCCGGTGATCCCACATGGCCCAACCCACGCTCGACGCGCTGGGCGATCGTCAGCGCACGCTGGTTCTCGCCTATCGTGACCGTGATCTGTCCGTCGCAGAGATCCTCGTGGTCCACGGCGCCCCGAAGGACGAGCTCTACGCCGCGTTGAGCAAGGCGCGGGAGCCCTTCCGGCGACCGGCTTCGGCGACGCCCGGCCGGCGGGTTCGGCGCCGCGTGCCGATCGAGCTCGCGGCCGTCGCTGATGCCGGCGAGGGCCAGCTCGAGCGGCGCCTCGCGCGGCTTCTCGCGGAACGGATCGCGGAGCTGGAGGATCGGGCGGCGCCGGGCCGCAGCCCCGATCCCGATGCGACCGCCCGGGCGCTCGCCCTGAACGTCCGCACGCTCGCGACCCTGCGGCGAACGACCGCCGCGCCGCTCGATGCCGGCGCGCGCGAGGCGGGACAGGAGCACCATGCCGCGACCGACGAGCCGCCGCCGCGAAGCCTCGCCGCCCTCAGGGACGAGCTTTACGGACATCTGCACCGCATTCGAGACGAGGAGCGGGCTCGACGCCGGGCTGGACGCGCTCGGCCTCCAGGCCGCGGAGACGGAGGACTGGCTCCTTCACTGGCCGACCCTGTGCCGGCGCGACCAGGACCTTCCGACGGGTGAGAGCGATCCGCGCCGCGGAGAGGTTGTCCCAGCGAACTGGACGGTCTGGATCGTGCTCGGCGGGCGAGGCTCGGGGAAGACCCGGACCGGGGCCGAATGGGTTCGGGGCGCAGCGCTCGGTCATCCGGGCTTCAGCGAGCCGCGCGCCGGCCGCATCGCGCTCGTCGGCGAAACCTACGCCGCCGTCCGGGACGTGATGGTCGAGGGGCCGTCCGGCCTCCTCGCGGTCCATCGCGGCCGGCCCGACCGGCCGGTCTGGACACCGACGCTCCGTCGGCTCGTCTGGCCGAACGGTGCCGTCGCGCACGCCTTCTCGTCCGAGGATCCCGACGCGCTGCGCGGCCCCCAGTTCGAGGCCGCCTGGGCGGACGAGGTCGCGAAATGGCGGCCTGCCGAGGAGACCTGGGACATGCTGCAGTTCGGGCTTCGGCTCGGCCGTGCGCCGCGCGAGATCGTGACCACGACGCCACGGCCGACGCCGCTGCTGCGGCGGCTGCTCGCCGCGCCCCGCACGGTCGTGAGCCGGTCGCGGACGCAGGACAATGCCCGTCATCTCGCGCCGGCCTTCCTGGACACGGTGGTCGGCCGCTACGCCGGGACGCGGCTCGGCCGCCAGGAGCTCGACGGCGAGCTCGTCGAGGAGAGCGCCGACGCGCTCTGGACGCGCGACCGGATCGAGGCGGCCCGGGCCGCGACCGCGCCCGAGCTCGTCCGGATCGTGGTCGCGGTCGACCCGCCGGCGTCCTCCGGCGCCCGGGCGGATGCCTGCGGGATCGTGGTCGCGGGCATCGACGAGAGCGGCTGCGGCCACGTGCTGGCGGACGCCACGATGGCCTCGGCGAAGCCCGCCGAATGGGCCGCGAAGGCCGTCGCGACCTATCGGCGCTGGCATGCGGACGCGCTGATCGCCGAGGCGAACCAGGGCGGCGAGATGGTCGCGGCGGTGCTGCGCGAGGTCGATCCGGGCGTGCCGGTCACGACCGTCTACGCCCGGCGCGGCAAGTACCTGCGGGCCGAGCCGGTCGCGGTCCTCTACGAGCAGGGCAAGGTGCGCCACGTCGGGGCCTTCCCGGACCTCGAGGACGAGATGGCGGATTTCGGCCCGGGCGGCCTCTCCACGGGCCGATCCCCGGACCGGCTCGACGCCCTCGTCTGGGCGCTGAGCGAGCTGATGCTGAAGCCGAAGGCAGAGCCGAGAGTGAGGGTGCTGTGACGCGGCTCCCTCTCCCGAGAGGGAGAGGGTCGGGGTGAGGGACTGACGTCTGCGGCGGAGCCAGGTTTGGCGGCGGGCTCCGCCGCCGGCGCTGGTCCCTCACCCCATCCCTCTCCCTCTCGGGAGAGGGGGCCCGTCGGGTCCTTTCAGAGCCGCCTTGATGCGGATCATCACATCGTCGAGGCGCTCTCGAACCTCCGTGTTGGTGAACCGGATCACGCTGAACCCGAGCGCCTCGATCTCGGCCGTTCGGCGGTCATCGTAATCGGCAGCCCAGCCGTGCTGCTTGCCGTCGATCTCGACGATCAGCTTCGCGTCGAAACAAAGGAAATCCACCACGTAAGCACCGATCGGCACCTGCCGCCGGAACTTGCGTCCCAGAAGGCGCCGGCCGCGCAGCTGCTGCCAGAGCAGGTCCTCGGCCGACGTCTGCCGCCGCCGGAGCTCCCGGGCGAAGCCGCGCTGTTCCGAGGTCATGAACATCACTGTCGCACAACATCCGGACAACCGCGACGCGGCTCCCTCTCCCGGGAGGGAGAGGGTTGGGGTGAGGGACCGACCTCGCCAGCGGAGCCCGTGTCCGGCCTGACCTTGTCGCTGGCTCCGCCGCAGCCGTCAGTCCCTCACCCCATCCCTCTCCCTCCCGGGAGAGGGGGCTGTGTCGAATTCGCGAGAACCCCATGCCCAACCCCATCCTGAGCTGGCTCGGGTTCGCCCCCGCGCGTCCCGCCGAGACCAAGGCCGCGCCGTCGCTGGGCGGCTCGGTCGCCGTCTACATGACCGGACGGCCGAGCTGGACCTCGCGCGATCCGGCCGCGCTCGCCCGGGAAGGCTTCGCCCGGAACGCGATCGTGCATCGCTCGGTCCGGATGGTCGCGGAAGCCGCGGCATCCATTCCCTTGACCCTGACGGAGGCCGGCCGGGAACAGGAGGGCCATCCTGTCGCGGCGCTGCTCGCCCGGCCGAATCCGCGCGAGGCCGGGACGCGGTTCCTGGAGAGCCTGTACGGCCACCTGCTCGTGTCCGGGAACGCCTAC
>CAXTKM010000278.1:4656-4959 GCA_964244795.1 uncultured Enterovirga sp.
CCAGATCCTCCCGCAGGACGTCGAGGATCGGCCGCGGCTCGTCGCGCCGCTGCAGGCCGTGGTGGCCGAGGGCGATCCGCGCGAGCTGTACGGCCTCCGGCCGGACCGGATGCGGGTCGTGCCCGGACAGGACGGCTGGCCCGCCGCCTACGATTACCAGGTCGGCTCCCGGACGGTCCGGTTCGACCAGAGGGCGGACGGGGTGCCGCCGATCCTGCACCTGACGCTGTTCCACCCGCTCGACGACCATTACGGGCTCTCGCCGATGGAGGCGGCCGCGGTCGCGCTCGACATCCACAACGC
>CAXTKM010000279.1:0-4926 GCA_964244795.1 uncultured Enterovirga sp.
CGCGCGCCCGTCCAGCGAGACCGTCCCGCCGCTCGCCTCCGTCAGGCCTGCCGCGATCCGAAGCAAGGTGGACTTGCCGCAGCCGGACGGTCCGACGAGCGCGACGAATTCCGACGGCGCGACATCCAGCGATATCTCCTCGAAGGCGAGGTACGGCGCCTCGCGTCCGGTCCCGCCGTAGAGCTTCCGGACCCGGTCGAGGCGCAGCGCGACGGTCACCTCGCGGCCTTTCCGTTCGGCCGCCCACGGAGGCACGGGCCGGACCCCGTGGGCCGCGATCGCCGGGCCACGCCGTCAGGCCGCCCGAACGAAGACGGTCCGGCCCCCGACCACCGTTCTCAGAACCTCGATGTGCTGGATGGCGTCGTCGGACACCGTCAGGATGTCGTCCGAGAGCACGACCATGTCGGCGAGCTTGCCGGGCTCGATCGTGCCGGTCAGGGTTTCCGAGAACGAATAGCGCGAGGCGGCGCTCGTGTAGAGGCGGATGGCCTCCTCGCGGGTGACGGCCTCCTCCGCGCCGTAGACGTCGCCGTTCCGATCGCGCCGGGTGATCATGACGGACATGTTCACGAAGGGAGAGAGCCCGTTGATCGGATAGTCGGTCCCTTGCGCGACCGCATCCAGCCCCATGACGTCGATCAGCGTCCGCATCGGGAAGGCGCGGTCGGCCGTCTCCCGGCCGAGGTGACGGGCGACGGCGGCGGCCTTGTCCCACAGGAAGGCGCTCTGGGCATCGACCCGGACGTCGAGCCTGCTCGCCCGCTCCATCTGGTCGCGCCGGATCAGGCTTCCGTGGATGATGATGAAGCGCCGCCCCCGGATCGAGCGCTCCCGGTCCGCGCGCTCGAACGCGTCGAGGACGCGGTCGATCGCGGCGTCCCCGACCGCGTGGACGCCGACGCGCCAGCCGTAGCGGTTGGCGCCGGCCACGAGACGGTCGAAGCGCTCGGGCTCGATCACGATCGTGCCGTGGTAGTCGGGCTCGTCCGGGTAGCCGTCCCGCATGGCCGCGGTCCGGAGCGTCATGCCGCCGTCGATCTGCAGCTTCACGCCGGAGAAGCTGAGCCACGGGTCGCCGAAATCGGACGCGGCCCCGATCCGGGAGAAGAACCCATCCCACTCCTCCAGCGACATCGTCGGGTTCAGCCCGCCCGTCGGGGCGTACATGGCGCTGATCCGCAGCGTCGCCTCGCCCCGGCGACGGAGCTCGTGATGCGCCCGCAGCGTGGCCGGATCGACCGCCGCGCTGATCGCGCTCGTGAGCCCATGCGCGTTGAAATAGGCCATCGCGTCCCTGAGCTGGGCGACGCGCTCGTCCGGCGACCAGTCGGGGAGAATGTCTCCGACGAGGTCCTCGGCGCGCTCCTCGAGCGTGCCGTTCGGCTCGCCCGTGCCGGAATCGCGGTGGATGATGCCGCCCTCGGGATCGGGCGTCTCGCGGGTGATCCCCGCGAGCGCGAGGGCGCGGCTGTTGACGAGCGTGAAATGCCCGACCGGGAGACAGACGGGATGGTCCGGCGCCGCGCGGTCGAGCTCCTGGCGCGTGAGGAAGCGCCGCTCCGCGAGCTGGGCCATGGGGTGCCACATGCCGCCCCGGATCCATTCGCCTCGCGGCGTCCGGGCCGCGTGGTCCGACACGCGGGCCAGGGCTTCGCCGACGCTCCGAACGCCGTCCAGCGCGAGCGTGCAGGCGAGGAGGCCGGCCCGCTCGACATGGGCATGCGTGTCGATCAGCCCCGGAAGCACCGTCCTGCCGCCGAGGTCGACGCGTTCCGTGCGCGGGCCGGCGAGGCATCCGATCTCGGCGCTCGAGCCCACCGCCTGGAACTGCCCGGCCCGGATCGCGACCGCCTCGGCGATCGAGAAGGACCGGTCGGCGGTGACGATCTTGCCTCCGACGAAGATCACGTCCGGATCGTCGGACAGGGCGCGCAGGCCCCCTCGCGAGCCCGGCCGCGATGCCGCGTCGGCCACCCCGGCTGCCGGGTTCCCCATCAGGTCACTGGCTGACGAGAGGGCAGCCGCCATCCTTCAGGGGCCGGAAGGCCTGCTCTGTCGGGATCGTCTCGACGAGCTCGTAGATGTCGTCCTTGCCCTTCGACTGCGCGGGCGTCTTCACCTTGAAGACGTACATCTCGTGGATCGCACGTCCGTCCGGACGGACGGTGACGGTGCCGAAGAGCGCGTCCTCGATCGGGGCCTTGCGCATCTCGACCACGACCCTGTCGCCCTCGATCGCGTTCGCGGCCTTCGCGGCCCGAAGATAGGCGAGGGTCGCCGAATAGGCGGCCGCGTGGTTCACGGTCGGCATGCGGCCTCCCATGCGGTCGGCGAACCGCTTGCTCCAGGCCCGGGTCCTGTCGTTCAGGTCCCAGTAGAACGCCTCCGTCACGATCATGCCCTGGGCCTGCTGCAGCCCGATCGACTGGACGTCGATGATCTGGAGGAAGAGGGCGGCGAGGCTCATGCCCTTCTTCAGGACGCCGAACTCGTCCATCTGCTTGATCGCGTTGATGGCGTCGACACCCGTGTCGCCGAGCGCGATCACGTCCGCGCCGGATGCCTGCGCCTGCAGGATGTAGGACGAGAAGTCGGTCGTCCCGAGCGGGTGCTTCACGCTGCCGACGATCTTTCCGCCCGCCTTGACGACGGCCTGGGCGGTGTCGCGCTCCAGAGCCTGGCCGAGCGCGTAGTCGAAGGAGATGAAGTACCAGCTCTTGCCCCCGGCCCGGGTGACAGCGCGGCCGCTCGCGTTGCCGAGCGCCCAGGTGTCGAGCGCCCATTGCACGGTCGTGTTCTTGCAGAACTTCCCCGTCATGTCGGACGTGGCGCTGCCGGACGCCATCGTGGGGCGGTTCTTCTCGTTCAGGAGCGTGCTGATCGCGAGCCCGACGGACGAGTTCGGCAGGTCGACGACCGTCGTGACGCCATCCTGGTCGATCCAGCGCCGGGCGATCCCGGACCCGACGTCGGGCTTGTTCTGATGATCGGCGGAGACGATCTCGACCTTGAGGTCTCCGGCCTCCTTCGCGAAATCCTCGGCCGCCATCTGGGTCGCGACGACGGACCCTTGGCCAGCCTGGCTCGCGAAGGGTCCGGACATGTCGCTGAGGACGCCGACCTTCAGGAGTCGGTTCGGGATGTCCGCCAGCGCGGCCCCGCCGCCGAGCGCGAGGAAGGACGAGGCGAGGAGCGCTCGGGTGAGCTTGGACATGGGCCGACTTCCTTCAGATCCGGGCCATCGGCCGAGCGCCGAGCGCGAGTCCGTCGCGCCGGATCGTGGACGCACACTAAAAATTTCGAAATACCAGCGTCAAGCTGTTCTTTAGGGCAGATCCGCGCCAACGGGCTTGGCGGGCGTCTTGCCGCGCGTCTTCCCGGCTCGCCGGCGCCGTGCCGCGGGCTCGGCTGTCGGCGTGCCGGTCGCATGCGTCAGGGCGAGCTGGGCCGCGTGCCGGATGTGGCTCTCCAGCAGCGCGACGGCCTCGAGCGTCTCGCGCGCGATCGTGGCCTCCAGGATCGCGGCGTGCTCGTCCATGATCGAGGCCGAGATGCGGGGATAGGCGATGTAGGCCCGCCGGTAGCGCTCTCCGTGCTGGATCAGGAGCTCGCAGAAGCGCAGGAGCCACGGCGAGCCGCAGGCGCCGTAGAGCGCGAAGTGGAACGCCCTGTGGTGGTCCTCCCAGAGGTCGGCCGCGGCCTCGGGCGAGATGTCCTGGTCGGCCTCGACGTGCTTCAGGCGATGGAACGCCGCGACCGCGTTCGCCTCCCATTCCCGATCGCCGGCCGCGATCGCGCGCCGCAGCGCCTCGCATTCCAGGCGCGCGCGCCAATCGGCGATATCGAGCAGCTCCTCCCTGCGGAGCTCGGCGATCCGGAAGCCGCGCTGCCCGTCGGAGCGCACGAGACCGTCGCTGACGAGCTGGAACAGCGCCTCGCGGATCGGGCTCGTGCCGACCTGATAGCGCTTCTTGAGGTCGTCGGACTTGACCTTCTCTCCGGCCGTGAACGTGCCCGAGATGATGTCGCGCCGAAGCCGCGCGAGGGTCTCCTCGGTCAGGGTCTTGTGGACCTGGTCCCGGCCGATCCGCAGGACCGGCCCCCAATCGGAGAACCCCATCGCGTCATCCCCCAAAACGACGATCGACGTCTTTCGCTTCCGTATGATAGCCGGTCTCGGGATCGAAAAGAGAGGAATTTCGAAACCGTTGACAATTTCGAGGTTCTCAAGGACCGTCCGGCCGTGCGGCACACCGGAGCGCGACGATGAAGCCACCTCCCGTCATCGACCTCGCCGGCGTCACGCGAGAGCTCGCCGAATCGGGGCGGCGCGTGAAGGTGCTCTGGCAGGAGCCGGATTCGCTCGCCTTCGTGGCGCGCGGCCGGGAGTACCGGAGCGAGTTCCACATCAACGACAGCGACGAATTCACCTACATGATCCGGGGGACGATGAACCTCCACTACCGGACGCCGGAGGGGAAGGAGGAGGTCTGCGTCATCCCCGAAGGCTCGACCAACTTCATGCCCGGAAACACGCCCCATTCCCCGCGCTTCCCGCCCGACGCCTTCGCGCTGATCACCGAGCGCGGCCGTCGCGACGGCGAGATCGACCGGTTCCAGTGGTATTGCCCGAACTGCGACGCGTTGCTCCACGAGGAGACGGCGGTCGTCGAAGACTACGGCAAGGACTACGTGTCGCTCGCGTACAAGAACTTCTTCGACAGCGTCGCGCACCGCACCTGCGCGTCGTGTGGCACCGTCATGCCCCGCCCGGAGGGCGTGTAGCGGCACGGGCCGCGAGTCGCGGCAGCAGCCGCATCGCGTTGCCGCGCTCGATGAGGGCGAGATCGGATGCCGGCAGGCCGGCGGCCGCGAGACCCGCGACGGCGCCCGCCATCGCGTCCTCCGGGGCGTGCGGATAAT
>CAXTKM010000280.1:0-4885 GCA_964244795.1 uncultured Enterovirga sp.
CCGAGCGGTCGACCTTGGTCGGGTCCTTGCCCGAGAAGGCGCCGCCGCCATGCGGAGCCGCACCGCCGTAGGTGTCGACGATGATCTTGCGGCCCGTGAGGCCGCAATCGCCGTCCGGCCCGCCGATCACGAACTTGCCGGTCGGGTTCACGTGCCAGATCGTCTCCTTCGAGATCCAGCCCTCGGGGAGCGCCTTCCGGATATAGGGCTCGACGATCGCCCGGACGTCCTCCGACGACAGGTCGGGATCGAGGTGCTGGGTCGAAAGGACGATCTGGGTCGCGGCGACCGGCTTGCCGTTCTCGTACCGAACCGTGACCTGGCTCTTCGCGTCCGGCCCGAGCTTCGGCTCGGCACCGGACTTCCGGGCGTCGGTGAGGTCCTTCAGGATGCGGTGCGCGTAGTAGATCGGGGCCGGCATCAGCTCCGGGGTCTCGCGGCAGGCGTAGCCGAACATGATGCCCTGGTCGCCGGCTCCCTCGTCCTTGTTGCCGGCGGAATCGACGCCCTGGGCGATGTCCGCGGACTGGCCGTGCAGCAGGACCTCGATGTTCGCGGTCTCCCAATGGAAGCCGTCCTGCTCGTAGCCGATGTCCCGAATGGCTTGCCGCGTGAGCTCGACGATCGCGGCCTCGTCGACGCTCGCCGGGCCGCGGTACTCGCCCGCGATCACGACCCGGTTCGTCGTGGCGAGCGTCTCGCAGGCGGCCCGGATGCTCCAGGGATCGAGGCCCTCCCGGGCTCCCGCGCGGTAGAACGCGTCGACGACCTCGTCCGAGATCCGGTCGCACACCTTGTCGGGGTGGCCTTCCGAGACGGATTCGCTTGTGAAGACGTAATTCGCTCGGGCCACGCGTCGGTTCTCCGTGAAAGAGGCGAGCCGGACGTATTCGGTCCGCCAGGCTGATGAGCCGGGCATGTGACATTCGCCTGACGGAGGGTCAAGCCGGCGTTCGTTACTCCGAACGATCGTCCTTCGTTCCAGCGCCCGGCTCGCCCAGCACGATTGCGATGTCGATCAGCTTCCGGCGAAGGCGCGGGTCGGAGATCTTGTGGAAGGCATGCAGGAGCTTCACGGCGTCGCCGGTCAGGACATCCGCCTCGTAGGGTGCCGGCGCGCTCTCGGCGAAGCCCCGCGCGGCCGAGCCTTCGCCCACGTTGCCCTCATACAGGTGCTCGATCGTGACCCCGAGAACGCCCGCGATGTGCTGCAGGCGGCTCGCGCTGATTCGATTCGTGCCCTTCTCGTATTTCTGGACCTGCTGGAACGTGATGCCGAGCGCCTCGCCGAGCTTCTCCTGGCTCATGCCGATGAGCATCCGGCGCATCCGGACACGGGCACCGACGTGGCGATCGACGTCGTTCGGGGCTTTCGACATTTACGCGTTCCGATCCGAGCGCTGCGCGGGACGACGGGGCCACCCAATTCGTCCCGCGACGATAGCCACGAGCGCCCATATTGTACACAATCCAGAGAAGATGGCATGCGGCGAGGTCGACGCGAGCGGCGGTGCCACCGCGGTCGGCAGCCCGGCGTCCAGGACGCCCTCGCGGCCGACCGGCAGGGATGCCAGCACGCGGCCATACGGGTCGACCACGGCCGAGATGCCCGTGTTCGCCGCACGGACGAGCGGCAGCCCTTGCTCCACGGCGCGGAGCCGCGCTTGCGCGAAGTGCTGGCGCGGCCCGGGCGTGTCGCCAAACCAGCCGTCGTTCGTGACGTTCAGGATCCAGGCCGGGCGCCCGCCCTCGAGCGCGACCTCGTCCGGGAAGATCGCCTCGTAGCAGATCGTCGGCGCGGCCGGCGGCAGGCCGGCGACCCGGAACGCGGCGCGCCGCTCCCCTGGCGTGAAGCCGCCGGGGATGCTCACGAATTCGCGAATGCCGATCCGGCGCAGGGCCGTGTCGAGGGCGCCCGGGACGTACTCGCCGAACGGCACGAGGTGGACCTTGTCGTAGGTCGCCGTGATGGCGCCGTCCGGGCCGACCGCCTGGATCGCGTTGTAGAAGCGCCCCGCCTCCTCTCCGGGCAGCCCCTCGCCCTGCCGGGCCGCGCCGGTGATCAGCACCGTGCCGCCTCCCAATGCGCCTGCGATCGCGGCCAGGGCGTTCGGCTCGCGGTGGAGCAGGAACGGGAAGGCCGATTCAGGCCAGACGAGATGGGTGACGTCGGCGAGCCCGGTCCGGTCCGGCGAGGCGGAGCGGTCGCTCAGCGCGAGGTAGCGCCTCAGGATGTCCGGCCCGTTCGCGGGCCTGAATTTCGCATCCTGCGAGAGGTTCGGCTGCATGATGCGGAGCTTGACGCCGGCAACCATCGGAACCGGCCCGGCCGGGAGGCGCCAGGCTCCGAACGCGGCCATGAGGGCGAGCGCGAGGGCGCCGGCCGCGACCGGACCGTAGCGCCCGCCCGCGCCCTCGCCCGTGCCGAGGGCGGCCGGCGTCGCGAGCACCAGCGCCGCGATCGCGGTGAGGCCCGCCATCCCGACGAGCGAGGCGGATTGCATCAGCCACGCGTCCTGCCCGAGCGCGAGCCCGGGCGCGTTCCAGGGAAACCCGGTGAGGAGGTGGCCGCGCAACCATTCCGACACGGCGAGCCCGAACGCGAAGGCGAAGAGCCGTGGCCAGCCCGGCGACCAGAGCGCCCGGGCGAGCGCGAACCCGAAGGCCGGGAAGACGGCGAGCACGGCCGGCAATCCGAGGACCCCGACCGGCAAGAGCCAGGCGAAGACGTCCGCCTCGACCAGGAACGCCGAGCCGAGCCACCACAGGCCGGCCACGAAATAGCCGAAGCCCCAGAGCCAGCCCGCGGTCGCGGCCCGGCCGAGCGTCGCGATCCCGCGATGGCGACGTCCCGCCCCGGCGCCGTCGATCAGCCAGACCGCGGTCGCGAGCGAGGCCGCGAGGGCCGGCCAGACCCCGAAGGGCGGCATCGCGAGCGCGCCGAGCGCACCGGCCCCGATCGCGATCAGCGGCCGTGTCCAGCCTTCAGCCAGGATGACCCCGTAGGCTGCGGCCCGGATCAACCGGGCGCCCCCGGGGCGGGCGGAGGGGTGTCGGGAGGCGCCGAGAACGAGGCATGCCGGGCGTCGCCGGGTCCGGCCGCGCGGCGGTGGATCCGGACCCGCTTCAGCCGGCGCGGATCGGCGTCCAGCACCTCGAACTCGAGCCCGCCGGGCCCGGCGATCAGCTCGCCCCGGGAGGGCACGCGGCCGACGCTGGTCACGATGAGGCCGCCCAGCGTGTCGACCTCGTCGGACGCGACCACGATCCCGAGGTCCTGCCCCAAGGCCTCCGAGACCTCCTCGAGGCTGGCCCGGGCGTCGGCCAGCAGCGCGCCGCCCTCCTCGCGCACGATCATGTGCTCCGTCTCGTCGTGCTCGTCCTCGATGTCGCCGACCACCGTCTCGACCAGGTCCTCGATCGAGCAGAGCCCGTCCGTGCCGCCGTACTCGTCGATGACGAGAGCCATATGGGTCCGGGAGGCCTGCATCCTGGCCAGGAGGTCGATCGCCGGCATCGAGCGCGGCACGAACAGGACCGGCCGCAGGATCGTCGCGGCCGCGAGCGTCGCCTCGAGATCGATCCCGGCGAGGTTCTCGCGCGGGGCGTCGTCGCCCGATTCTTCGTCCGGCGGGACCTTCGGCCCGCCACCCGACGCGATATGGTCCAGGAAATCGCGGATGTGGACCATGCCCAGCGGCTCGTCCAGGGTCTCGCCATAGGCCGGGAGCCGGGAATGGCCGGCCGTCCGGAACAGGGCCAGCACCTCGCGCAACGTCATGTCGGCCGACGCCGCCACGATATCGGCCCGCGGCACCATGACGTCGCTGACCCGGATGCGATGGAAGCCGAGCACGTTCTTCAGCATCAGCCGCTCGCGCGGCGACAGGTCGCCGGCCTCGGTCGCCTCCGCCAGCACCTCCTCGAGGTCGTCGCGGGTCGATTCCCGTCCGCGATGGGAGAAGCGCCGGACGAGGCCCTCGAGCCAACCCTCGCGCGGGCTCTCGCGAAGGCTTTCCGGCGTCGGCTCGGGGCGCTGCTCGATGTCGCTCATGGTCGTCGTGCGGGTGAGATTCGTCAGGCCGCGACGCGGTAGGGATCGGGTATGCCGAGGCGGGCCAACGCCGCGACCTCGATCCCCTCCATCGCGTCGGCCTCGCGGTCGGTGCCGTGATCGTGCCCGAGCAGGTGGAGGACGCCGTGCACGACGAGATGGGCCGCGTGATCGGCCAGGGTCTTGCCCTCGTCGAGGCTTTCGCGCGCAACGGTCTCGAAGCCGAGCGCGAGGTCGCCCAGGTGGCGGGGCCGGCCGGCGACCGCGGGGCCGGCCGGAGCCGGGAAGGAGAGGACGTTCGTCGCCTTGTCCTGCCCCCGGAAGTCGCGGTTCAGCGCACGCAGAGCCGCGTCGTCCGCGAGCAGCAGCGTCGCCCCGAGATCGCCCGACGGCCCGTCGGGCAGCGCTGCGAGCGCGGCTTCGGCGGCGCGCCGGCACAGGGCGTCGAGGCCCGGCACGGCGTCCCAGCCCTCGGCCTCGACCTCGATGTCGAGCGCGATCATGGCCGCGAGCCCCCCGTCGAGGCGGCATCTCGGCCACCCGGGCCGGCGTCTCGACTGCCCGGGGCGGCATCGCGGCCGGCCGTCTCGTAGGCGGTGACGATGCGGCGGACGAGATCGTGTCGGACGACGTCGACGTCGCGGAACTGCACCCGGGCCACGCCCTCGACGCCCTCCAGGATCCGGGTCGCCTCGATCAGGCCGGAGCGCTGGCCGGGAGGGAGGTCGATCTGGCTCGGATCCCCGTTGATGATCATCCGGGAGCCCTGCCCGAGGCGGGTCAGGAACATCTTCATCTGCATCGAGGTCGTGTTCTGGGCCTCGTCGAGCA
>CAXTKM010000281.1:0-4881 GCA_964244795.1 uncultured Enterovirga sp.
GGCCTCGTGCTGGCGCTGGCCCAGGTGCAGATGCCGCTCATGGTCCTGCCGCTCATCACGGCCCTGTCGCGCATCGACCCGAACCTCGCCCACGCGTCGGCCGCCCTGGGGGCCGGGTCGTGGCGCACCTTCTTCAAGGTGACGCTGCCGCTCTGCCTGCCGGGCGTGGTCGCGGGCTGTCTCCTCACCTATGCGGGCGCGATCACGGCCTTCATCACCCAGTCGCTGATCGGCGGCGGCCAGATGCTGTTCATGCCGATGTACCTCTACCAGCAGGCCTCGACGCTGCAGAACTGGCCCTTCGCGGCCGCGATCTCGATCATCTTCCTGGTCGCGGTGCTGGCCTGCGTGACCCTGTTCAACCTCGCCGGCCGCCTGTCGCGCGGCTACGCCCATGCGTGAGGGGGGTCGATGAGGCGCGGCTGGGACTGGTTCACGTTCAACGGCGTCGTGCTGCTGCTGGCCGGGATCTGCCTGCTGGTCCTCGTCGCCCCGACGGTCGTGGTGCTCATCGTGTCCTTCACGAGCGGCTTCTCGCTCCGGTTCCCGCCGCCCGGCTACTCGCTGAAATGGTACGAGGCGCTGGTCGACGCCTGGCAGCTCCAGTTCGCGGCCAAGAACAGCCTCGAGGTCGCGCTCTGGACGACCGGGATCTCGATCCTGCTCGGCACCGCGGCCTCGCTCGCGGTCGCGCGCTCGAGGACGCTCACCGCCCGCGTCCTCGACAGCCTGTTCATGTCGCCGCTCGTGCTGCCGGCGCTCGCCTTCGGGCTCTCGGCGCTCATGCTGTTCAGCGTCGCCGGGATCCCGGTCTCGCCGCTGACGCTGATCATCGGCCACACGGTCGTCTGCGTGCCCTACGTGGTCCGGACCACGGTCGCGGCGCTGGCCCAGATGGACCCGGTGCTGCTGGAGAGCTCGACCTCGCTCGGGGCGTCCCGGCTCTACACCTTCCGGCGCGTGACGCTGCCGCTGATCCGGCCCGGGATCCTCGCCGGCGGCTTCATCTGCTTCATGTCGAGCTTCGACAACGTCCCGGTCTCGCTGTTCCTGCGCGACGCCAACACCGACATGCTGCCGATCCGGATGTGGCAGGACCTCGAGAACCGCCTCGACGTGACGATCGCGGCGGCGTCCGGCGTCCTGATCGTGGTCACGGTCGCGCTGATGATCCTGATGGAGCGGGCCGCGGGGCTGTCCCGCCGGATGGCGGGGTGAGGGCGCGGTGTCATTCCGGGGCGGCGAAGCCGAGCCCGGAACCCATAAACGTCGACGCCGGAGATCGTGACGCCCACGGAGTCGGTGCTTCAGACGTCCCTGTGTATGGGTTCCGGGCTCGGCTGCGCCGCCCCGGAATGACAAAGCGTATGACTCTCAGCTCCCTCGAAACACCGAATAGCCCCAGGCCGTGAACTTCAGCGGCAGGTGATAATGCTGGTCGGAATCCGTGATCCGGAACCGGACCGGCACGACGTCGAGGAAGCGAGCCTCGCCGAGGAACGCGCCGACGTCGAACAGGACCTCGTAGGGTCCCGCCTCCAGCCGCTCGCGGGTCACGGGATGATCCAGCGCGCCGCCCGGCCCGAGCCGGCCCTCGGCGATCAGCCGGCGCGCGGGCGCGAGCGCGAAGACCTCGACCCGCAGGCCGGTCGCGGGCCGCCCCTCGGCAACGTCGACCGCGTGGACGGACAATCCCGGCATCGGCCGTCTCCCTCCGGTCCCGTCAGTTCCCGACCGAGACGCCGCTCTTCGCGACCACCTCTCGCCAGGTCGCGATCTCCCTCTCGAATCGCGCCCGGTGCGCGGCCGCGGTCAGCTCGGCCGCGGGGAAGATCTGCGTCCCGAACCCGGCGAAGCGCTCCTGGATCGTCTTGTCGTCGAGCGCGATCCGGAGCGCCCTGCCGAGAGCCGCGAGCGTCGCGGCCGGGGTGCCGCGCGGGGCGTAGAGGCCGTGCCAGATGACGAACTCGAAGCCTTTCACGCCGGCCTCCTGCATCGTCGGCACGGACGGCAGGACGTCGAGGCGCGTGGCCGAGGTCACCGCGAAGGCTTTCACGGTCCCGGCCTGGACCTGCGGCACGGCGTTGGTCGACTGGTCGCACAGCATGTCGATCTGCCCGCCCATGAGGTCGGTCATCGCCGGGCCGGTGCCCCGGTAGGCGACCTCGGTCACCTTCACGCCGAGCGCCTGCTGCAGGAGCAGGCCGCAGAGATGGGCGTTCGACCCGATGCCGGCATGGCCCATCGTGGTCTTCTGGCCGTCGGCCTTGAGCCTCGCGAAGAGCTCGGCCGGGCCGCCGGCGCCGTAATCCTTGCGGGTGATCAGCACCATCGGGCCGAGATTGACGAGCCCGAGCGTCTCGAAGTCGCGTGCCGTGTCGTAGGGCAGGTTCTTGTAGAGCGAGGCCGCGGCCGGCAGCGCGATGTGGTGGATCAGCAGCGTCTGGCCGTCGGGCTCGGCCCGGGCGACGCGCGCGGCCCCGGCGGTCCCGCCGGCGCCCGCGACGTTCTCGATGATCACCTGCTGGCCGAGCGTCGCCGACATCGACTGCGCGAGCAGCCGGGCGATCGCGTCGCTCGGGCCGCCCGCCGCGAACGGGACCACCATCGTGACGGGCCGCGTCGGGTAGCCCTGGGCGAAGGCCGGGCCCGCGAGGGCCGGCCCCGCGAAGGCGGCCGCGAGGGCGGCCGCGACCATGAGCGAGCGTCGAACGGATGTCATCGCGAGAACCTCCTTCACGTTTCCTGGTCTACCCCGTCCTTGCGAGGCGTTCTTTCCGTTGTCGGCCGTCCGGCGAGAGCGTCCGTCTCTCTACTTGAGGTCCGAGAGATAATGCAGATCGTCCGTCCGGCAGGACGAGAGGCGCCACTCGACCGGGCGGCCGTCGATCGCGGCCGCGAGCCGGTCGACGAGGAGGAGCGGCGTCCCCTCGGGGACACCGAGGCTCGAGGCCTCCGCCGGGCCGGCCGCGACCGCCTTCAGGCGTTCGCTGGCCCGGGCCACCGCGACCCCGAACCGGTTCGCGTAGAGCTCGTAGAGGTTGTTCGGAACCGGCCCGTCGCGGAGCGGCCCGAACGGCTCCGACGGCAGCGCGATCCGCTCGAGGATCGCGACCCGCCCCCCGAGCGAGCGCTCGCGGACCAGCCGCACGATCGCGGCGCCGCGCGGCAGGCCGAGGTTCCGGGCCTCGGCCGCGTCGGCGCGCGCGGCCCCGCAGGAGAGGACGCGGCTTTCCGGGAAGCGCGGCTCGCCCCGGTCCGGCACGAGCTTGAAGAACTGGAACAGGATGCGGGCGTCGTCGTGCCGGGCCACGTAGGTGCCCCGGCCCTGCCGCCGCACGACGAGGTTCTCGGCCGCCATCGCGTCCAGCGCCTTGCGGACGGTGCCCTGGCTCGTGCCGAGATCGGCCGCGATCTCGAACTCGCTCGGGATCGCCTCGCCGGCCCGCCACGCGCCGCTCGCGATCCGGCCGACGAGCACGTCCCGGACCTGCCGGTAGAGCGGCCGGAACCCGACGGGGGATGGGCCGGGAGGCGTCGGCGTTTCCTGGCGAAGGCGGTTGACGATCACGTCTTCGGTCTTATAGAAGACCGCTCGATCCCGCAACGGCCGATCAGGAGCCGCGATGAGCCACCCCCATCTTCTCGTGCATGACGGCAAGGACAGTGTCGGCGTGGTCGTGGTCGAGGGCCTCAAGGCCGGCACCGACATGCTCTGCGTCGTGACGCATGACGACACGGACTTCCGCCTCACGGCGGAGCAGGACATCCCGATCGGCCACAAGGTGGCGCTGAGGGACATCGCGTCCGGCGACACGATCTGGAAGTACGGCCAGGACATCGGCCGGGCCGTCGCCGACATCCGGCGCGGGCAGCACGTGCATACGCAGAACGTCAAGACGAAGCGCTGGTGAGCGCGGTGCGTGCTTCGAGACGCGGCTCCGCCGCTCCTCGGCATGACGCCGGGAGTGGGATCCGCTGAGGGCGTCATCCTGAGGAGCGGCCGCGGGCCGCGTCTCGAAGGACGCACCACGACTGGCATTGCGCCATCCCCCGTTCCGATCGGCCGCCCCGCCTGCAGAATAAGGACGAACCACCCATGAGCCTCACCGCCACCCTCGACCAGCCGATGCCCTCTCCCTTCCCGGGCGGTGCGCCGGACCAGTTCACCACGGGCGCGCTGCCCTCGGGTCGCGCCTCCGCCGATTACGCGAACGCGACCTTCATGGGCTGGCGGCGCGAGAACGGGCGGGTCGGGGTCCGGAACCACGTCCTCATCCTGCCGCTCGACGACCTGTCGAACTCCTCCTGCGAGGCGGTCGCGAACACCATCAAGGGCACGCTCGCGCTGCCCCACGCCTATGGCCGGCTCCAGTTCGGCGAGGACCTCGAGCTTCATTTCCGCACGCTGATCGGCACCGGCTCGAACCCGAACGTCGCGGCCGTCGTGGTGATCGGGATCGAGGACCAGTGGACGAACCGGGTCGTCGAGGGCATCGCGAAGACCGGCAAGCCGGTCGTCGGCTTCGGGATCGAGGGCCATGGCGACATCGCGACCGTCGCGAAGGCGAGCTACGCGGCGAAGCGGTTCCTGCAATGGGCGACCGAGCTGCCGCGCGAGAGCTGCCCGATCCAGGACCTCTGGGTCTCGACCAAGTGCGGCGAATCCGACACCACGACGGGCCTCGCCTCCTGCCCGACGGTCGGCAACATGTACGACAAGCTGATCCCGCATGGGATCTACGGCTGCTTCGGCGAGACCTCCGAGATCACCGGCGCCGAGCACCTCGCGAAGGCGCGCGCCGCGACCCCCGAGATCGGGGAGAAGTGGTTCCGGATGTGGCAGAGCTACCAGGACGACGTGATCGAGGCGCACAAGAC
>CAXTKM010000282.1:0-4782 GCA_964244795.1 uncultured Enterovirga sp.
CGTCACCATCGCAGCCATCGTTCTATGGTTGCGATGAGTGTCCACAGAACCTAGAGCATGCTGCGGGAAAGTGGAGCCCGGTTTCCCGAAAGTAGCATGCGTTTACAAGAACCTAGCTGCATGCTGGCGTTTCACTGAAAAGCCAGCATGCAGCTAGAGGCTGGGCCTGTCCTTGACGCGGGCCGGGTTGCCGAGCGCGGTCGCGCCTTCGGGAACGTCGCGCGTCACAACGCTTCCGGCCCCGATGACGGCCCCGTCCCCGATCGTGACCCCCGGCAGGATGATGGCTCCGCCGCCGATCCACACGTCGCGGCCGATCCGGACCGAGCGGCCGAACTCTACCCCGCTGCGCCGTGTCTCCCCGTCGCGGGGGTGGTCCGCGGCATAGATCTGGACCGCGGGACCGATCTGCGTCCCATCGCCGATCGTGACGGCCACGACGTCGAGGATCACGCAGTTGAAGTTCAGGAACACGTCGCGGCCGAGCCGGATGTTGTAGCCGAAGTCGCAGTGGAACGGCGGACGGACGACCGCGCCCTCCCCCACCTGTCCGAACCGCTCGGCCAGCAGCGCCCGCCTGTCGACCGTCGAAGCCCCAAGGGCCGCGTTGTAGCGGACGAGCCAGGCCTTGGTCGCGGCCTGATCGGCCTGGATCTCGGCGTCGCCGGGCCGGTAGAGCTCGCCGGCGAGCATCTTGTCCTTCTCGGTGCGGCTCACGGCGTCAGCCTCCAGCGACCTTGGCGGCGAGCCGCATGAACACCGGGACCGCCCGGGCGAGCGCGTCGACGCTGACGCACTCGCCCGGGCGGTGCGCCACCGCTATGTCGCCCGGGCCGAGGAGGACGCAGGGCGCCACCGCCTGCAGCTCCGCCGCATCCGTGCCGTAGGGGGCGACACCCGGCGCGGCTCCGGCCGCATCCGCGCAGAGCCGCACGAAGGGGTGGTCCGCCGGGAGCTCCGGCGGCCTGCCCTCCCAGGATTCGGAGAGCGCGAGCCCGGCCCGACGGGCGGCCTCCCGCACGGTCTCGACGATCGGTCCGGGATCGATCTTCGCGGAATATCGAAATTTTATCGTTGCGGTCGCCCTCGGGACGTTCACGTTCACGGCTGTGCCGTGGTTGTCGACGATCAGGTTGAAGTCGCTGAAGACGGGATCGTAGGCGGGATCCTGCAGGCCGGGCTCGGTCCTGAGGCGTCCGTACAGCACCCTCATCTCCGAAAGGAACGGGACGAGGTCCCAGTTCGCGTTGCGGCCCTGGCCGGTCGACGAATGGGCCTGGACCCCGGTCGCGGTCGCGGTGAACTGCACGTGGGCGCGGTGGCCGCGCATCGGCACCATCAGGGTCGGCTCGACGACCAGGATCGCGGCGAGCCCCTTCGCGAGCACCGAGCGCTCGGCGATGGCCTTCGCGCCGCCCTTCGTGGTCTCCTCGTCCGTCGTCAGCAGCAGCGTGACCGGCACCGTCTGCGGCAGGGCGAGGGCGGCCACGATCGCGGCCGCCGTCTGGCCCTTCATGTCGGACGAGCCGAGGCCGTGCAGGAGGCCGTCCGCGATCCGCCCGCTCCAGGGATCGTCCTGCCAGCCCGTCTCGGGCACCGTGTCCATGTGGCCCGAGAAGGCGATCCCGCCGGGCGGCCCGCGCCGCGCCACGAGGGCGCGCTTCTCGGTTCCGGCATCGTCGCGATAGTCGAGCCGCTCGATCTCGAAGCCGGACAGCTCGGCCTCGATCCTGTCGGAGACCGCGAGGTTCGACACGAAGGAGCGGCTGTCGATGCGGACGAGGTCGCCGGCGAGCCTGGACACGTCGCGAAGGTGATCGGTCATCGTCAACCCGGCTCCGCGCGGCGCGCGCGACCCGAGGCTTACGGGATCGCGGATGGTTGGCAAGCTCGGGACGAACGGGAAGCTCAGGGCGGAGGCAAGCTCGGCGCCATCGCGAAGATCGGCGCCGAACCTCCGGGACCGAACGGCGCACCGGCCGCGTCAACGAGGACGCGGCGAGCGGTGAACAATGATCCGACGTCGGGCGTTTTCGGCACGTCCTTCCCCGTCGCTTCGCGGGAGAGAGCGGCCGGAGGTGGTGATGAGCGCGACGTACGGATCGGTTCTCGGGGTGGTGCTCGTCGTCCTGTTCGCGGCGACCGCCGAGGCGCAGACGCGGCGCGGCTCGGGCGGCCGCGCACCGGCGGGCTTCGGTGGATCTCCGGCCGCCTCGTCCCCGTATTATCCGGGCCGCGGGCCGGATCTCTATTCGCAGCCCTATGGCCGGTCCGGCACCATCGGGCCGAGCACTCCCAACGCGTCCGGCAACCTCGGCGGCCCCGGGACCGGCGGCGGCGGCGGCAGCGGCGGGTGAGCTCGGACAGGCGGGGCGCCGCACTGGCCTTCGCGCGAGCACCTGTCTAGGAGGCCTGAAGCGCGCCGCAGCGAAGCGGCCGCGATCGGGATGGTCAGGGCATGAGCGAGACGCGTTCGCGGACGGGAGGCCGGATCCTGGTCGATCAGCTCGTGGCCCAGGGGGTCGAACGGGCGACCTGCGTCCCGGGCGAGAGCTACCTCGCGGTGCTGGATGCGCTGCACGACGCCGCGATCGACGTGCTGGTCTGCCGCAACGAGGGCGGCGCCGCCATGATGGCGGAGGCGCAGGGCAAGCTCACGGGACGGCCGGGGATCTGCTTCGTGACCCGTGGGCCCGGCGCCACGAACGCGAGCCCGGGCATCCACATCGCGCGCCAGGACTCGACGCCCCTCATCGTCTTCGTCGGGCAGGTCGACCGTTCGATGCGCGAGCGCGAAGCCTTCCAGGAGCTCGACTACCGGGCGGTGTTCGGCTCGATCGCGAAATTGGCGACCGAGATCGATCACGCCGACCGCATCCCCGAGATCGTGGCGCGGGCGTTCCGGGTCGCGATGCAGGGCCGGCCCGGTCCCGTGGTCATCGCCCTCCCGGAAGACGTGTTGACCGACCTCTCGTCGGCCGCCGACGCGCCGCGCGTCGAGCCCGTCGAGCCCTGGCCCGCCCCGGCCGACATGGATCGGCTCCAGGCCATGCTGGGCGAGGCCGAGCGGCCTTTCGTCATCCTCGGCGGCTCGCGCTGGACGGATCGCGCGCGGGCGGCGGTGGTCCGATTCGCGGAGCGCTTCGACCTGCCGGTCGGGACCTCGTTCCGGCGCGCGCATCTCTTTCCGGCCGACCACCGGAACTATGCCGGCGACGTCGGGATCAATCCGGGGCCGAAGCTCACGGCCCGGATCAAGGAGGCCGACCTCGTGCTCCTGGTAGGTGGCCGCATGTCGGAGATGCCGTCCTCGTCCTACACGCTGTTCGACGTTCCGGTACCGCGCCAGACGCTGGTCCATGTCTATCCGGACTCCTCCGAGCTCGGCCGGGTGTATCAGCCGGTGCTCGCGATCGAGGCCGCGCCTGCCGCCTTCGCGGCGTCGCTCGAACGTCTCCAGCCGCCGCGCGAGATCCGCTGGAGGCAGCGCAGCGCCGAGGCGCGCGCCGACTACCTGGAGCGGAGCGGCACGCCGCGACGGCTGCCCGGCGACTTCCAGTACGGCGAGGCGATCACCTGGCTGCGCGAGCGACTGCCGGCGGACGCGATCGTCACGAACGGGGCGGGCAACTTCGCGATCTGGGTCCATCGCTTCCTGCGGCTCGACGGCACGCGACGGAACCTCGCGCCGACCTCCGGCTCGATGGGATACGGGCCGCCGGCCGCGATCATGGCGAAGCGCACGCATCCCGACCGGCTGGTCGTCTGCTTCGCGGGCGACGGCGACTTCCTGATGAACGGGCAGGAGTTCGCGACGGCCGTCCAGTACGACATCCCGGTCGTCGTCGTGATCGTCGACAACGCGATGTACGGCACGATCCGGATGCACCAGGAGCGCGACTATCCCGGCCGAGTCTCGGCGACCCGGCTTCGGAACCCCGACTTCGCCGCCTATGCCCGGGCTTTCGGCGGCCATGGAGAGACGATCCGGCGCACGGAGGAGTTCGCGGGCGCCTTCGAACGCGCGCTCGAATCCGGCAAGCCCGCGATCCTGCACTGCTTCACGGACCCCGAGGCGATCACGCCGGACCGGACGCTGGGAGAGATCAAGGGCGGCTGATCGACGAGCGGCGGTTCGAGGGACCTGCCCGCGAGGCCGCCCGGCGACGGTCAGCCCCGCCTGACGCCCTGCAGGACCCGCTGGCACTCGATCAGCTCGTCCAGGGCGGAGCGCAGGCGGTCGATGTTCGCCGATCCGAGCCCGGGATCCGTCGCGCCTCGGTCGAGTGGCACCGAGACCGGTCGCGTAGAGGATGGGGACGCACGCTCCGCCCCGTCGTCGTTCGCCGCGGACGATCCGGGAGCGTCGAAACGGTCGCGTGCCAGCAGGTCTTCGGGGTCCTCGACATCGTCTCCCGGGCCGGGAATGCCGGAGAGTTCTCCCCGTCCGACGCCTTGAACGAAGCGGAGCCCATCCTCCTTCAGGATTCGCTGAACGCCCTTGATCGTGTAGCCCTGCCCGTAGAGGAGCTGCCGGATGCCCTTCAGGAGCTCGACATCGTCCGGCCGATAGTAGCGCCGGCCGCCTCCGCGTTTCAGCGGACGGATCGATGAGAATCGCGTCTCCCAGAACCGCAGGACATGCTGCGGGATGTCGAGGTCGTCCGCGACCTCGCTGATCGTCCGGAACGCGTCGGGCGACTTGTTCATGCGCTCTCGACGATCCCGGGCTAGGTCCTGTGGACTCTCGGGATTCTCATGCGGGGTTGGTTGTGATTCAAG
>CAXTKM010000283.1:0-3835 GCA_964244795.1 uncultured Enterovirga sp.
GCGGTCGGCTTCGCGTGGATGCGGCGCTTGCCGCGCTGCTCGAACTTGAAGTGCTTCACGGCATTCGTGAGGTACACGGTCGAGCGGTCGAGCCCGGCCTCTCCCATGGCCCGGTCGAGGAGGCGTCCGGCCGGGCCGACGAAGGGTCGGCCCTTCAGGTCCTCCTCGTCGCCCGGCTGCTCGCCCACGAAGGCGATCGCGGCATTCGCCGGTCCTTCGCCGACGACCGCCTGCGTCGCGCCCGGCACGAGCGGCCCCGCCGCCCGGATCAGCGCGTTCAGTTCGTCCAGCGAAGCCGGCGCCTGGTCCAGCATCGCGGCCAGCGCGCCTTCGGGCTTGCGCTTCTCCGGCATCGTGGTCTCCCTCTCGATCATGCCGGAGGTGCGTGCCCCGGCCGACCGGACGAGAGCCGGGATCGAGGCCGCCTCCGGCAGGTTGTGCCAGTACTTCTTCGCCATGTGGGACCGCATCAGGGTCGGGTTGATGCGGGCCGGGTTGAAGATCGATTCGTAGTAGCCGGTCCAGCCGGCCTCGAACCCGTCCTCGCCCGGTCCGTCGGTCTTCCGGCCGGGGGGGCCGAAGCGGAGGTCCGACCCGTCCCAGAGCGCCGACCCGAGCGGCGTGATGATCGTCCAGATCATCGACCGGAAGCGGTCGACGAAGAACGGCGTCGCGGCCTCCAGGATGAAGTGGTCCGGCTCGAACCAGGCCGCGAAATGCTCCGGCCCGTCGTCCGGCGCACCCTCGATCTTCCGGAACCGGACGTAGGCGTGCATCTTGTGGATGTCGCGCCGGACGGCCCGGGCCATCAGGTCGAGCCTGTGGATCACCGGATCGCTCGCGACGTCCAGGATCTCGCGCTCGCCCTGCGTCACGCGCCAGACGACGTCGTAGAGGAGGCCGTAGCGCTCCGGGTCGCGATGCGGCACGACCTCGCCGATCAGCTCGGCGAGCTTTCGCGGCAGGCTGAGCGCTGGTGCCTCGCCGGCCTGCTCCTGGCCGAACAGTCCGTCCTGGTCGCCTGTCTCCCAGGCCACCGCGTCCGGCGCGACCTCGGCCGCGACGAGCCGCCGGACCGCGCGCCGGAAGCCGTCGAGGTCGGCGCCGTCGGCCAGAGTCACGCGATGCATGGCTCGATTCCGAACGCACCGTCATTGCGAGCGCAGCGAAGCAACCCAGAGCGGCCGCACGCCGGCTCGTGGGTTGCTTCGTCGCTGACATTCCTCGCAATGACGGGAGAGATGCGCGACATGGTCAGAACAGGCTGAGCTGCGCGGCCGGCTGGATCAACCGCTGCCGGAGGTCGAGCCGGTCGATCGACTTGCCCGGATGATGGTCGGACGCGATCAGGAAGGCGCGCGCCCGCTTCAAGGTCCCGGTCAGCCGGCCCACCGCCTCGAGCCCGAGCCGCGTGTGCCGGCGCGCCGCGACGATCTTGTCGACCGCCCGCTTGCCCAAGCCGGGCACGCGAAGCAGCATCTCGCGCGGGCCGGTGTTCACGTCGACCGGGAAACGATGCCGGTTCTTCAGCGCCCAGGCGAGCTTCGGGTCGATGTCGAGGTCGAGCATCCCTGCCTCGCCGCCGGACGCGATCTCGTCCACGTCGAAGCCGTAATGCCGCAAGAGCCAATCGGCCTGGTAGAGCCGGTTCTCGCGCCGGAGCGGCGGCGGCTTGAGGGGCAGCGCCGCGGTCGCGTCCGGGATTGGGCTGAACGCCGAGTAGTAGACGCGGCGCAGGTCGTAGCGCGCGTAGAGGCCGGCGCTCGTCCGCAGGACCGCCTCGTCGCTCGCGTCGTCGGCCCCGACGATGAGCTGCGTCGACTGACCGGCCGGCGAGAAGGTGCGGCGCTCCTCCTTCGCCTGCGCGATGCGCTCGTGCATCTGGCCCATCGTGGCCCGGATGGTCGTCGCCTTCTTCTCGGGCGCATAGCGGGCGAGCGCCTCGTCGGTCGGCAGCTCGAGGTTGATGGACAGCCGGTCCGCCCAGAGCCCGGCCTGCTCGATCAGCCAGGGGCTCGCTTCGGGGATCGTCTTCAGGTGGATGTAGCCGCGATAGCCGCGCTCCTGCCGCAGCGTCTTCGCGACCAGGATCATCTGCTCCATCGTGTAATCGGGCGACCGGATGATGCCCGACGACAGGAACAGGCCCTCGATATAGTTGCGTTTGTAGAAGCCGATCGTGAGATCGACGATCTCCTTCGCGGTGAAGCGGGCGCGCTCGACGTTGGAGGAGCGCCGGTTCACGCAATAGGCGCAGTCGTAGAGACAGTAGTTGGTGAGCAGGATCTTGAGCAGCGAGACGCAGCGCCCGTCCGGCGTGTAGGAATGGCAGATGCCGATCGCGTTCGTGGACCCGATGCCGTTCTTGTCGGCCGAGCGCTTCGGGGCTCCCGACGAGGCGCAGGACGCGTCGTACTTCGCGGCATCCGCCAGGACGCGCAGCTTGCGCGCGACTGTTTCGTCCATGAATATGCGTTCTCTGATTGTTCTATCGAGGTAAGCCGCTGGGTGGGCAGGCGCAAGGCTGCGCGCCTTCGTTCAACCCCTCGTGACCGCGCGCGTGCTTCTCAAAGAGGGAGGCAGACGCAACACCCGCTTGCACGTCGTCTTCCCACGTCGCATTCCAATGTCCGACACCGGAGGCGCCGCCCATGACGGAACTGGACACCCTAGCGGCGCGGGTCGGCGAGCGGCTCGCGAGCAGGCGCGAAACGGTCGCGGTCGCGGAATCCTCGGCCGGCGGCCTGATCTCGGCGGCGCTGCTCGCCGTTCCGGGCGCGTCGCGCTTCTTCCTCGGCGGCGCGGTCGTCTACACGGCGACGGCGCGAGAGGCTCTGCTCGGCATCGCGCCGGGCGCGATGGCCGGGATGCGGTCCTCCTCCGAACCCTATGCGGCGCTGCTCGCCCGCACGCTCCGCGACCGGTTCGGCGCGACCTGGGGCCTCGCCGAGACCGGGGCCGCGGGCCCGACCGGGAACCGCTACGGCGACGCCGCCGGCCACTCCTGCCTCGCCGTCCACGGCGGTCTGGAGCGCGCGAGGACGCTCGAGACGGGCTCCGCGGACCGGGTCGCGAACATGCAGAGCTTCGCGGTCGCCGCCCTCGCGCTTCTCGACGAGGCGATGACCGGACGGTGAGTCCCTCGTGTCAGGTCTTCGCGTGGAGGCCTGGATGTCCGATACTGCCGGCATGACCGAGCCCACCGCTCCCTCGTTCACGTCGATCTATCGCCACGGCTTCGCCCGTGTGGCGGCCTGCGTGATCCGGTCCAGCGTCGCGGACCCGGCCGCGAACGCCGAGGCGATCCTCGCGGCGGCGAGGCGCTGCGGCGAAGGGGGCGTCGCGGTCGCGATCTTCCCCGAGCTCTGCCTGTCCGGTTACGCGATCGAGGACCTGCTCCTCCAGGACGTGCTGCTCGACACCGTCGAGGTCGCGCTCGCCCGCGTGGTCGCGGCCTCTCGGGACCTCCTGCCGGTCCTGGTCGTCGGCGCCCCGCTCCGGCACGGTGCGCGCCTCTACAACACGGCTTGCGTCGTCCATCGCGGCCGGCTCCTCGGCGTCGTGCCGAAGACCTACCTGCCGACCTACCGCGAGTTCTACGAGGGCCGTCACTTCGCGTCCGGGGAGGGGGCGCCGTCGGGCGACATCCGGGCCGGCGGGATCGCGGCGCCCTTCGGAACGGACCTCCTCTTCGCCGCGGACGACGTGCCCGGCCTCGTGCTCGGGGTCGAGATCTGCGAGGACATGTGGATCCCGCTCCCGCCCTCCGCCGAGGCCGCGCTCGCGGGCGCGACCGTCATCGCGAACCTGTCCGGCAGCCCGATCACCATCGGCC
>CAXTKM010000283.1:3845-4754 GCA_964244795.1 uncultured Enterovirga sp.
GGGCCCGGTCGCGCGGCCTCCTGTGCCAGTCCGCCTCGATGCGGTGCCTCGCGGCCTACGTGTATGCGGCGGGCGGCGCCGGCGAATCGACGACCGACCTCGCCTGGGACGGGCAGACGAGCGTCTTCGAATGCGGCGTCCGCCTCGCAGAGGGCCTGCGCTTCGCGCCGGGCGAGGTGGTGACGCCGGCCGACATCGATCTCGACCTGATCCGCCTCGAGCGCGCCTCCATGGGCACCTTCGACGACAACCGGCGCGCCCGGCCCGGCGCGCGCCCCTACAGGACGCTCTCGTTCCGGCTCGATCCGCCGACGGGCGACATTGGGCTCGCGCGCGCCGTCGAGCGCTTCCCCTTCGTGCCGTCCGATCCCGCCCGCCTCGAGCAGGATTGCTACGAGGGCTACGAGATCCAGGTCGCGGGTCTCGAGCAGCGGCTCCGGGCGACCGGGACGAAGCGGGTCGTGATCGGGGTCTCGGGCGGGCTCGATTCGACCCAGGCGCTCGTCGTCACCGCGAAGGCCTTCGACCGGCTCGGCCTCCCCCGGACCGGCATCCTCGCCTACACGATGCCGGGGTTCGGCACCTCGCCGGACACGAAGACGAACGCGCTCCGGCTGATGACGGCGCTCGGCGTCACGGCGGACGAGCTCGACATCCGGCCCGCCGCCCGCCTGATGCTGGCCGATATCGGCCACCCCTACGCGACGGGCGAGCCCGTCTACGACACGACCTTCGAGAACGTGCAGGCGGGGCTCCGGACCGACTACCTGTTCCGCCTCGCGAACCGGCACGGCGGCATCGTGATCGGGACGGGCGACCTCTCGGAGCTCGCGCTCGGCTGGTGCACCTACGGGGTCGGCGACCAGATGAGCCACTACAACGTCAACGGCGGCGTGCCGAAGACGCTGA
>CAXTKM010000284.1:0-2493 GCA_964244795.1 uncultured Enterovirga sp.
CGGCGGCGCCTTGCCGACCGGAACGGTGTCCTTCGCGGCGAACGAGACCACGAAGGTCGTGACGGTGACCGTCGCCGGCGATGCGGTGGCCGAGCCGAACGAGACCTTCGCGGTCACGCTTTCCGGTCCGACCGGGGGCGCCACGATCACGACGGCCAGCGCGCAGGGGACGATCCTGGACGACGACGCCGCAGGTCCCGCGATCACGCGCATCTTCGCGATCCAGGGCGCGAGCCACGTCTCGGCCTTCGCGGGCCAGACGGTCACCACGACGGGCGTCGTCACCTCGATCTTCTCGAACGGCTTCCACATCCAGGACGCGGCCGGCGACGGCGACGCCAACACGTCGGATGGCATCTTCGTCTTCACGAACACGGCCCCGACCGTGACGGTCGGGCGCCAGGTCCAGGTCGCCGGCATGGTCACCGAGTTCAAGGGCAGCGGGCGGGCGACCGACCTCAGCCTCACGGAGATCACGAATCCGACGATCACCGACCTCGGCGTCGCGGCTCTCCAGCCGGTCGCGACCGTGCTCGGCGACGGGACCAACGGCACCCGCAAGCCCCCGACCGTGAGCCTCGGCGACGACGACGTGACCGGCACCTACGACCCGGCCACCCAGGGCACCGACTTCTACGAGTCGCTCGAGGGCATGCTGGTCACGGTCAAGAACGCTGTCGCGACCGGACCTTTCCGGAGCGCTTTCAACGAGATCGTGGTCCGCTACGACGTGGGCGACAACCCGTCGGTGAACAGCCGCGGCGGGCTGACGATCAGCGACACGACGCCGGGCACCGTCCAGCCCGCCGACAAGATCTTCGACTTCAACCCCGAGCGGCTGCAGATCGACGACCGCGCCAACGGCGGCTCGACCCCGGTCCTCACCGCGACGGGCGACCGGCTCGGCGACATCACGGGCGTGCTGAGCTACGAATTCGGCTTCTACGACCTCAACCCCTCGACCGCCGTCCAGGTGGTCGCGCCGAGCACGATCGTCCGCGAGACGACGACGATCGCGGCCGATCTCGACCGCGTCCGGGTCGCGAGCTTCAACGTCGAGAACCTCGCGCCCGTCGGCCAGCCCGTCGACGGCGTCGCGACGCCGCAATCGAAATTCGATGGGCTCGCCGACGCGATCATCAACAATCTCGCGAGGCCGGAGATCATCGCCCTCCAGGAGGTGCTGGACAACGACGGCGCGACGAACAGCGCCGTCGTGAGCGCCTCGACCACGCTGACCCAGCTCATCGACGCGATCGTGGCGCGGGGCGGCCCGCGCTACACCGCGATCGACTCGCTCCCGGTCGACGACACGGTCGGCGGGATCCCGGGCGGCAACCAGCGGGTCGCCTACCTGTACCTCGCGGACGCCGTGACCCCGACGGCCCGCAACGGGCTCACGACCCTCATCAGCGACGCGAACGGGGTCAAGGTGCAGGAGGCCCCGACCGCGAACCAGATCGGCCAGGGCAATCCCGACTTCGCCGCGACCCGCAAGTCGCTGCCGATCGAATGGGCGCCGGCCGGCTACACCGACCAGCAGGGCGGCTCGTTCTGGACGATCGACAACCATCTGTCGTCGAAGGGCGGCTCGGCACCGCTCCTCGGCTCGCTCCTCGAGCTGCCGCTCTACGCCGATCCGCTGAACGGCGCGGCGCAATCCTCGGGCGGCAGCAACGAGCGCGAGGGCCAGGCTGAGACCGTCAACCAGTATGTCGACGGCATTCTCGGCAATGCCTCGGCGACCGACGACAAGATCGTCGCGCTCGGCGATTTCAACGACTTCCAGTTCTTCCCGGTGATCGACCTCATCACCGGCCAGCTCGTCCGCACGCAGGCGAATCCCGACGGCACCCCGAGCGTGTTCGCGCCCGGCACACCGGTCCTGGGGAAGCTCGCCGAGAAGCTGCCGGAGAGCGAGCGCTACTCCTACAACTTCGACGGCAACGCCCAGGAGCTCGACCAGATCCTCGTCTCGAACGGGGTGTACGGATCGACCCAGTTCGACATCGTCCACATCAACTCCGAGTTCGCGACCCAGCTCTCCGACCACGACCCGTCCGTGGCCTCGCTCCTCCTGTCGCGCTCCGCCGCGCTCGCGACGGCGGGCAACGACGTCCTCGACCAGGCTGCCTACACGGCGAAGTTCGGGGCGATCCGGGGTAGCCTCGCCGGCAACGACACCATCGACGCCCTCGCGGGCGACGACCGGATCGCGCCGGGCGCCGGGAACGACATCGTCGACGGTGGCGATGGGTCCGACACGGTCGTCTTCACCGGAGCACGCGCCAGCTACACGATCACCAGCGCCAACGGCATCTTCACGGTAACGGACACCCGAGGGGCGGCCGGGGACGGGACCGACACGATCGTCAACGTCGAAAGCTTCGCCTTCATCGACGGGACGATCCCGGCCTCTCCGGCGGCGGATGCGACGCCGCCCGCGATCACCTCGCCCGCCGCCTTCACGGTCCGGGAGAACGCGACGGCGGT
>CAXTKM010000284.1:2593-4738 GCA_964244795.1 uncultured Enterovirga sp.
TGGTCCGGGCGACCGACAGCGTCGGCAACGCCGCGAACCAGACCGTCGCGGTCACTGTGAGCGACCTCGACGAGGTCGCGCCCGCGATCACCTCGCCCGCCGCCTTCACGGTCCGGGAGAACGCGACGGCGGTCGGCACGGTCGCGGCGAGCGATCCCTCGGTCCCGGTCACCTTCGCGATCGCGGGCGGGCCGGACGCCGCGCGCTTCACCCTGAACGCCGCGACGGGCGCCCTCACGTTCTCGGCCGCGCCCGACTTCGAGACCCCGACGGACGTCGGCCGGAACAACGTCTACGACCTCGTGGTCCGGGCGACCGACAGCGTCGGCAACGCCGCGAACCAGACCGTCGCGGTCACCGTGAGCGACCTCGACGAGGTCGCGCCCCGGCTCGTCTCGTCGTCGCCCGCTGACAACGCGGTCGCGGTCGCGGTCGCGGCCTCGATCGTGCTGACCTTCAGCGAGGCCGTCCAGATCGGCGCGGGATCGCTCACGATCACCGACGGCGCGGGCGACGTGCGGAGCATCTCCGTCGCGGACGCGAGCCAGGTCCAGGTCGCCGGTCAGACCGTGACCATCAATCCCTTGGCCGACCTTCGGGGCGGGGCCGGATACGACGTGCTCGTGGCGGCGGGCGCGTTCAAGGACGCGGCCGGGAACGGGTTCGGCGGCCTGTCGATCGACCAGCTCGACTTCGTCACGCAGGCCAATCCCGTCACCGGGACGTCCGGCTCGAACCTCCTGACCGGAACGGCCGGCAACGACCTGATCGATGGCGGCGCGGGTTCGGACACCCTCCTGGTCAACCAGCCCTTCTCCGCCGTCACCGTGACGCGCGGCGACAACGGCTACGTGTTCACCGGGCCCGACGGACGCGACGTCGTCCGGAATGTCGAGAACTTCGCCTTCAGCGACGGTGTCATCAAGCAGTACCAAGGCGGTGGCCTCGGCGCCCTCGTGGACGACCTTTTTTACTACGCGAGCAATCCGGACGTGTACGCGGCCGGGGTCGACGCGCAGTTGCACTACGGCCAGTTCGGCATCCGGGAGGGCCGCGACCCGAACGCCTTCTTCGACACCACCGCCTACCTGGCCGCGAACCCCGACGTGGCACGGGCCGGGGTCAATCCGCTCGAGCACTACTACCTCGCCGGGTGGCGGGAGGGTCGCGATCCCGGTCCGTCCTTCGACGACGAGAGCTATCTCGCGAGGAACCCCGACGTGGCGGCCGCCGGCGTCAATCCGCTCGAGCATTACCTGCTGTTCGGACAGGCCGAAGGCCGGACGGTCGGGCCCGCGATCGGGCCCCGCAGCACGATCGGCGCGACAGGCTTCGATCGGGAGTTCTATCTCCTCTCGAACGAGGATGTGGCCCGATCGGGAATCGATCCCCAGTCACACTTCAATCAGTACGGCTGGCGCGAGGGCCGGGACCCGAACGCCCTGTTCGATACGTCGGCCTATCTTCAGCAGTACGGCGACGTCAGGGCCGCAGGCGTCAACCCGCTCGAGCATTACCACGCGACCGGGTTCCGGGAGGGCCGGGACCCATCCGGAGCCTTCGACACCTCCTCCTATCTCGCAGCCAATCCCGACGTCGCGGCGGCCGGCGTCGATCCCCTGGTTCACTACCTCACGTTCGGGGCCGTCGAGGGCCGCAGCACCTTCGCGGACGGCAGCCTCGTGATCTGAGGCGGCGACCTCGTGGAGTCGGCGACGGGTGGTTGACGCAGCCCGGCGGCCGCCAAGAAACCGCGCTCCGCGAATCGAGGGATCATGCGCGACACGGCGCCGACGCTGTCCGGGACCGCCGAGGCATCGTCGACGGTAAGGGTGCCGCGGAACGGCGTGCCGGCCGGCATGGTCGTCGCCGATGATGCCGGCCCGTGGTCCTTCACGTCGCCCGCGCTGGCAGATGGGCGCTTGGTCTTCACGGACGCCGCCGGCAACGTCGGCGCCCCATCCGGCGGCGTGGGGTTCTACCGCCGCTCTGGCTATCGCCCTCGCGTCGACGAGGCGCCGAACCGGAGCGATACGCCCCCGTGATCACGCGCTGCCTTGGACGGAAATGGCGCACCCGACACGATTCGAACGTGTGACCTCTGCCTTCGGAGGGCAGCGCTCTATCCAGCTGAGCTACGGGTGC
>CAXTKM010000285.1:0-4705 GCA_964244795.1 uncultured Enterovirga sp.
GCGCCCCGCCGACCTCCGCCTTCGCCAGGACCGTCCTGCACACGCGCCTGATCGGCCTCTATTTCGCGGGCGCCGCGATCCTGGTCGGGGCCGTCCATTGGGGCCAGGGCCGATCCTTGGCCTCGATCGCGATCTCGCTCGGCTTCGTCGGGGCGGCCTGGCTCGCCGTGACGGCGTTGCTTCGGGTCTACGCCATCCTGGTCGCCCGAAGCACGGTCTACACCATCACGACGCGCCGGACCGTGATGCGGATCGGGGTCGCCTGGCCGGTCACGCTGAACCTGCCCCACGCCGTCGTGAAGGGGGCGGGGCTGTTGACGCGCCAGGACGGCACCGGCGACATCCCGATCGCGTTCGGAGGGACGGGGCGGATCGCCTATCCGGTGCTCTGGCCGCATGCCCGTCCGTGGCGCCTCGGGCGACCCGAACCCATGCTTCGGGTGGTCCCGGACGCCGCCCAGGTCGCGACGATCCTGGCCCGGGCGCTCGGATCCGGACCGCTCGGCCGCGCCGCCGCGGCCCGGGCCGACATGGTGCCCGGCCCCGTCGGGGACGCCCTCCCGTCGCAGGCCGCTTGAGGACAGGACGACATGACCGCGACCGGCTACAAGGACAACTTTCCGCGCGGCGCCCTGATCGGCGCGGCCGCGCTCATCGCCTTGGCGATGGTGGCCGCGATCACCGGTCGCGTCCTCGGCGTCGGCAAGGTGGTCGTGCCGCCCGGCGCGGTCGCCGAGGCGCGCGAGCTCCGCTTCGAGGATGCGCCGAACGGCGCGGTCCTGGTGCGGGCGGCGGAGGATGGACGCGTCGTCGACACCCTGGCCCCGCAGTCGAACCACTTCGTTCGCGGGACGGTCAGGGGGCTGGTTCGCGAGCGCAAGCGCGAGAAGATCGGGGCCGAGCCGCCGTTCCGCCTGAGCCGGCTCACGGACGGACGCCTCATCCTCGAGGACCCCGCGACGAAGCGACGGGTGGACCTGGACGCCTTCGGTCGTTCAAATGTCGGGGCTTTCGCGGCCATCATGGATGCGGCCCGCAAGGCGATGTGAGGTTCGGCGTGTTCGGTACGAGACAGAGGATCGAGGTGCCCTGTACGGTCGAGATCGAGCAGACGGCGGAGAGCCTCCACGCGCACGTGGATCTCGAGGGCGTCGCGGCCGATCCGGGCGACGAGGTGATCGTGCACGGGGCCCCGGGCCGGATTCCATTCGGCGAGAAGATGACGATCCACTGCCGGGCGACCCTGGTCAGGGCGGGGCCTCTGCAGCGGATCAAGGCACGGTTCGAGGGTTATCTGGAGCTGACCGAACTCTTCGAGGTCAGCTTCTCGCCCGGGAGGAAGTCATGATCGCATCGGCCGAGGGCGGCATGGCCCCGAACGCATCCACCCGCGAGGCGACCGAGGACACGATCCTCAGCCCGCGCTTCTACACGACGGATTTCGCGGCCATGGACCGGCTCGACGTGGGCCGGGTCCGGGCGCAATGGGACGCGCTCATCAAGGAGATGCGCGACGATCCGAACAAGGGGCATTTCAAGAAGAGCCCCGACCTCCACATCGATCTCGCCCAGATGCCGGAGGCGCTCCGGAAGGAGGTCCTCGATTTCCTGGTCTCGTCGCTGACAGCCGAGTTCTCGGGCTGCGTCCTCTATTCCGAGATCAAGAAGCGGATCACGAACAAGGATATCCGCGACCTGTTCACCTACATGAGCCGCGACGAGGCCCGTCATGCCGGCTTCATCAACGAGACGCTGAAGGATCACGGCATCGGGGTCGATCTCGGCTTCCTGACCCGGGCCAAGAAGTACACCTACTTCAGGCCGAAGTTCATCTTCTACGCGACCTACCTGTCCGAGAAGATCGGCTACGCCCGCTACATCACGATCTATCGCCAGCTCGAGCGTCACCCGGACCGGATGTTCCATCCGATCTTCAAGTGGTTCGAGAAGTGGTGCAACGACGAGTTCCGGCACGGCGAGGCCTTCGCGCTCCTGATGCGGTCGGACCCGACGCTGCTCGAGGGCCGCAACAAGCTCTGGATCAAGTTCTTCCTGCTCGCGGTCTTCGCCACGATGTACGTGCGCGACCACATGCGGCCCGAGTTCCACAAGGCGCTCGGCATGGACCCGACGGAATACGACATGCGGGTGTTCCGGATCACCTCCGAGATCTCGCAGCAGGTGTTCCCGCTCACGATCGACATCGACCATCCGGCCTTCCTGCCGACGCTGGAGCGCCTGTCGCGGATCTCGGACGGGATCGCCGACGCGAAGCGGCAGGGCGGCGTCGTGGGCCATCTGAAGCGGATCGGCTTCACGGCCGCGGCCGGCGCGGCCTTCCTGCGGCTCTACGCGATCCCCTCGAAGCCGAACGCGCTGCCGGCGGACGCTCGGCTCGCGCCGGCCTGGTGACAGGGTCCTAGGGCCGTGCCGGACATCCTTCTCCCGATCCTGTTCGGCCTCTTCGTCTGGTGGGCCTCGACGGGGGCTGCGCTCTACGCTGTCGGGTTCGCCGACCGGGCGCCGCGCGCGGTCCTGGCCGGGAGCCTCGTCCTCTCGACCGGCTCGCTCGCGGGAATCGCCGCGACGGCAGGGGACGCCGGCACGACGGGCGTCTACCTCGCCTTCACGGGGGCGATCGGGCTCTGGGGCGCGCAGGAGATCCTGTTCCTCACCGGCTGGGTCACCGGGCCGTGGCGGGCGTCCTGTCCGGCCGGGATCGGGGCCTGGGCGAGGGCCGGATACGCGATCCGGGCCATCCTCTACCACGAGCTCGCCCTGATCGCGTCCGGCCTGGCGGCCGTGGCCGTGACCGCGGGCGCGCCGAACCAGACCGGCCCCTGGACCTTCGGGGTCCTGTTCGTGATGCGGGTCAGCGCGAAGCTGAACGTGTTCCTGGGCGTGCCGAACCTCACTGAAGGGTTCCTCCCGGCCCAGCTCGCCTATTTGAAGAGCTTCTTCGCCAGGAAGCCGATGAACCTGCTCTTTCCCGTCTCGGTCACGGCCAGCACGGTCGCGCTCGTGATGCTCGTGCAATGGGCCGGCGCCCCCGATGCCGCGACCGGACCGGTCGCCGCGACCGGGCCGGTCCTGCTCGCGACCCTCGTGGCGCTGGCGCTCCTCGAGCACTGGTTCCTGGTGCTTCCGCTCCCGGTCGAGGCGCTCTGGACCTGGGGCCTCGCGTCCCGCGAACCGGCCGCCGATGCCGGCGAGCCGGATGCCAAAGTCCCGACCGGGTTCGCGACGGTGGTTCGCCTCGAGCCGCACGCCCCGGCCGTGCCGGGCGCCGCCGCCCTGCCGGGCGCGGCGGGGCCGGCGCAGGTGCTGTCGTTGAGAGAGATCAGGACGGTCGCGCTGCGACCTGAGGAACGGGCGAGGAGACGGCCATGAACTACGAAGCCTTCTTCAAGAAGCAGCTCGACGTCCTGCGTCGGGAAGGCCGATACCGGGTCTTCGCCAATCTCGAGCGCCGTGCCGGCGCCTTCCCGTCGGCGACGCATCGGGGCGAGGGCGGGGCTGCGCCCGTCACCGTCTGGTGCTCCAACGACTATCTCGGCATGGGCCAGCACCCGACCGTGATCGCGGCCATGCACGAGGCGCTCGACCGCTGCGGTGCCGGCGCCGGCGGGACCCGCAACATCTCCGGCACGAACCACACCCACGTCCTCCTCGAGCACGAGCTGGCCGATCTGCACGGCAAGGAGGGCGCGCTTCTCTTCACGTCCGGATACGTGTCGAACTGGGCGAGCCTGTCCTGCCTCGCGGCCCGGATGCCGGGCTGCGTCGTGCTGTCGGACGCCCTGAACCACGCCTCCATGATCGAGGGCATCCGGCATTCCCGGGCCGAGACCCGCATCTTCGCGCATAACGACCCGCAGGACCTCGCCCGCCAGCTCGCCACGATCGATCCGAACCGGCCGAAGCTGATCGCGTTCGAATCGGTCTACTCGATGGATGGGGACATCGCGCCGATCGCGGAGATCTGCGACGTCGCCGATCGCTATGGCGCGATGACCTATCTCGACGAGGTCCATGCCGTCGGCCTGTACGGGCCGCGCGGCGGCGGGATCGCGGACCGGGAAGGGCTGTCGCACCGCCTCACCGTCATCGAGGGCACGCTCGCGAAGGGGTTCGGGGTCGTCGGCGGCTACATCGCGGCCTCGGCCGCGCTCTGCGACTTCGTGCGCTCCTTCGCGTCCGGCTTCATCTTCACGACCGCGCTCCCGCCCTCTGTCGCGGCCGGTGCGCTCGCCTCCGTGCGGCACCTCAAGGCGAGCTCGGCCGAGCGCGAGGCACAGGCCGAGCGCGTCGCCGAGGTCCGCCGGCGTCTCGACGAGGCCGGCATCCCGCATCTCCCGAACGACAGCCACATCGTGCCCGTGATGGTCGGCGACCCGGTGCTCTGCAAGGACATCTCCGATATCCTGCTGTCCGCCTACGGGGTCTACGTCCAGCCGATCAACTACCCGACCGTGCCGCGCGGGACCGAGCGGCTGCGGATCACGCCGTCTCCGATGCACAGCGACCAGGACATCGATCACCTGGTGCATGCGCTGTCGGCGATCTGGTCGGAGCTGCGCTCGGCGAAGGCCGCCTGACGGGCTTCTCGAATTCTTCGTGTCATAGCCGGGCTCGTCCCGGCCATCCCGATCTAGGGCCTGTCCCCATTGCGGTGTACGGCCCGAATCTGATTCCGTCCTGCCCG
>CAXTKM010000286.1:0-4690 GCA_964244795.1 uncultured Enterovirga sp.
CCAGGCCGAGACCCTGCAGGCGACGATCGCCTTCTTCCGCCTCGACGCGAGGGACGCCGCGGCGCCCCCGAAGGCCGCAGGCATCGACACGGCCGTGCGGCAGCTCCGCGGAAAAGCCTCCGTCATGGCGGCCGTCGCGAAGCCGAGGCGGGCCGAGCCGATCGTTCGGCCGGCCGCCGCGAAGAAGGTCGCGAACGGCGGCTTCGCCTTCGCCATGGACGGGGCCGACGAGGGCGACGACGCCGGCTACCGCCGCGCCTGACACCGACAGGGCGGCCCGCTTCGCGACGCGCGGAGCCGGCCGCCCGGGACGCATCGCCTCTCCCGCCACCCCCGACGGAGGCCGTCATGGCCGACACCGCCCAATACCTGACCCTCGGCCTCGGCCGGGAGCTGTTCGGGATCGACATCGGCCATGTCCGCGAGATCCTGGACATGCGGCCGATCGCGAGGCTGCCCCACGCCCCCGACTTCATGCTCGGCATGATCGACGTCCGGGGCACCGGCTATCCGGTCATCGACCTCCGGACCAAGCTCGGTCTGACACCGGTGCCCGCGACCGAGGCGACCCGGATCATCATCCTCGACGTCCCCGTCCGGGGCCTCATGCGGGGCGTCGGCTTCGTGGCCGACCGGGTCATCGAGGTCACAGGCCTCGACGGCGACCGGACCGACCCCGCCCCCGACGTCGGAGGCCGGTGGAGGTCCAGCTACATCGCCGGAATCGGACGAAAGGGAGACAGCTTCATCGTCGTGTTCGACCTCGAACGCCTCATGGAAGCCGACGGAACCCTCCTCCTCGACGACACAGCCAACGATCAGGCAGCCTGAGACGATGAACGCGCCAGGAAGCGATGTCGCCGACCGTCTGAGCGAACGCCACTACCGGTCCGTCGCCGAGATCGTCCTGCGCTCCGTCGGCATTCAACTGCCGGCCTCGAAGCGCACGATGGTCGAGGGACGGCTGCGGAAACGCGTCCGGACGCTGGGCCTCGCGAACCTGTCGGCCTACGGCGCGCATCTGTTCGAGCGAGGCGGGCTCGATTCCGAGCTCGTCCACCTGATCGATTGCGTCACCACGAACAAGACCGACTTCTTCCGCGAGCCGAGCCATTTCACCTTCCTGCGCGACGTCGCGGTGCCGAGCCTCGTGCGAGCCCGGGGCCGCACGCCCACCGACCTCAAGGTCTGGAGCGCCGCGTCATCGACCGGCGCCGAGGCCTACACGATCGCCATGGTGCTCCAGGACATGGTCGATTCCGGCCACCCTGTCCGCTTCGCGATCCTCGGGACGGACGTCTCGACCGAGGTCGTCGCGACGGCGCGCGCCGGCATCTATCCCGCCGATTTCGTGGCGCCCGTCCCGGCCCCGATGCGCCAGCGCTACGTGCTCGTCGCCAAGGACGGCACCGCCCAGACGGTCAGGATCGCGGCGCAGCTCCGCCGCAAGGTCCAATTCGAGCACATGAACCTGATGGACCCGCAATACCCGATCGATCGCGACATCGACGTCATCTTCTGTCGGAACGTGCTGATCTACTTCGACAACCCGACGCAGAACGCGGTGATCTCGCGGCTGGTCTCGCACCTGCGGCCGGGCGGCTACCTGATGCTGGGCCATTCCGAGTCGATGGCCGGAAGCGGCATCGACGGGATCCAGTCGGTCGGCTCCACGGTCTACCAGACGCCCGCGGTCGCGCTCAGGAGGTCGGCATGAGCCGCGCGCCCATCCGGGTCCTCATCGTCGACGATTCCGCCTCGGTCCGTCAGGTCCTGAGCTCGATCCTGGCCGACGATCCGGCCTTCGAGGTGATGGGAGCCGCGCCCGATGCCTTCGCGGCCGCCCGCAGGATGCAGGACGGGCTTCCGGACGTGATCATCCTCGACATCGAGATGCCGGGCATGGACGGGCTGACGTTCCTCCGCAAGATCATGGCGCAGCGCCCGATCCCGGTGATCATCTGCTCGACCCTGACGGAGAAGGGCTCGCAGGCGCTGTTCGACGCGCTCGAGGCCGGCGCCGTCGACATCCTGCCGAAACCCCGGATCGACACCCGCAACGCGCTCGTCGAGACGGCGGACCGCCTCCGACTCGCGGTCAAGGCGGCGGCGTTGGCGAAGGTGAGGGCGCGCGAGCCGCGGCGCGAGGTCGAGAAGAAGCTGACGGCCGACGTGATGATGCCGCCCCCGGTGGCCGCGAGGGTCAGGACCACCACCGACCGGATCGTCTGCATCGGCATCTCGACCGGCGGCACCGAGACCCTTCGCGAGGTCCTGCAGGCCATGCCGGCGCAGTGTCCCGGGATCGTGGTGGTCCAGCACATGCCCGAGAAGTTCACGGCGGCCTTCGCGAAGCGACTGAACGGGATCTGCGCCATGGAGGTGCGGGAGGCGGAAGACGGCGACGAGGTCCACGGCGGCCGTGTCCTGATCGCGGCCGGCAACCGCCACATGCTGCTCCAGCGCGCCGGGACGCGCTATCACGTCGCGATCAAGGACGGGCCGCCGGTCTCGCGCCATCGCCCCTCCGTCGACGTGCTGTTCCGGTCGGCGGCGCAATATGCCGGTCCGAACGCGCTCGGCCTCATCATGACCGGGATGGGCGACGATGGCGCGCGCGGGCTCCTCGAGATGAGGAAGGCCGGTGCCCGGACGCTCGCGCAGGACCAGGAGAGCTGCGTCGTGTTCGGCATGCCGAAGGAGGCGATCGAGCTCGGGGCGGCCGAGCGGACCGTCAGCCTCGCCCGGGTTCCGCACGAGATCATGAGCTGGACGGGCGCCGCGGACGCGAGGCCCTGATGCGTCCCGACCGGAAGACGATCCGTCAACCATCCTGGCCTAGACCAGGGCATTGCGCGCCCACCTGTCCGCGTGAGGACCGACCGTGACGCTGGATTTCTCGGACGGACCCGTATCCACGCTCGTGACGTCGCTGGATCGGAGCGCCCGGCAGATCGACCAGACCTTCGCCAGCGCCGGCCTCCGGCTCGGCGAGGGCCTGACGATCTTCGAGGCCCTGAACCAGCACCTCACCGGGCTCTCGGGCGAGCTGGTCGGGCGCGACATGGACGCGACGCGCGACGCCCTCCTGGGCGTCGTCGACGATCTGCGCTCGTTCTCGAGCGATCTTCCGGTCGAGACGAAGCTTCTCGGCGACATCGCGGCGGAAGGCGTCGTGGCCTCGCACGGCTTCTCCAAGCTTCTGGGCCACATCCGGCTCGTCACGGTGCTCGCCCGCAGCGCCCGGATCGAGGCCGCCCAGGTGCCCTCGAGCCAGGCCGGCCTCAGCCACTTCTGCGACGAGATCGTGGACCTCATCGAACACGCGAGGGGCACGATCGAGGCGTGCATCCGCGACCAGGATCGCCTGAAGCGCCTCCTGGCCTCGGCGGTGTCGCGCCAGCACGAGTTCCAGGCCACCTATGGCGGAACGCTCGTCGCGCTTGCCGGAAAGCTCGAGGGGACGCTCGGGAAGATCGAGGACAGCCGGCGGAAGAGCCTCGCCCTGACCGACACGGCCGCCGGGCAGGCCCGCGCCATCACGGGCGCGGTCAGCAACGCGATCGTGGCGCTGCAATCCGGCGACAGCATCCGCCAGCGCCTCGAACACGCCCTGCATGGGCTTGAGGCCGCCCGGGAGGCCGGCGAGGGCCCGGAGAGCGCCTGGGCCGGCTGGGACGCGGGCGACCGAACGGCGCTCGTCTCGGTCTTGCGCCGGGTCGTCGCCCTGCAGCTCGGCGAGACCGCCGCGACCCTGATCCGGAACGTCCGGGAGATCGACCGCTCCCTCGGGCTGCTCGGCGAGGACGCGGTCTCCACGATCGAGCTCAGCCGCTCGCATTACGGAGCGGACAATCCCCGGGAGGCGTCCGTTCTCGCGGTGCTCGAAGCCGAGCTCGCTCAGGCCTCGGCCCTGATCGGGCGCTCGAACGTCGCCCGCGCCGTCGTGGACGAGGTCACGGCGACGCTGACGACGTTCCTCGGGCTGTTCCAGCAGACCGCCGACACGCTGTCGGAGACGATCGGGACCATCGTGATGATCGGCATGAATGCCGGCCTGCGGGCGTCGCGGCTCGGGCAGGACGGCCGCGGACTCGTGATCATCGCCCATGAGCTCAAGGCCGTGTCAGACCAGATCTCGGACGACGCCAAGGGTCTCGCCCCGGCCTTCGACACCATGCAGGCCGCGACCGCGGCGCTGACGACGCGGCGCCCCGGCGGACCCGGCCGGCTCGCGGTCCTGGACGAGACGATCAAGCGCTCGCTCCATCACATGCGGGGCGGCTCGAAGCGCCTGGCCGACACGCTGGACCAGCTCGTGCACGACGGCGCCCGCTTCGCCGCCATCATCGACGACGCCCGTCTCCTGTTCTCGAACGCCGGCGCCACGAGCGACGCGATCCTGGGTGCCGGCGAGGTGCTGGACGAGGGCGAGGACGCGCCGATCGCGGCGGTCGGCGGTGCCGATGCCGAGCGGGTGGGCGCCTTCCTGGCCGGTCGGATCCGGCCGACCTACACGATGGCGGCCGAGCGGCAGCTCCACGACGCCGTGCTGGATCGATGCGGCCTGACCGGAGCCGACGGCGCCTTGGCGGTAGCGGGACCCGAGCCGAGCGCCGACCTCGAGGACTTCCTGTTCTAGGGTGTGGACTCATTGAAGCCAATGCGTGATGGCGACGGCGAGGCAGAG
>CAXTKM010000287.1:0-4656 GCA_964244795.1 uncultured Enterovirga sp.
ATGATCGGGCTGCTCGCGGCCTCCGTCTGGTGCTGGGCGATCATCATCGACAAGACGATCCTGTTCCGGCGCACGAAGAAGATGGCCGACGCCTTCGAGGACCAGTTCTGGTCCGGACAATCGCTCGAGGAGCTGTACCGCGCGCATCACGAGAACCCGGGCTCCGGCCTGGCCGCGATCTTCGTCGCCGCGATGCGGGAGTGGAAGCGCTCCTTCGAGGGCTCTGGCCGCCAGGTCGCGAGCCTGTCGCGCCGGATCGACAAGGTGCTCGACGTCACGATCCAGCGCGAGGTCGAGCGGCTCGATTCGCGGCTCCTGTTCCTGGCCTCGATCGGGTCGGCCGGGCCGTATATCGGGCTCTTCGGCACGGTCTGGGGCATCATGAACGCCTTCACGTCGATCGCGGCCTCCAAGAACACGAGCCTCGCCGTGGTCGCGCCCGGCATCGCGGAGGCGCTGTTCGCGACCGCGATCGGGCTCTTCGCCGCGATCCCGGCCGTGCTCGCCTACAACAAGCTCCAGGCCGAGGTCGCGCGCCAGCAGGGCCGGCTCGAAGGCTTCGCGGACGAGTTCTCGGCGATCCTGTCGCGGCAGATCGACGAGCGGCTGCCGCTCGCGGCAGCGGCCTGAGCGCCGGCGGCTGAAGGCAGAGACCGACAGATCATGGCTCAGGCAGGCGCGAGCGCGGGCGGGGGACGGCGGCGCCGACGCGGCCGCCGCAGCAACGTGATCAACGAGATCAACATGACGCCGTTCATCGACGTCATGCTCGTGCTGCTGATCATCTTCATGGTCGCGGCGCCGCTGATGACCGTCGGCGTGCCCCTCGACCTGCCGCAGACCAAGGCGGCGCAGCTGAACGTCGACCAGAAGCCGCTCATGCTCTCCATCCGGCAGACGGGCCAGGTCTACCTCGCCGAGGCCGAGCTCCGCGACGACGAGATCGTGCCCCGGCTGAACGCCGCGGCGAAGGCGGGCCAGGAGGAGCGCGTCTTCGTGCGGGGCGACAAGCGGGTCGATTACGGCCGGGTCGCGCAGGTCATGTCGATCGTGACGAGCGGCGGCTTCCGGCGCGTCGCGCTCGTCACCGAGCCGGACGCCAGGTAGGCGCCGGCCGGCCCGTGAGACCCCGCTCCGATCTCAATAAGCCGGGCCTGAACCCGCGCACGAATCCCGGCGTCTGGGTGTCTGCGGTCGCGCATGGCGCCCTGCTGGCCGCCGGGCTCGTGGCGTTCACGGCCGCGAAGCTGCCGGAGGCCCAGGAGGGGATCCCGGTCGAGATCCTGACCGACAACCAGATGTCGGAGATCACCCGCGGCGAGACGAACGCCGCGAAGGTCCAGCCGGTCCCCTCGCCGCGCGTCGACCGCCAGGCCGAGACCCGCGTCGAGCGCGACCCGGGCGAGGCGAAGCAGGACGCCCCGGCGCCGCCGAAGCGCCCGGCCGAGGTGAAGCTCGCAGACGACGAGGCCGAGCCCGCCCCGGCGCCCCCGAAGAAGCCGGAGGTCGCGAGGGTCGAGACCCCGCCGCCGCCCCCGCCCCCGAGCCGGCCCGACACGGCCCGGGCCGAGGCGGCGCGTGCCGAAGCCGCGAAGGCCGAAGCCGTCCGTGCCGAGGCCGCGAAGGCCGAGGCGCAGCGCGCCGTGCTCCGCCAGGAAGCCGAGGAGACCGCGCGGGTCGAGAAGGCGGAGGCGGACCGGGCCCGCGTCGAGGCCAAGGCCAAGGCGGACCGGGTCGCGGCCGCCGCCAAGGCGAAGCAGGAGGCCGAGGCCAGGGCCGAAGCGAAGGCCGAGCTCGAGCGCCGGGTCCAGGAGGCCGAGCTGAAGACGAAGGCCGACGCGAAGGCGAAGGCGGACGAGCGCCGCAAGGTCGCCGACGCGAAGGCGCGCGCCGACGCGAAGGCGAAGGCCGAGCAGGAGGCCCGGGCCCGCCGCCAGGCCGAGGCCGCCGACCAGTTCAGCCCGGGCGACATCTCCCGCCTCCTCGCCTCGCGGGCGCCCTCGCAATCCTCCGGCTCGACCGGCCGCGAGATCCAGAAGACGGCCTCGCTCGGCACGGCGACCGGCAGCGCGCAGCGCATGAACCCGAGCCAGCGCGACCAGATCGCCGGCCTGATCCGCGAGCAGTTGATCCGGTGCTGGCAGCCGCCCGTCGCGGTCCAGAGCGCCCAGAAGCCCCCGACCGCCGTGATCCGGCTCGGCCTGCGGCAGGACGGCTCGCTCATGAGCGAGCCCGCCATCATGAACACGTCGAGCGACCCGCTCTTCCGGCCCGTCGCCGATTCCGCGCTCCGGGCCACCCGCCGCTGCGCGCCGCTCCGCATCCCGGCCCAGTTCGCGCCCTTCTACCAGGACTGGAAGGACCTCGTGGTCGATTTCGATCCGCGGGAGATGGGCTGATGGCCGTGCGTCAGCAACGCCGTCACTCCGGGGCGGCAAAGCCGAGCCCGGAACCCATAAAAGCTGACGACGTGGATGGGCTGCCACGGCGTCGCGGCTCGCTTCGATCGTCCATGTTTATGGGTTCCGGGCTCTCGCTCCGCGAGCCCCGGAATGACAGCCGTCGCACCCCGGCAAAGGTCCCCTCGGCATTCCTCGAAGCACACATGACGCCCCGCACATCACTCCTCTCCGACACCGCACCATGATCCTGCACCGACGCGCCCTCGTCACCTCCGGCCTCGCGCTGCTCGCCGCGCCCGCCCTCGCGCCTCCGGCCCGGGCCGAGCTCTTCGTCGACGTCCGGCGCGGCAACTTCCAGCCGATCCCGATCGCGATCGCGGATTTCGCGGGCGACGGCGATCTCGGCCCGAAGGTCTCCGGCATCGTGTCCGGCAACCTCACGCGCTCCGGCTACTTCTCGGTCATGGAGCGCGAGCGCTTCCCCGAGCGTCCGGCCTTCGACGCGACGCCCTCCTTCGCGGCCTGGCGCGGCACGGGCGCGCAGGGCCTCGTCACCGGCCGTGTGGGCCGGGACGCATCGGGGCGCGTCAAGGTCGAGTTCCGGCTCTGGGACGTGGTCGCGGGCCAGCAGCTCGTCGGCCAGCAATACGCGACGGACGCGGCCTCGTTCCGCCGCCTCGGCCATATCGTGTCGGACGCGGTGTACTCGAAGATCACGGGCGTCGGTGGCTACTTCGACACCCGGATCGCCTTCGTGGACGAATCCGGCCCGAAGGAGCGCCGGAGAAAGCGCCTCGCCGTGATGGATCAGGACGGCGCGAACGTGCGCTATCTCACGCCGGGCGAGAGCGCGGTCGTGTCGCCGCGCTACTCGCCGGTGACGCAGGACATCGCCTTCATGTCGCAGGCGCAGGGGCAGCAGCCCCGGGTGCAGATCATCAACCTCGAGACCGGCGCCCGCCGGGTCGTCGGCGAATTCGACGACATGAGCTCGAGCCCGCGTTTCTCGCCGGACGGCCGCCGGCTCCTGATCGCGCTCCAGGAGGGCGGCAACTCGAACATCTACGCGATGGACCTCGGCTCGAAGGGCACGACCCGGCTCACGAACTCGAGCGCGATCGACACGTCGCCCTCCTACTCGTCCGACGGCAGCCAGATCGTGTTCGAGTCGGATCGCGGCGGGAAGCAGCAGATCTACGTCATGGGCCAGGACGGCTCGAACCCGCGCCGCATCTCCTTCGGCGAGGGCGCCTATTCGCAGCCGGCCTGGTCGCCGCGCGGCGATCTCGTGGCCTTCACGAAGCAGCGCCCGGGCGGCTTCGCGATCGGGGTCATGCGGCCGGACGGGTCCGGCGAGCGCATCCTGACCGAGGGCTTCCACAACGAGGGCCCGACCTGGGCGCCGAACGGCCAGTACCTGGTCCTCTTCCGGGATCCGGGCGGACAGGCCGGCGGCAAGCTCCACATGATCGACGTCACGGGCCGGGTGGATGCCGTGATCCCGACCCCGTCCTACGCGTCCGACCCGACCTGGTCGCCGCTGCTCGGCGGCGGCTGAGCCGTGTCCTGGCGCACGGACGCGCGAGCGGATCGTCCGTCAGGGAAGACGCCGACGAGACCGCACGACGAGGCGAAAGACTTCGTTCACCATGATTTCGCTGCAGGTCGTGCGGTAACCTGTCGGAAACCGGGTTCACGCCTTGTGAAGGTTGACGAGTTCTTGAGCCCCGTCGGCGGCGAAGCCCCGGGGGCTGATTTTTGGAGACGACTTCGATGACGATGCCCTTCGCGGCTGCCCGGAACGCCACGGTTCGGCTCGTGGCCGCGGCCGCCCTCGCGCTCACGATCGCGGCCTGCTCGACGACGCCCGACCAGCTCGCAGACGGCGCGGGCGGCGGCGGCCGCTTCGGGGCCGGCGGCCCCTCGACGCCGGGCTCCGCGCAGGATTTCGCCGTGAACGTCGGCGACCGCGTGTTCTTCGAGTCGGATTCCTCCGACCTCACCTCGACCGCCACCGCGACGCTCGACCGGCAGGCCGGCTGGCTCGCCCGCTACCCGCGCTACACCTTCGTGGTCGAGGGCCACGCCGACGAGCGCGGCACGCGCGAGTACAACTACTCGCTCGGCGCGCGGCGCGGCCAGACCGTCCGCGACTACCTCGCCTCCCGGGGCATCGCGTCGTCCCGCATGCGGAGCGTGTCCTACGGCAAGGAGCGCCCGGTCGCGGTCTGCAACGACATCTCGTGCTGGTCGC
>CAXTKM010000288.1:0-4587 GCA_964244795.1 uncultured Enterovirga sp.
GATGTAGGTGTTGCGGACCATGAACTCCTTGAGGATGTCGTTCTGGATGGTGCCGGCGAGCTGGTCCGGCGAGACGCCCTGCTCTTCGGCCGCGACCACGTAGAGGGCGAGGATCGGCAGCACCGCGCCGTTCATCGTCATCGAGACGGACATCCGGTCGAGCGGGATGCCGGAGAACAGCGTCCGCATGTCGTAGATCGAGTCGATCGCGACGCCCGCCATCCCGACGTCGCCGGACACGCGCGGATGATCGGAATCGTAGCCGCGGTGGGTCGCGAGGTCGAAGGCGACCGAGAGGCCCTTCTGCCCGGCCGCGAGGTTCCTGCGATAGAACGCGTTCGAGTCCTCGGCGGTGGAGAAGCCGGCATATTGCCTGACCGTCCAGGGCTGGTTCACGTACATCGTCGGGTAGGGGCCGCGCAGGAAGGGCGGCAGCCCGGGATACGTATCGAGGACATCGATGCCGTCGCGGTCGGCGGGGCCGTAGGACGGCCGGACCGAAATGCCTTCCGGGGTGAGCCAGGACGCCTCGCCCGCGACCCCGCCGGGCAGCGTCCCATCCGGCATCGGCAGCGACGAGAAGTCCGGGATCCGGCTCACCGATCGATCCTCCCTCGAGAGGGCCGCGCGCGAGACGCTAGCGCAGCCTGCCCGATGAGATAGGCGCGAGGCGGAGCGCTGTCCAACGGGCGGCGTCAGGCCGGGTCGACGAGGCCGCCCAGCAGGCTCGGCAGGTTGGAGCCCGCATGAAGGAAATCGGTCACGCCAGCCTCGCGGAGCGCGGCCTCGCCGTCGCCAGGCCTTCCGGCCAGGAAGACCCGGCGGGCGCCCACGTCCCGGAGGGCTCTCGCCGCGGCGGCGCCCTCGCTCGCGTAGACCGCGTCCGACGAGCAGAGGCAGGCCGCGTCCGCGCCCGCGTCCCGGAACGCCGCCGCGAGCGCGTCGACCGCCCCGGGTCCGGCCGGACGCGCCTCGATGCCGACAGCCTCGAAGGCGTTGCCGGCGAAGGCCGCCCGGGCCGACGACTCGGCGAGCGAGCCGAGCGAGACCAGGACCACGCGGGGCCGGGCGCCCGTCCGTGCGAGGATTTCGTCCGAGCGGTCGCGCAGATTTTCGAAAGGCTCCGCTGCGCGAAGGGAGGGGAGGGGATCGAAGGAGGACGCGGAGGAATCTCCTCTCGTCCCGCGGTCGCGGGGAGAGGGGACGAGGACCGAGACCGGAACCTCGGCGAGGTTCGGGAACTCGCTCGTGCCGACGATCGGCTCTCGCCGGACGGATGTGTCGGATTCGCGCCGCGCCCTGACCGCCGCGATGCGGCCTGCGAGGGCGCCGGTCGCGAGGCTCTGCACGATCCCGCCCTCGCGCTCGATCTCCCCGAAGCGTGCCCAGGCCTCCTCGACCAGCCCCGCGGTCAGCCCCTCGAAGGCGCCGGACCCCGCGACGGGATCCGCCACCCGCCACAGGTTCGCCTCCTCGAGCAGCACGAGCTGCGTGTTCCGGGCGAGGCGGCGCGCGAAGGCATCGGGCAAGCCGAGCGCCGCCGTGAACGGCAGATCGGAGACGCTGTCCGCGCCTCCGATCCCGGCCGAGGAGGCCGCGAGCGTTCCCCGGAGCAGGTTCGCCCAAGGGTCGCGCCGGGTCAGCATGCGCCAGGCGGTCTCGCCCGCGAGCCGGGCGGGCGCCGGTTCGAGCCCGCATCCGGTCTCGACGGCGTCCCAGAGCCGACGGAAGGCCCTGAACTTCGCGACCGTCATGAACGCGTCGGCATCGGCGACGAGCAGGAAGGAGAGGGCGCCCCGCGCCGTCCCGAGAGCATGGCCTCCGGCCTCGAGGGCCCGCAGGTAGGCGACGCCGGTCGCGAGCACGGCCGCGAGCTCCTGCGCCTCGGAGGCGCCGGCCTCGTGGTACGGGCGGCCGTCGGCGAGCGCGAGCCGGCCCGCGAAGCCGCGGAACGCGAGGTCGCCGAGCGTGTCGGACAAGCGCTGGCCCACGACAGGCCATGGCGCGGAGAGCTGCCCGGTCCGGGCCGCGGCCCCGATCGGGTCGAGCCCGAGATCGAGATCGAGCCCGGAGAGCGGGTGCCCCCGGCTTTCCGCCAGGGCGACGAACTGGGCTGCCGCGTCGCGGCCCGCGGCCCCGGCCTCGAGCCGCACCGTGACGAGATCCAGCATCACGCCCCGGAGCGCGTGGTCGAGAGCGTCGGCCGTCGTGGCCCCGAGCCCGAAGCCGCGGGCCGATCCGGCCTCGGGGAGCACGATCGCGAGCGCATCCGCTCCCCCGTCCAGCTCGTCGAGGACGAGCGCATTCGCCTCGGAGGGGTCCGGATGGTCCATCCGGGCCTCGACGCGCCAGGGCACCGCAGCTCGGCCGACGATGCGAGGGGCGCCCTCGGCCTTCTCGTAGAGCGGCTCGATCGGGAGTCCGTCATGCGTCCGGCCGATCAGCGCCCTGTCGAAATCGCGGCCCTTCAGGGCGCGTTCGGCAGCTTGGCGCCAGGCCGCCCGCGTGACGGCCGGAAACCCGGAGGCGAGGGCGGACACGTCCATGGCGGGGTTCCTGGTTCCGACCGAACGGCGGTAGCGCGCGGGTCGGTCGAGTTCAATCACCTGTGACGACGGTGGCCCTTGAGGCGGGGCCGTCCTTCGGACATGTTGGTGACGCCGTCTGGCCTCATCCTGGCGAACAGGTTTCGATGCGCGCCATCTCCGCCGTTCTCCTCATCCTGCTCGGAGCTGCCTGCGCGGCGGGTCACGCCGCGGCGGCGCCGAGAGCGTCGGACCTCGTGCGGGTCGACCTGGTCGCCGAGCCTCGCGCCGTCGAGCCGGGCCGCCCGTTCACGGTCGCCGTGCGGCTCTCCACGACGGAGCATTGGCACACCTACTGGCGCAACCCCGGCGATTCCGGGCTCGCGACCGAGATCGGCTGGACCCTGCCGCCCGGCTTCTCGGCCGGGCCGATCCAGTGGCCGGTCCCGAGCCGCATCCCGGTCAGCCACCTCGTCAATTACGGCTACGAGGGGGAGACGGCCCTTCTGGTCGAGATCACGCCTCCCGCGGATTTGAAGGCCGGGTCGCCGGTCGAGCTCAAGGCGCAGGTGAACTATCTCGTCTGCGAGCGCGAATGCATCCCGGGCGAGGCCTCGCCCGCGACGAGCCTCGTGGCGTCGTCGCCCGGCGGCGGGACGGCCGACCCGACCACGCGCTACGTCTTCGACGCGGCCCGGGCCAGCCTGCCGACCCCGACCCCGTGGGCGTCCCGGCTCGAGCGCGACGGGGACCGGCTGCGGCTTCGCGTCGACGCCCTCGGGCTGTCCCGGGATACCGTTCGGTCGGCCTATTTCTTCCCGGCCGACGAGACCGCGATCGAGCACGCGGCCGCGCAGACGCTCTCGGTCGAGCCGAGCGGCCTCACCCTGACCCTGACCCGCAGCGCGCTCTCGACCGGCGCACCGCCGGCCGAGCTCGCGGGCATTCTCGTCCTTGAGGAGGCACTGGGGAGCGGGACGGTCCGGCAGGGCTTCCAGATCGGGTCGGCTCTCGCGGTCGCCCCACCGATCGCCGCCGCCGTGGCGGCGCCTTGGGCCGAGACGGCGCCCGCGGTCGACCTCTCGCCGCTCGCGATCCTCGGCGCCGCCCTCTTCGCGTTCCTGGGCGGGCTCGTGCTGAACCTGATGCCCTGCGTGTTTCCCGTGCTGTCGATCAAGGTGCTGAGCCTCGTGCGGCACTCGGGCCAGGGGCCGGCCGCGATCCGGCTCGGCGGGCTCGCCTACGCGGCGGGCGTGGTCGCGAGCTTCCTCGCCCTCGCCGGGATCCTGCTCGCGCTGCGGGCCGGCGGGGCCGAGATCGGCTGGGGCTTCCAGCTCCAATCGCCGGCGCTCGTCGTGGCCCTCGTGTTCCTGCTCTTCGCCATGGGGCTCAGCCTCTCGGGAGCGGTCGAGCTCGGGACGTCGCTCGCCGCGCGCGCCGGGGGCGTCGCAGCCCGGTCCGGACCGTCCGGATCCTTCCTGACCGGGGTTCTGGCCGCCGTCGTCGCGACGCCCTGCACCGCGCCCTTCATGGGAGCGGCGGTGGGCTACGCGCTGACGGCGCCGCCGGCGGTCGCGATCGCGGTCTTCGCGGCGCTCGGGCTCGGGATGGCCTTCCCCTTCCTGCTCCTCACCGTCTGGCCCTCCCTCGTGTCGCGCCTGCCGCGGCCCGGCGCCTGGATGGAGACGCTGAAGCAGGTCCTGGCCTTCCCGGTCTACGCGACCGCGGCCTGGCTCCTCTTCGTCCTCTCGCAGCAGGTCGGCCCGACAGGGCTCTTCGCGACGCTGCTCGGGCTCGTTCTCCTGGCGTTCGGAGCCTGGTGCTGGGGGATCGCGGCCTCCCGGTCGGGATGGGGCCGCACGGTCGGGCGCGGCTTCGCGGCGGCCTCTCTCGCGGGCCTCCTGGCGATCGGCTGGACGGTCGGACAGGACCGCGCGTCCTCGCCCGCGATCCCCGTGCAGGCCGCGATCTCGGGCGGACCCGAGCGGTTCACGCAGGCCCGGCTCGACGCGCTGACGGCCGAGGGCCGTCCCGTCTTCGTCAACATGACGGCGGCCTGGTG
>CAXTKM010000289.1:0-4562 GCA_964244795.1 uncultured Enterovirga sp.
CCGTCAAGGGCGTCGAGATCGGGGACGGCTTCGCGGCCGCGGCCCTCCGGGGCGAGGACAACGCCGACGAGATGCGGCCCGGCAACGCGGGCGGCCCGACCTTCCTGTCGAACCATGCCGGCGGGATCCTCGGCGGCATCTCGACCGGCCAGCCGATCGTGTGCCGCTTCGCCGTCAAGCCGACCTCGTCCATCCTCCGGCCCCGCATGACGGTCGACCGCGACGGCAGGGCGGCCGAGATCGTGACCAAGGGCCGCCACGACCCCTGCGTCGGGATCAGGGCCGTGCCGGTCGCGGAGGCGATGGTCGCCTGCGTCCTGGCCGACCACCTCCTCCGGCACCGCGGCCAGGTCGGTGCCGGCCCCGACCGTCCGGCGGGAGACGCCCGATGAGCGGGATGCGCCTCGTCGTGATCGGGGCCGCCGGCCGGATGGGCCGGATGCTGGTCGAGGCCGTGTCGGCGGATCCGGGAACGCGGCTCGTCGGCGCGACCGAGCGGCCCGGCTCGCCAGCGCTCGGGCAGGATGCCGGCGTGCCGCCGGGACACGTCCGGATCACCGACGACGTCGGCGCGGCGCTCGCGAACGCCGACGGCATCCTCGATTTCACGGCGCCGGCCGCGACGCTCGCCATCGCCCGGATCGCGGCCGAGCGCGGGCTCGTCCACGTCGTCGGCACGACCGGGCTCGAGGCGGACGCGATCGCGGCGCTGCGTGCGTTCGGACAGACGGCCCGGATCGTCCAGTCCGGCAACATGTCGCTGGGCGTGAATCTCCTGGCCGGCCTCGTGCGGCGCGCCGCGCGCGCGCTCGGGCCGGACTGGGACGTCGAGATCCTGGAGATGCATCATCGCATGAAGGTCGATGCGCCATCCGGCACGGCGCTGCTGCTCGGAGAGGCCGCGGCCGAGGGGAGGGCGGTCGCGCTCGCCGAGCGGGCCGTGCGGGTCCGGGACGGGAACACCGGCGCCCGCCGCGACGGCGACATCGGCTTCGCGGCGCTGCGGGGCGGCACGGTGGTGGGCGAGCACAGCGTGATCCTGGCCGGACCCGGCGAGCGGATCGAGCTGTCGCACCGGGCGGAGGACCGGGGCATCTTCGCCCGCGGCGCCGTCCAGGCCGCGCTCTGGGCGAGGGAGCGCCCCCCGGGCTTCTACGGCATGGCCGACGTGCTCGGCCTCGACGCGTGAGCCCTGGCCGGATCGCGCTCGGGCCCGGCCTCGTCCACGTTCCGGGCTACCTCGATCGGCCGGCCCAGGAGGCGATGCTCGGCGACATCGTGGCCGTGATCCGGGACGCGCCGCTCTTCCAGCCGCGCATGCCCCGGACCGGGAAGCCCTTCTCGGTCCGGATGACGAATGGCGGACCGCTCGGCTGGGTCTCGGACGAGACCGGCTACCGCTACCAGCCGACGCATCCGGACACGGGCCGGCCCTGGCCGCCGATGCCCGCGGCGCTGCTCGCGCTCTGGGACGATCTCGCGGGCTACGGCCTCCCGCCGGAGGCCTGCCTCGTCAACCTGTACGACGCTGGTGCCCGGATGGGGCTGCACCAGGACCGGGACGAGGCCGCGCTCGACGCGCCCGTCGTGTCGGTCTCGCTCGGCGACACGGCGCTCTTCCGGATCGGTGGCACGAGCCGGGGCGGCCCGACGCGCTCGCTTCGGCTCGCGTCCGGCGACGTCTTCGTGTTCGGCGGGCCGGCACGCCTCGTCTTCCACGGCATCGACCGGGTGCTCGCCGGCAGCTCGACGCTGATCCGGGGCGGCGGCCGCATCAACCTGACGCTGCGACGGGTCACCACGGCGTGAACTCTCGGGCGCGGGTCACGTTTCCGCCCGCTTTGTCGCGCTCCCTCCCGTGTCCCCTTCGGTGAGCCTGAATGCTGCGTCCGACAATCCTCCTGATCGTGGTCCTCCTCGCCGGCAGCGCGCTCGCGGGCGGCAGCGCCGCCGCGAAGGAGCCGGTCTTCCCGCCCGGTTCCCGGATCGGGCTCGTGCCCCCGGACGACATGGTTCTCGCCCGGGGCCTCACGGGCTTCCGCAACACGACGACCGGTGCCGCCATCCTGGCGGTCGAGATGCCGGCCGACGCCTATCCCTCGCTCGCGGCGGGCTTCACGGAGCAGGGGCTGCGCCAGCAGGGGTTCGCGGAGACGAGGCGCAGCGTCGTCGAGATCGCGGGCGGGCCTGCGGCCCTCCTGGTCACCGGCCAGCAGGTCGAGAACGGCCGCTCGGTCCCGAAGTCGGTCCTCCTCACGGCCGATCCGACCTTCACGGCGCTGGTGATCGGGCAGTTGCCGCAGGGCTCGTCCGAGGCCGAGATCGCGGCCGTCGAGACCGCGCTGCGGTCCGTGACGCTGCGGCCGCCGCTCGGGCTCGAACAGCAGATCGCGGCGCTTCCGTTCCGGCTCCGCGACGTCGCCGGCTTCCGGCCGATCCGGGCGCTCGCCGGAAACTCCCTCCTCCTGACCGAAGGCCCGAGCGACGTGATCCGGGTCGCGTCGCAACCCGTCCTCATCGTCGCGCAATCCTTCGGGCCGGCGCCCCCGGCCGCCGCACGCGAGGCCTTCGCCCGCCAGGCGCTCACATCGAACACCTTCATCCGCGACGCTGTGCTCGAGCGCTCGCAGGGCTTCCGGCAAGGCGGCTCCGAGTGGCACGAGATCGTCGCGAAGGCGAAGGAGACGAGCTCGGGCCAGGACGTCGTCGTCATGCAGACGATCCGCTTCGAGCCGGACAGCTATATCCGGGCGGTCGGCATGGTCCGGCCCGAGAGCCGCGACGACATCCTGCCGCGATTCCGGCGCGTCGTGGATGGCCTGCTGCCCCAGTAGGACGGACCCGACGTTGTCTTTCCGGGGCGGCGAAGCCGAGCCCGGAAACCCATAGACGCCAACGCCGTCGCCTCTGACACCGACATCGTCAAAGCTGACAGCGTCAGCGTTTATGGGTTCCGGGCTCTCGCTTCGCGAGCCCCGGAATGACAGCTCCGGTGAAGTATGGAGCGCTCAGCCCGCCTTCGGCCCGCCCTTCGCCACGCCGACGAGCGCCGGGCGGAGAACCCGGTCGCCGATCGCGTAGCCGGTCTGGATGACCTCGACGACCTGTCCGCTCGGCAGCTCCTCGTTCGGCACCTCGAACATCGCCTGGTGCATGTTCGGGTCGAACTTCTGCCCCTTCGGCTCGAGCCGCCGCACGCCGTTCCTGTTCAGGATGGACAGGAGGTCGCGCTCCGTGAGCTCGACCCCCTCGACGAAGGGCCGCAGCGCCTCCTCCGGCACGCCGTCCGTCCGGCTCACGCTGTCCAGCGCGCGGCGGATGTTGTCCGCGACCGTCAGCATGTCCCGCGCGAAGCCGGTGATCGCATAGGTCCGGGCGTCGGCCGCCTCCCGCTCCGAGCGGCGGCGAAGGTTCTCCATGTCGGCGAGAGCCCGCATCAGGCGGTCCTTGAGGTCGATCTTCTCGGCCTCCAGCACCGCCAGGGCATCGGGCTCGGGCTCGGAGGAGACGGCGTCGATCTCCTGATCGTCGCCGTGCCCGGACGCTCCGCCATTCGCGCCGGCGGCCGGCGTGTCACCGTTCGGGGTCATGCCATCACCTGTTCGAGGGTCGCGGAGGTATCAGGGTTTCGGCCTGCGGAATCAAGCGCATGGGGTGGCGCCCCGTTCCGGTTCACGCCTTGCCGTCGAGGACGGAGAGGAGGCATCGCCGGATGGCGCTCTGCCGGGCCGGGTGGCTCACCTTCGTGCCCGTGAGGTCGGTGACGTAGAACACGTCGACGGCCTTCTCGCCGAAGGTCGCGACATGGGCGGAGGCGATGTTCAGGTTCAGGCGGCCGAGCGCGGTCGTGAGGTCGTAGAGCAGTCCTGGACGGTCCAGCCCCGTCACCTCGATCACGGTCTGCCGGCCCGAGAGCTCGTTGTCGATGAGGACGTCGGACGGGACCTCGAAGGCGAGCGGGACCGCGCTCGACGGCCGCCGGCCGGCGACGAGTTCCGAGATCTTGATCTCGCTCCGCAAGGCCCGCTCGATCGCGGTCGCGACCCGCTCGGCGCGCCGGCGCTCGTCCTCGTCGCGGTCGAAGGCGCGCGACAGCGCGATCGTGTCGAGCGCGAGCCCGTCCACGGAGGTGAAGATCTGCGCGTCCACGATGTTGCCGCCCGCCGCCGCGCAGGCGCCCGTCACGATGGCGAGCAGCCTTGGATGATCGGGGGAGACCACGGTCAGCTCCGTCACGCCCCGAAACGCGTTCGTGTCGACCGAGGTCGCGACCGTCCGGCCATCGTGCTCCATGGCCTGGAGGAAGGCCGCGTGCTTCGCCTGCCGCTCCGGCGAGGTCTTCATCCAGTAGGCGGGGTAGAAGCGGGCGACATGCGCCTCGAACGCGGCGTCGCTCCAGCCGGGCAAGGCGGCTTTCAGGTTCTGCTGAATGATGCCCATCCGCTCCGGCCGGAGCCGCTCCGCGTGGCCGCCGGTCAGCACGATCTCGGTCTCGTTGTAGAGCATCCGCAGGAGCTCGCCCTTCCAGCCCGTCCAGACGCCCGGCCCCACCGCCTTGATGT
>CAXTKM010000290.1:0-4534 GCA_964244795.1 uncultured Enterovirga sp.
CGTGCCGCCCATGTCCTCGATCGCGAGCCTGGCCGCCGCGACGGAGCCTTCGCCCGTGATGCTCGAATAGACCGAGGCCTGGTCGTTCAGGATCCCGACCTTGACCGGCCTCTCGTTCTGGGCGTCGGCCGGCCCGGCCGCAGCCGCCAGGAATGCGCACAGGCCGAAGGCGACGTGCAGGGCGCGGCCCTTTCGCGATGACGTTCCCATGGGTTCCCTCCCGGTTGATCGTGTCGGCCCTACAGCCGTTCTTTCAGGACGTCCTTCTTGACCTTGCCGGTCTCGGTCATCGGCAGGGCGTCGACGAAGCGCAGCTCGGGCAGCTTGTAGGAGGAGATCGTCCCCCGGCACCATTCGCCGAAGCTCCGTTCGCCGTCCGGGTTGCGCAGGTGCTCCGCGAGCAGCACGAACGCGACCGGGACCTCCCCTTTGGCCTCGTCCGGTCGCCCGACGATGCCGCACCCGGAGATGCCCGGGAACTGGCCCATCATCGCTTCGAGCTCGCCCGGGAAGACGCTCATCCCGTTGACCTTCAGCATCTCCTTGCGGCGCCCGAGGAAGTGCAGGTAGCCCTCGGTGTCGAACACGCCGATATCGCCCGTGTGGAACCAGCCGCCCTCCCGGAACGCCCGGGCGCTCTCCTCCGGGCGGTTCCAATAGCCCTTCAGCAGGGATGGGGAGCGCAGGCAGATCTCGCCCTCCTGCCCGAGCGGCATCAGGGCGCCTGTTTCGAAATCGCAGATCTTGAACTCGGTGCCCGGGACCGGGATGCCGACGAAGACAGGCTGCGAGGTCAGGTCGAAGTCATTTTCCTGCATGCCGAAGTTGAGGGTGTCGCAGGTATGGGTCTCGGTCATCCCGTAGCCGAGCTCGCGGATCGTGGCTCCCGTCAGCTCGCGCCACCGGGCCCGGAAATCCGGGTTCAGCTTCTTGACGAAGGACGCGACGCCCGTCCGCTCGAGCGAGCGCAGGTCGTATGTGTGGCGGTCCGGGTGCTCCAGGATCTCGACCGCTCCGTCGACCAGCATGCTGGCATTGGTCGCGCGGTGACGCTCGATGCCGGCCATGACCGCCACGGGGTCCCAGCGAGCGAGGAGCACGCAGGTCGCGCCGGCGAAGATCGGGAAGATCAGCCCGAAATCCTCGCCCGCCATCCAGAAGATCGGGAAGACGTTCATGTAGACGCCGTCCGGCTCGAGGCCGAGCGAGAGCGGCACGGTCGTGGCGGACGTGTAGACCATGTCGCCCTGGGTATGCATGCAGCCCTTGGGCAGGCCGGTCGTGCCTCCGGTGAAGTTGAGGGCGGCCAGATCGTCGAGCCCGGGCGGCGATATCTCGGGAAAGGGCGCGGTCAGCGCCGCAAGCGCGGGCATCAGGTCGTCGGCCCCGGCGCACGCACGCCTCGGAGCCAGCACCACGGCCGGCGCCGGGATGTCCGGCGGAGACGCCGCCATCTCGCCGACGGACGTCGTCAGAACCCATTCGAGCGCGGTGTCGGGACGGACCTCGGCGACGAGCGGAAAGAGCTGATCCTGGACCAGGATCCCGCGTGCTCCGGTATCGGCGAGCTCATGGCGGAGCTCGGTCGCCTTGAACATGGGATTGACCGGCACATGCACGGCCCCGAGCTTCAGGATGCCGTAGAAGGCGATGAAGAATTGCGGGCAGTTGGGCAAGAACACCGCTACGCGGTCACCCTTGCGGATGCCACGCTCGTGCAACAGGGTCGCGAAGCCGTCGCTCAAGCGATCGAGGTCGCCGTAGCTCATCCTGGCGCCGTAGAAGATCACGGCCGGCTTGTCGGGCTGAATCTCGGCCCAGCGCCGCAGATACTGCGTGAGCGGCACCTGCCCGAACCTGTATTGCGGCTCGGTCGGGACACCCGCGGGCCAGTTCGCCCGATGCAGCCGGCCGAGATTCGCCAGATACTCGGCCTCGCCCACGAGCCCCTCCCTTATTGTTGCGGACATCTAGCATCGAACGCGAGCGGAAATCAATTCGCTAATCGATTTTTAGTTTCCGCGAGCCTGTCCGCCTCGGCTCCAAGCCCTTGAAGAGGATGTGCAGGATCGTATCCGTGAAGGTGCGCAGACGCTCCGGGTCGCGCATGTCGTGGCCGTAGACGTTGTCGATGACGGCACCGAGGCTGAAGGCGAGCGTCGCCGCCGAGGTAATGACGTTGGTGACGTCCGCCACCGGCATCGCCTTGATCGCCTTGGCCGAGATCGCGTCCTCGACCGCGCGGTCGAACACCAGGTAGCCCGCCCGCATGTAGCGCTCGACGAGCCAATCGAGCCGCGGGCCCGGCGTCATGCCCTCGTGCATCGCGATGCGCGCGAAGTTCGGTTGGGCGGCGTTCGCCTCCACGAGGCGTTGTACGAGTTCGCGGATGCGGTCCATCGGCTCGACGTCGGACAGCTTCAGCTTCGCGGGCGGGAAAAAACCCCCGCGATCCCGCATCAGGCGGTCGATGGCCGCCTCCCATAGCTTCGCCTTCGAGCCGAAATGGTAATGGACCATGGACTGGGTCATTCCGGCCGCGTCCGCGACCGCGCCCGTCGTGACCGGGTCGTATCCGTGCCTGGCGAAGAGCTCGATGGCGGCGTGGAGCAGCTTGTCGGGCGAGGACGCGCTACCCGCAGTGTCCGCGTTCCGCGGGCGCCCTCTCTGCCGGGGCCGCGGTGTGGGCGGCGTCGCCTTCAGTGCTCGCTCTCGACCAGCCATGCCAACGTGCTGACATTTCTCGAAATTGCCCGCAACCTGAGCATGCGGGGACGAAACAATCAATACAGCTATTGTTTTTCCGCCGCGTTCGGGCATTGTCCGCGAGCCGAAGAGATCGCGCGATGGCGCGGCATGGCAGAGGAGGACGCGTGAGGCAGGTCGATAGCGCGTTGGCGCAGAGCTGCGTCCTTCGCGTCCTCCTCGATCGATGGGCGGCCGAGACGCCCGACGCGCCCTTCGCGGTGGTCCCAGGGGGCGGCGGCATCGGCTACGGCGCGCTGCGGATCGAGGTCCGCCGGATCGCGGCGGCGCTGCAGGACCTCGGCGTCCGGCAAGGCGAGCATGTGCTGGTATGGCTGCCGAACGGCCTCGTCGGCCTGAAGGTCTGGTTCGCGATCAACTACGTCGGCGCGGTCTACGTGCCGATCAACACGGCTTATCGCGGCGGCATCCTCGAACATGTGGTCAGGAATGCCGGCGCGAGGCTGATGATCGGGCACGCGGAGATCGTTCCCCGTCTCGGGGATGTCGACCCGGCCATCCTCGAGCGCATCGTCGTCGTCGGCGGAGACGCCCCCACGCAGCCCGGTCTCGATCGTTTCGACATGCGGCCCGAGACGGCCCTCGCGAGCACGCGCGAACCGGCCGACCCCGAGCGGCCGATCGCGCCGACCGACACCCAGAGCATCATCTACACGTCGGGGACGACCGGGCCCTCCAAGGGGGTCCTATCCTCCTACCGGCATCTCGCGGCGATGGGGACGGCTCTGGTCGGATCGCGCGAAGGCGTGGCCTATGTCGGGGGCGCCGACCGGTTCATGGTGAACCTGCCGATGTTTCACGTCGGCGGCACCGCCCCGACCTATTCGATGCTGGTCAAGGGCGGGTCGATCACGTTGCTGGACGCGTTCGACACGAAGAGCTTCTGGCCGATGGTCCGGGAGACGGGCACGACCTGCGTCATCCTGCTCGGCGTGATGGCGACGTTCCTGATGAAGGAGCCGGTCGTCGCGGGCGAGCGCGACACGCCGCTCCGCCACGTGATCGCGATCCCGCTCACCGAGGACGGGATGGCGTTCCGGGAGCGGTTCGGCGTCACGGTCCACACGCTCTTCAACATGAGCGAGGTCTCCTGCCCGCTGATCGCGGAGGACAACCCGACGACCGTGGCGACGTGCGGCCGGCCGCGTGTCGGGGTGCAGGTCCGGCTTGTCGACGAGAGCGACCAGGACGTCCCGCCGGGCACGGTCGGCGAGCTGATCATCCGCACGGACGATCGCTGGGCGCTGAACCACGGCTACAATGCCGATCCGGAGGCGACGGAGCGCGCCTGGCGCGGCGGCTGGTTTCATACCGGGGACGCCTTCAAGGTGACGGAGGGCGGCGACTACTTCTTCGTGGACCGCTTCAAGGACGCCATCCGCCGGCGCGGGGAGAACGTGTCGTCGTTCGAGGTGGAGCTCGAAATCTGCGCCCATCCGGCCGTGCGCGAAGCCGCGGCCGTGGCGGTTCCGAGCGAGTTCGGGGAGGACGAGATCCTCGTCGCGGTCTCGCCTGCCGAGGGACAAAGCATCGACCCGGTCGACCTGATCGCGTTCCTACGTCCACGCATGGCCCATTTCATGGTCCCGCGCTACGTCCGCGTGCTGGACGACCTCCCGAAGACTCCGACCCGGAAGGTCGAGAAATACCTGATCCGCCGTGACGGCATCACGCCCGACACCTGGGACCGGGAGCGAGCCGGGATCAGGATCCGGCGCGAGCGCCAAGGCGCGTGATGGGGCGCGCTAGTCTCAAGAAGCTGCTGATC
>CAXTKM010000291.1:0-4453 GCA_964244795.1 uncultured Enterovirga sp.
GCGAGGCGCCAGGACGGGAAGGTGTTCGTCGCGAAGCGCTGGTGCACGAGCGCGAGCGCGCTCTCGAAACGGGGATCCGACAGGTCGTGGTAGTACCGCCCGAGCTGCGCCACCAGCACCATGCCCTTGTAGACGATCGTACGCGACGACAGGCAGACCGGGTAGAACTCCGACAGGGCCGCGTCCCGGCGCGTGTAGACCGCGTTCGAGATGACCTTCCTCAAGATGAAGAGCTGGCGCTCGAACGCCTCGCGATCCTCGATCGGCTTCGAGGCGCCGACGAAGATCTGGCGATGCTGCGGCTCGGTCGCGGCGACCGACGGGCTCAGGTCCTCGGACCGGACCGGCACGGAGCGCCAGCCGAGTAGCGTCAGCCCCTCCGACGCCACCGCCTCCGCGACGATCTCGGCCACGGTCTCGCACGCCTCGCGGTCGCGCGGCATGAACAGGTGGCCGATCCCGTATTGTCCGGGCTCCGGCAGATCGAAGCCGAGGCCTTCGCATTCCTCGCGGAAGAACCGATGCGGGATCTGGAGAAGGATGCCGCAGCCGTCGCCCATGGTCGGGTCGCCGCCGACCGCGCCCCGATGGTCGAGGTTCGCCAGGATCTGCAGGCCCTGCTCGACGATGCGATGCGTCGCCCTGTTCTTCATGTCGGCCACGAACCCGACCCCGCAGGAATCGTGCTCGTTCGCGGGGTCGTAGAGACCTTGGCGAGCCGGCACCAGCGGATCGCGTCCGCTCACCCCGGACCGGCGGGTCTCGTCCGTCGTCGCCATCCCGCGCCCCGCCGCGCCGGTCTCGTGGTCGATGAGCCCCATGACACACCTCGCATCGCCCTCTCGGCAGGCCGAAGCCCGCCCGGAGAAAGGCATTTCGCCGCGGCTCGATCCGCCCGATGCAAGATGTTTGCCCGGGCCGACCTCGCCGATCTCCGGCGGTCGCGACCCGATCCTCGCGCGCCCGCCTAACGCGGGCACCGCACCTGGCTGTCCGTCAGCCGCGCGCGCCCGCATCGCCCGGAACCCGGGCGCCGTTCTGGTCTCGTTTAGGCGTCGTCACGGACATCGCTGACCTCGCCTCGCTTCCCGAAGACGGACCGTTGGGACAGGAGGGCTGACCTACCTCTGAAACGTGCCAGAAATCGAGAGGGCTTACAAGCAGCGCCGCGACGGGTCGGATGCTCGGGGGATCGTCCCTCGAGGACCTTGATGTCCATCGATCCGCCGGGGCAAATCCCGGTCGGGTCTGCAAGAGATCGGAGAGGCACGCATGAACCTGGACACGAGCATGTGGGGGCGGGTGGCGTTGACGGCGGCATGCTGCCTCGTCGCCGTCGGGGCATCGCCCGGCGGGGCGTCGGCCCAGACGGCAGACCAGACCGCGCAGACTGCGCGCACGCCGGCCGGCGCTGCGCCCCCGACCGCGGCCGAGCCGGACGGGACCACCTCGACCTCCGGGGCGCGCGCCCCGTCGGCGCAGTCGAACGCGATCGGGGCTCCGGCCGACAGCGCCGCCCCGCAGCCTCGCGCCGCCGACCAGGCCCCGCGCGCTGCCCCGAATCCCACCGCGAGCGCGATCGGATCGGGCGACGGCTTCGTGTTCCGGGTCTGCAACCGCTCCTCGCAGTCGGCCCGCGCGGCCGCGACCCATCGCGAGGGATCGGGCTGGATGGTCGAGGGCTGGTGGCGGGTCGACCCCGGCCAGTGCAGCACGATCGGGCGCTTCCAGCACGGATGGGTCTACTACTACGCCGATGGCGACAACGACGGCTCGTGGGGCACGGGCCTGGTCAAGCTCTGCGCCCGTTACCCGGGCCCGTTCCAGCGCTACGACGGCGGCGGTTCCTACACCTGCGGCAACGGCGAGAGGCTGAAGGGCTTCAGCGGCAACTTCGTCGAGGGCAATATCGGGACCTACACCTGGAACCTCGACGACTGATCGGCACGGGACGGCGGCTCCGGCCTGCCTCCTTCCGGCGGCGCGAGGGACACCGCGCCGGCCCAGGCCGCGCCGGCGCTTGTGCCGGCCGGCCGGCCGGGTATCGTGCGCGAGCCTCGCGGCGCCCTCCCCGGGCGCCCGAGCCCTGGGATCCTGTGCGCCTTCCTCCGGATCATCCCCTGCGGGCCGAGCTGAACGACGAGGTCCACGCCCGTCCGCCCGAGCTCCTCGTCGCGCCCGTCCGGGTCTCGTATCTCGCCCTCCTGCTCACGGGACCCGAGCGCGAGGAGGAGATGCGGCGGCTCGCCGATCTCGCCGGCCGGCTCGGCACGGCCCCGCCCGCGGCTGACGCGAACCATTTCAGCGGTGATCTCGGGGGCTTTCGGCTGCGGTGGGAGCGTCACACCGAGTTCTCGCGCTACATGTTCATCGTCGACGGCGTCGGGCCGGAGCCTTTCGCGGAGACGGCGGTCGACCGGGTGCCGGAGGATTTCACGGCCGGGCTCCCGGGCGAGGTGATCGCCGCGATCCATGCCGAGGTGCTGGTCGGCCGCCCGGGACCGCTCGACCTCGCGGCGCTGTCGCGGCGCTGCTTCGCGGGCCACGTGCTGATCGGCTCCGAGATCGGCGAGACGCCGACCACCGCTCTCACGGATTTTCGCATCCATCCCGGCGGCTTCAGCCGCTTCCTGATCGAGGGCCGGGACCTCTCGGGCCAGGAGGCCGGCCGGCTGGTCCAGCGACTCCTCGAGATCGACACCTACAAGACGCTGGCGCTGCTGGCGTTTCCCCTGTCGCGAGCGCTCGCGCCCTTCCTCGGCCGCTCCGAGCGCGAGCTCGCCGCCATCACGACGAGCCTCGCCGAGGGCAGGGACGCCGACGAGGCGAACCTGCTCGAGCGCCTGACGCAGCTCGAGGCCGAGATCGAGAGCCGGGGCGCCGACAACCATTTCCGCTTCAGCGCGGCCGCTGCCTATTACGAGCTCGTGCAGAGGCGAATCGCCGAGCTCCGCGAGACCCGCATCCCCGGGCTGCAGACCTTCGGCGAGTTCATCGAGCGCCGGCTCGCGCCCGCGATGAACACCTGCACGGCCGCCTCCGCCCGGCAGGAGGCGCTGTCCGGTCGGGTCGCGCGCGCGACGCAGCTTCTGTCGACCCGGGTCGACGTCACCCGGACCCAGCAGAACCAGGACATCCTGCGGTCGATGAACCGGAGGGCGCATCTCCAGCTCCGCCTGCAGGAGACGGTGGAGGGCCTCTCGGTCGCGGCCGTGACCTACTACATCGTGGGTCTCGTCAGCTACGCGGTGAAAGGCCTGAAGCCGCTGGGGCTCGACCTGAACCCGGAGATCGCGATGGCGGCGAGCATCCCGGTGGTGCTGCTCCTCGCCGCGCTTCGGATCCGCCACCTCAGGAAGAGCGTCACGAAGGCGCGACGCGGCGATGACGCGGGAGTCCGGGATGGATGAGGTGCCCTACGGAATCATCGAGATCGGGCTCGTGTTCGGCGCGCTGCTCGCCTGGGCGACCTGGGAGGTGATCCGCAACCGCCGCGAGCTCGCGAAGCTCAGACGCGAACGCGGCGATCCCGGCACGATCTGACCGGGTCCGCGACCGGACCGAACCGTTTCCGCCGGTAGCCGTTGCTTCCGATACGCTGCACTCGACCGCAGCCGGGAGCCCTCAGCCATGGACAATACGCCTCTTCTCTCCGGTTTGAATCTGTTCACCTTGATCGCGGTGCTGGTCATCCTGATCGGTTCGTTCATGTACTTTCTGCGTCACCGGAAAAACCGTGTCGCGGCGAGCCACGCCCTCGGTATCGACGACAAGCCGGGGTCCACCCCTCTTCGTGATCCGTCGCGCCAACGTGACGTTTGAGCTCAGCGCGTGCGGCGGGGCATCCGGAAGGGCAGCATCGCCTGGACGAGAGGGTTCCTGAACCGATCGAGCGAGAGGCTTTCGTGCACGGCCGTGACACGTTCGCCGAACAGGCGCGTGTCGAGCACCGAGCGGGCGTAGAACGGCCCGTCCTCCAGGGTCCGGCGGATCGCGGGCGTTGCGCCCGGATCGGCCCGCGTCTCGCGCGCGATCCGCCACCGGGTTCCGGCAAGGCGGGCGGCCGGCGGCGGTTCCTCGTCCGTCACCGCGCCGGCGGGGTCGAACCGGAGGGCGACCGATGCCCTGCCGCCGTCGCGGCGGGTGACGTCGTAGAGGACGGCCGCACCCGCCTCCATGCTGGCCCGCGACCAGTGCCATTGCGAGAAGGCCTCCTCCAGCGGCTCGTCCCCGGCATTCGTGTCGAGGTAGCCGTTGCCGCTCCAGCGCAGACCGGGCTCGTCCAGCGCGACCTCGACACGGGCGCAGGGCGAGACCGGCCACCAGCGGTGACGGCCCGCGGCGTCGAGGTCGAAGACGTGGCCCGCGAGCGCGTGGGGATGCAGCCGCACGACGCCCCGCAGCCGCCGCGGGAAGCGGGAGACCCCGACGCCGAGGCCGCGGAAGACCGGCG
>CAXTKM010000292.1:0-4426 GCA_964244795.1 uncultured Enterovirga sp.
AAGGACGTGTTCTCGACCAGCCACACGGCTGTCGCCTTCGGCATCAGCGGGGCGTGGGACATGGTTCAGCTCCTTCTGGGGGGCGGGCGACGGGCCGGCGGACACGTCTCGCCTCCGCTTCGGCTCGGGTCCGTCCGAAGCGCCGTCTTCCCGATGATTGCGGAAAGTCCGACATATAGGCGAGGGTCCTGCCCGGCGCAAAGGATTCCGCGACCGCACCCGGCCGGCCGGACCCGGCGGACCTGTGCCCTTTCGGGGCAGGGATCGCGGGACGGTAACCCGCGCTTAAGGTTTTCGGGGTCATAACGGGGGCGTCCAGTCTTCTGGATCTCCGAGTGGTTCGGCCACTCTGTTTGATGCCTCCCTGTTGACCACTTCGGCCGCCCTCACGGGCGGCTTTTTCTTGTCGCCGCCGCCCCTCGGGCGGCTTTCTCTTATCCCTTGCCGCCCTCGCGGGCGGCCTCTTCGTGTCCCGTGCCGCCCTCGCGGGCGACTTTTTGCTCTCCCTCCCGGACCGTTAACCCTAACGAGGCGTTAATGGGCGCGGTCCGGCCCGGCGGCGCTAGTGTTGCGCCGGTCGACACGTCCGCAGCTGATGTGATCCCAAACGGGACGATGCGGGCGTCGAGGATTTTCATGGCACGGGACGTCGAGCGCGCCGTTCAGGCGGAGGATTACGGGGCGGTGGGCTTCGCGCCGGTCTCCTTCGGGGCGACTTTCGTGAAGTCGCCGGCCTTCAAGGAACTGTTCCGGGAGGGCATGACCCTCGTCGAGGAGACCGCGGGCTATCTCGACGGCGAGGGGCGCGATCAGTCGAACCGTCTCGGCCGATCGGGCGCGCTGACCTATGCGAGCGAGAGCATGCGGCTGACGACGCGCCTCATGCAGATCGCGTCCTGGCTCCTCGTGCAGCGTGCGGTGGCCGAGAACGAGATCACCCCGGCCCAGGCCCAGCGCGAGAAGGATCGGGTCCGCCTGGTCGCCCAGGAGCAGACCGTCTCGGACGCGCAGTTCGCGGCGCTTCCGGATCGCATTCGCGACCTGATCGCCCTGTCGCTTCGGCTCCACGCGCGGATCATCCACCTCGACGGCCTGATCTCGGGCGCGGCAGAGCCGGCGCAGCACATCGCCGCCGGCGCGGTCGCGACCCAGCAGCGGCTCCTGCTCTCGGCCTTCGCGGGGCGTTGAGGGGTCATGCACGGCGGAGGGCTGTCATTCCGGGGCGGCGAAGCCGAGCCCGGAACCCATAGACGCTGACATCGTCGCTGGGGCACCGACATCGTCAGCCTGTATGGGTTCCGGGCTCTCGGTTCCCGAGCCCCGGAATGACAGCCGCGGCGTCGGGTTCGACTAAGCCTCAGCTCCGCCCGAGCCGGTCCTCGATCGCGTCCCAGACCGGGACCGCGACGTCCGGGCCGCCGATCCGGCGGACGGCCCGGATGCCGGTCGGCGACGTCACGTTGATCTCCGTGAGATTGCCGTCGATCACGTCGATCCCGACGAAGAGGAGGCCGCGCGCCTTCAGCTCAGGCCCGATCGTGGCGCAGATCTCGCGCTCGCGCTCCGTCAGCTCGGTCGCGTTCGCGGCGCCGCCCCGGACCATGTTCGACCGGAGGTCGTTCTCGGCCGGGACCCGGTTCACGGCGCCGAGCGGCTCGCCCTCGACGAGCAGGATGCGCTTGTCGCCCTCCGTGATGCGGGGGAGGTAGCGCTGCACGACCCAGGGTTCCCGGAACGTCACGGAGAAGAGATCGAAGAGCGACCCGAAGTTCGGGTCCTTTGGCAGGATGCGGACCACCGCCGCGCCGCCATGGCCATGCAGCGGCTTCATCACGATCTCGCCGAACTCGCGCCGGAAGGCCTCGATCTCGCCCTTGTCGCGGGTGATCAGGGTCGGGGGCATCAGCTCCGGATAATGCGTGACGAAGATCTTCTCCGGTGCGTTCCGGACCGAGGACGGGTCGTTCACGACGAGGGTCTTCGGGTGGATGCGCTCGAGGAGATGCGTCGCCGTGATGTAGGCGATGTCGAAGGGCGGATCCTGGCGCATCAGGACGACGTCCGCCTCGCTCACCTCCATGCGCTCGGGCGTCCCGAGCGTCGCGTGGTCGCCCGCCTGGTCGCGGACCTCGAGCGTCTCCATCGCGGCGTAGACGCGACCGTCCCGCATCGAGAGCCGGTCCGGGGTGTAGTGGAGGAGGCGATGGCCACGGCGGTCGGCTTCGAGCAGGAGCGCGAAGGTCGTGTCGCCGGCGATCTTGATCGACTGGATCGAATCCATCTGGACCGCGACGGTGAGGCTCATGGGATGCTCCGAACGGTGTCGGGCCGGACCATAGCGGGTCGCCCGGCGGGCGCCAGCGGGCTGGGAAGACGCGCGCGGGCCCCTCTCCGGAGAGGGAGAGGGGGCTTGTCGAGTCTGCCCCTTCCGGTTCCGCCCGACTTCGTGTACTGACCCGTCACGCTCCATCGGCCGAACGCCGACGCGGGCGCTTTCGCGACATCTCGACCGTGCTGGACGACATCCCGGCCCGGCCGCGCCGCGAGGGACCGCCACGCCGTGGCGGACCCGGCTCACCCTCATTCCGGAAGGACTTAGACGATGTCGATCACGGCCGAGCGCAAGACCGCGCTCATGAAGGAACACGCCCGGACGTCCGGCGACACGGGCTCGCCCGAGGTCCAGGTCGCGATCCTGACCGAGCGGATCACGAACCTGACCGAGCATTTCAAGATGCACGGCAAGGACAACCACTCCCGGCGCGGGCTGCTCAAGATGGTGTCGCAGCGCCGCTCGCTTCTCGACTACGTGAAGCGCAAGGACGAGCCCCGCTACCGGACCATCATCGAGAAGCTCGGCATCCGGCGCTGAGCCCGGCCCGCCCGCTCCCGAAGGGCGCCGTCGGCGCAGGGGATCGCGGCGGCCGGTGACAGGAAGAGAGCGCAGCCGCGGTCGACCGAGACCGCGACCTGCTCTCGACGACGAGGGGCGGCGCGAGGCGCGCCGTCCTGACGGACCGGGGGAATCGTCCTCCGGCCTCAACGCGGCCAAGGACGCGCGACCGCCATGGCAGGATCGCGGGGCGCTCGGCGGGCTTACGCCCGATCGGGACGAGCGCCCCGCCATCTTGCACATGGCCAAGACCATCGCGCCGGCCTTCGGACCGCCTGGACCCTGAAAGGGTGAGACATGTTCGATATCCAACGTGAAGAGCTGATGTGGGGCGGGCGCAAGCTCGTGCTCGAGACGGGCAAGATGGCCCGCCAGGCCGACGGCGCCGTGATCGCGACCTATGGCGAGACCGCGGTCCTCGCCACGATCGTGTCCGACAAGCAGCCGAAGCCCGGCTTCGACTTCTTCCCGCTCACCGTGAACTACCAGGAGCGCACCTACGCGGCCGGCCGCATTCCGGGCGGCTTCTTCAAGCGCGAGGGCCGCCCCTCCGAGAAGGAGGTCCTGACCTCGCGCCTCATCGACCGGCCGATCCGCCCGCTCTTCGCGGCCGGCTACAAGAACGACACGCAGATCGTCGCGACCGTGCTCAGCCACGATCTCGAGAACGACCCGGACATCGTGGCCATGGTCGCGGTCTCGGCCGCGCTGACGATCTCCGGCGTGCCCTTCATGGGCCCGATCGGCGGCGCCCGCGTCGGCTACATCGGGGGTGGCTACAAGCTGAACCCGCAGATCTCCGAGATGGAGGCGTCCAGCCTCGACCTGATCGTGGCGGGGACCGCCGACGCCGTCCTGATGGTCGAGTCGGAGGCGAAGGAGCTCTCCGAGGAGATCATGCTCGGGGCCGTGATGTTCGGCCACAAGCACTTCCAGCCGATCATCGACGCCTGCATCCGGCTGGCCGAGAAGGCCGCCAAGGAGCCGCGCGACTTCACCGCGCCCGACATCTCCGAGATCGAGACCGTCATCCTGCAGATCGCCGAGCAGGACCTGCGCGAGGCCTACAAGATCACGGCCAAGGCCGACCGCTACAAGGCGGTCGACGCTGCCAAGCACAAGGTGATGACGGCCCTCCTGCCGCCGGACGGCGAGCCGCGCTTCCATCCCGACAAGGTCAAGACCGCCTTCAAGGAGGTCCAGGCGAAGATCGTGCGCTGGAACATCCTCGACACCGGCGCGCGCATCGATGGGCGCGACCTGAAGACCGTGCGTCCGATCCTGTCGGAGGTCGGCGTACTGCCGCGCGCCCACGGCTCGGCCCTCTTCACCCGCGGTGAGACGCAGGCGCTGGTCGTCGCCACCCTCGGCACCGGCGAGGACGAGCAGTATATCGACGCGCTGGAAGGCACCCGCAAGGAGAACTTCCTGCTGCACTACAACTTCCCGCCCTACTCGGTGGGCGAGACCGGCCGCATGGGTTCGCCCGGCCGCCGCGAGATCGGACACGGCAAGCTCGCCTGGCGCGCGATC
>CAXTKM010000293.1:0-3822 GCA_964244795.1 uncultured Enterovirga sp.
CTCCAGCCCGGCGACCCGGTCCGAACCCATCCCGGCCGAGGCCCGGCCTCTGGTGCTGCGCCGGTTCGAGGACGTGGTCGCGATGGCGGGCGAGCGCCGCGACGTGGTGCTGAAGGCCGCGCTGGAGCGCGACGTGAAGTTGGTCCGGTTCGAGGACGGGCAGATCGAGATCGCGCTCGAGCCCGGCGCCTCCCGCAACCTGCCGGGCGAGCTGTCGCGCGCGCTCTCTCTCTGGACCGGGCGGCGCTGGGTCGTGGCGGTCTCGGCCGCCGTCGCCGGCACGACGACCATCGCGGAGGACCGGCAGCGCCGCGAGACCGAGCGGCGCGACGGCGCGGCCGAGCATCCGCTCGTCCAGGCCGTGCTGCGCTCCTTCCCGGGTGCCGCGATCGTGGACGTGCGCGAACGGGCGCCCGAACCGGACGAGGTCGCGGCATCTCCGGCCGCGACGGATCCGGAATCGGCCGAGGACGACGATCTGTGAGGGCGATTTCGCCCGCCGGAGGATGGCGATGAAGGACATCATGGGTCTGATGAAGCAGGCGCAGGGCCTGCAGCAGAAGATGGCCGACGCTCAGGCCGAGCTCGAGACGCTCGAGGTCGAGGGCGCGTCTGGGGGCGGCGTCGTCCGGGTGGTCTCGAGCGCGAAGGGCGCCGTGAAGACGGTCCGGATCGACCCGTCGCTCCTGATCCCGCACGAGGCGGAGATCCTGGAGGACCTGCTCGTCGCGGCCCTGAACGACGCGCGCGGGAAGGCCGAGCGCCTCGTCGCCGACCGGATGGGCCAGCTCACGGCCGGACTTCCGCTGCCGCCCGGCCTGAAGCTGTTCTGACCGCATGGCCCAGGCGGTCGCCGGACCCGAGATCGAGCGCCTGATCCAGCTTCTCGCCCGGATGCCGGGCCTCGGGCCGCGCTCTGCGCGCCGCGCGGCGCTCCACCTCATCAGCCGGCGCGAGCAGCTTCTCGCGCCGCTGGCCGACGCGATGGCGGCAGCGGTCGACCGGATCGTCGTCTGCGGCACCTGCGGCAGCGTCGACACGTGCGACCCCTGCACGATCTGCCGCGACCCCGGCCGCGACCCCGCGATCCTGGTCGTCGTGGAGGGCGTGTCCGACCTCTGGGCGCTGGAGCGGGCGGGCGCGATCCGGGCGCCCTACCACGTGCTGGGCGGCATCCTGTCCCCGCTGGACGGCATCCGGCCGGAGCACCTGAGGCTCGACTCGCTCGTCGCCAGGGCGTCCCGGTCGGAGACCCGCGAGCTGATCCTCGCGCTCAGCGCCACCGTCGATGGCCAGACGACGGCGCACTACATCACCGACCTCCTCGCCCACCTGCCGGTCCGGGTGACCCGCCTCGCGCACGGCGTCCCGGTCGGGGGTGAGCTCGACTACCTCGACGAGGGGACGCTCGCGGCGGCGTTGCGGCAGCGCACCGCGATCTGAGGGGCCCCGCGAGCAGAGGTCTCGCGGCTCGTCATTGCGAGCGCAGCGAAGCAACCCAGGGGTTAGCGCGCTGGCACTGGGTTGCTTCGCTGCGCTCGCAATGACGACGGGCTCGGGTCCGCGCGAAGATGTCCGGCTCCGGAACCGAATTGACCCGTCCCGGGCGACATCCTATCTCGCCGCCATGGCCATCCGCGAGATCGTCACCCTTCCCGATCCCCGGCTCAGGCTCCGCTCCGAGCCGGTGGGCGCGATCACGGACGAGATCCGGGCGCTCGCGGCCGACATGCTGGAGACGATGTACGACGCGCCCGGGATCGGGCTCGCGGCGATCCAGCTCGGCGTGCCGAAGCGTCTCGTCGTGGTCGACCTCGCCCGCAAGGACGAGCCGAAGCGCCCGATGGTGCTGGTCGATCCGGAGGTCACCTGGGCCTCCGACGAGGCTCGGATCCACGAGGAGGGGTGCCTCTCGATCCCCGAATACTACGAGGAGGTCGAGCGCCCGGACCGCATCCGCTATCGCTACCGGACGCTCGCGGGCGAGACGGTCGAGGCCGAGGCCGACGGCATGCTGGCGACGTGCCTCCAGCACGAGATCGACCACCTGAACGGCGTCATGTTCGTCGACTACCTGTCGCGGCTGAAGCGTTCGCGCGTCCTGAAGAAGTTCGAGAAGGCGGCGAGGCGCGAAGCCGCGCCCGCATGACGCTGCGCGTCGTGTGCCCCCAATGACGCTGCGCGTCGCGTGCCCCCAATGACGCTGCGCGTCGCGTGCCCCCAATGACGCTGCGCGTCGTGTGCCTTCTATGACGCTGCGCGTCGTGTTCATGGGCACCCCGGCCTTCGCGGTGCCGGTGCTGGCCGCGATCGCGGAGGCGGGTCACGACATCGCGGCCGTCTACACCCGGGCGCCGGCCGCATCGGGCCGAGGCCTCCGGGAGCGACCGTCGCCGGTGCAGCAGGAGGCCGAGCGGCGCGGGCTGCCCGTCCTCTCGCCGGCGCGCCTCAGGGGCGATCCGGACGTCGAGGCCTTCGCGGCGCATGCGGCCGATCTCGCGGTGGTGGTGGCCTACGGGCTGATCCTGCCGCCGCGGGTGCTGGACGCGCCCCGCCTCGGCTGCCTGAACCTGCACGCCTCGCTCCTGCCGCGCTGGCGCGGCGCGGCCCCGATCCATCGGGCCGTGATGGCGGGCGACCCCGAGACCGGGGTCGCCGTGATGCGGATGGAGGAGGGCCTCGACACCGGACCGGTCGGGCTCGAGGCCCGGACTCCGATCGGCCCCGACGAGACCACGGGCGATCTCCACGACCGGCTGGCCGGGCTCGGGGCCGGGTTGATGCGCGAGGCGCTGGAGCGGCTCGACGCCGGCACGCTCGCCTTCGTGGCGCAGGCCGAGGCGGGCGTGCTCTACGCCCGCAAGATCGCGAACGACGAGGCCCGGATCGACTGGGCGCTGCCGGCGGCCCGAGTCCACGATCTCGTGCGGGGGCTGTCGCGCTCTCCCGGCGCCTTCTTCGAGGCCGATCTCGGCCGCGGTCCGGAGCGGATCAAGGTGCTCCGGACGGAGCGCGCGTTCGGCCAGGGCTCGCCCGGGACGCTCCTGGAGGGAGGTGCGGTCGCGTGCGGCACGGGCGCCGTGCGGCCGCTCCTCGTGCAGCGGAGCGGGCGTGGCCCCCTTCCCGCCGATGAGTTCTGGCGCGGCGCTCGCCTCGCGCCCGGCGCCCGCCTCGTCTCCTCCGCCTGATGCCGCGCTACCGGCTCGTCGTCGAGTATGACGGCACGCCGTTCGCGGGGTGGCAGCGGCAGCGGAACGGCCGGTCGGTCCAGGAGGCGATCGAGACCGCGATCCTCCGCTTCACGGGGGAGAGCCGGCGCGTGCAATGCGCCGGCCGGACCGATGCCGGGGTGCACGCGACGCATCAGGTCGTCTCCTTCGACCTCGCCCGGACGTGGCCGCCGGACCGGATCCGGGACGCGGCCAATTTTCATCTCCGGCCGGACCCCGTGACGATCATATCGGTCGAGGCGGTGCCGGATGGCTTCAACGCCCGCACCTCGGCGGTCCGGCGCCACTACCGCTACCGCATCCTGAACCGCCGCGCCCCGCCGGCGCTCGACCGCGACCGCGTCTGGCACGTTCCCCGGCCGCTCGACGCCGGCCCGATGCACGAGGCCGCCCAACTGCTCATCGGCCGCCACGACTTCACGACGTTCCGGGCGTCCGAGTGCCAGGCCACGAGCCCGATCCGGACGCTGGAGCGGCTCGACGTCGGCCGGGAGGGCGACGAGATCGTCGTCCGGGCCGCCGCGCGATCGTTCCTGCACAGCCAGGTGCGCTCGCTGGTCGGCACGCTCGCGCTCGCCGGACACGCCCGATG
>CAXTKM010000293.1:3832-4391 GCA_964244795.1 uncultured Enterovirga sp.
AGCCCGGCCGACGTCCGGGCCGCGCTCGATGCCCGGAACCGAGCCGCCTGCGGGCCGCTCGCGCCGCCGTCCGGCCTCGCGCTGGTCGGGGTCGATTATCCCGACGGTCAGGCGAGCGCCTGAACGATCGCGTCGGTGCCGATCGACAGCGCGATCCCGAGCGTCGTGACCGCCGCCGCGAGAGGCGCCCCGACCCCGAGCGTGACCCGCGTCGCGTGCCACTGCACGTAGAGCGCGACCAGCGCGAAGGCGCCCGTGAACAGGGCCGCGAGCTCGCGCGTCTCGAGCCCGAGCAGCAGGAGGGTGCCGGGGATCGCGAGCGCGAAGGACGTGAAGACCGCGAGCCAGTTCGTCACGATGACGAAGGGCACGTAGCCGCGCCCCAGCCCGAGCCGGCGGGCGACGACGATCATCGCGAGCGGGAGCGCCAGGAAGGCGAGGATATGCCCGGCCGCCGCCAGGATCGCGAGGCCGGGCTGATCGAAGAGGGACGGCCCGACGGCCGCGAGGCCGAGACGGTGCCGGAGAAGCGCGAGCTCGACCACATAGGCGGGCAGTG
>CAXTKM010000294.1:0-4389 GCA_964244795.1 uncultured Enterovirga sp.
CGAGATGGCGCTGGCGATGGCCGGCATCCCGCACAAGAAGGGCGGCGTGCAGGCGGCGCTCGACTACATCACCTCGGCTCACGCGGGCCCGAAGCGCGCCGCGGCGCCCGCGAAGCCGAAACCGAAGCCGCGACCCGGTCCCGCGAAGGCCGGACCCGGTCGCGAGAAGGTCCGCAAGGGCGGGAACCGGACACCGTCCTCGCGCGCCTGGCTCGAGCGGCAGTTGAACGACCCCTACGTCGTGAAGGCGAAGCGCGACGGCTATCGCTCCCGCGCCGCCTACAAGCTCATCGAGATCGACGACCGCTACCATCTCCTCCGGACCGGCGGCCGCGTGGTCGACCTCGGGGCCGCCCCGGGCGGGTGGTCGCAGATCGCGGCCACCCGCGTCGGCCGCAGCCAGGGACGCGGCGCGGTCGTTGCGATCGACATCCTGGACCTCGACCCGCTGCCCGGCGTCGACGCGATCACGCTCGACTTCATGGCCGAGGAGGCGCCGGACCGTCTCCGCGCGATGCTCGCGGGCGAGGCCGACGTGGTCCTGTCCGACATGGCCGCGAACGCGACCGGCCACAAGAAGACGGATCACCTCCGGATCATGGGCCTCGCCGAGGCCGCGGCCGAATTCGCGCGCGCGGTCCTGTCGCCGGACGGCAGCTTCCTCGCGAAGGTACTGCAGGGCGGGACCGAGGGCGCTCTGCTGGCCGACCTCAAGCGCGATTTCGCGACCGTCCGCCACGTCAAGCCGGCCGCGAGCCGAACGGATTCGGCGGAGCTGTACGTGCTCGCGACGGGGTTTCGAGGGCGCAAGGGGGTCGCCTGACGCTGCGGTCCCTGCTTCTCCCGGTGGGGAGAGGTCGAGTCGGATGCGGCAGCATCCGACCGGGTGAGGGCGAGCCGCCGGCGGCGGAGCCCGCATTAGGTCCCGGTGACGCCGTCGTCGCCGGCTCCGCCGCAGGCGTCTCGCCCTCACCCGGTCGGCTTCGCCGGCTCGACCTCTCCCGATCGGAGAGGTGACGATCCGGCAGCCGGGCGAGCCAGACCGCCGAGACGCCGAGCACCGCGCTCCACCAGCCCTGCCAGAGCCCGTGGCCGACCAGCATGATGGCACCGGCAGACGCGACCAGCCCGGCCGTCGCGGCCGCCCGGGCCGGATTCATCCGGGCGATCCCGAGCGCGGAGAGGAGAAGCGCCGCGCCGGCGAAGAGCGCCCCGATCGCGCCCGTCTCGGCCCAGAGCTGAAGGTAGCCGTTATGCGGATGCCACGCTCCGAGGAGCACGCGACGCTCGGGCGGAACTTCGGCCGCGACCGGCTCCTGGGGCATGACCGGGCTCGTCCCGAACCCGGCGCCGCCGATCGGCCGCCGTGCCACGACCTCGCCGAAGCTTCGCCAGATGTCGATGCGGTCGCGCCCATGCGCGAAGTCGAGACGCTCGACCCAACGGGCCGGGAGAACGCGCTCCGACAGGTCGCCGAGCACCGGCGCGACGAGGAGCGCGAGGCCGAGTGCGCCAGCGAGGACCAGCGACGCCGCCCGGCGCGATGCGAGCGCGAGCCCGGCCAGCGCCAGCCCGACCGCGAGGCCGAGCGCGGTCGCGCTCGAATGGGCGGCCACGATCGCGATCCCGAGGAGCAGCGTCAGGGCGACCGCGATCGAGCGCTTGCCGCCGAGCCAGAGGAAGGCCGCGAGCGGCCAGGCGAGGATCAGGATCGCGGTCACGGACCGCTTGAAGATGAAGGTGTAGTTCCGGACCCCGAGCTCGGTCCGGAGCGACATCCCGCTCGCGAGCTCGGCCACGATCGTGAGGCAGCCGAGCGCGAGCGCGATGGTCGCGACCTTCACGGCCCAGGCCGGGACGCGACCCGGAAGGGCTGCATGGAGGATCAGCGCCGCGCCCGTCGCGGCCATGACCTCGCCGAGGGCGGAGAACGATGTCCTGGGATGATGGCTCCAGGCGATCGAGATCGTCGCGAAGGCGAGAAACGCGAGACAGCAGAGCCCGATCGGCCGCCGCAGGGTCGACACGAGGCGGTCTTTCACCGCGGCAAGCTCGCCCTCCAATCCACGTGCGGACAGCGCGACCAGGCAGGACACGACCAGGATCGGCTGGGCCGATCGGTTCACGAGCGCCATCGCGAGCGGCAGCAGGGCGAGGAGCCCGAAGGCGAGCCCGTCGAGGCGCGGGACCGCGGAGGTCGCGGCTCGGATCGTCTGGGCGGTCACGCGATCGGTGTCCTGCTCTCGTCCATCTGAACCGACCCGACATCTCCTCGGAGGAGCAGCCCGGCAGACGACGGGGCAGTATGCGGCGACCCGCGGACGGTCAATGCGGCCCTCCGGCGCGCGGGACAGCCGACCCTGTCAGTCGAAGCAAAGCACGGCGTTCCCGGGAGCCCTGGATCCCGCCTGTCATCGCCGGCCGGAGCGGAGCGAAGGGAAGGGGATCCGGGGCCAGCGCCGTGAGGCCCTGGGCCGCTTCCCCACAGCTTCGCCTTCGCCGGGGATGACAAGGTTTCAGCCGAAGCGGGCGCCGAGGACGACAGGTGTGGCGTCCTTCGAGAGTTCGCCACCGGTCCGGGCCAACGGCTTCGAAAAAGTGGCTCGCTCAATCTCCGGCGAGAGCACCCCTCATTGCTTCGTGAAGAAGGTGAGGAGCACCTTTCCCTTCTCGCCGATGAGGCACAGGAACCGGTACGGCTTGTCCGTCCCTTTCCGCTCCATGTAGGCGTCGCCCATGATCACGGTGCGGATGGGCGTGTCCTCGATCTTCGTGTCGGCCTTCGAGATCGAGGTCGCGTCCGGATCGATCACGAGATCGGTGACGCCCGGCGTGCGCTCCTTCAGGGCGAGAAGGCCCGTGGTCCGGCAGGCGTCGAGCTCGGGGCTCGGGCCGCGTTTCGGCGCCTCCTGGGCGTGGACCGAACCGGCGAGCCCGGCCGCGAGGATCGCCGAGGCGACGAGGGTGAGAGGCCGCATGTCCGAGCGTCTCCTGGTTCTGCCGTAAGTCAGCCCGTGACAATGGAGGGGCTGCCATGCGGTTCCGAGCCGTCGACGGCAGGCGCCGAGGCTGGCGGGGTCGCGTCCCTCGTGCTACGGCCCCTGGCCAACTCCGCAACGCGCACGGGCCGCCCCGAAGGGGGTCCTGCCGGCCTCGCGGCTCCGATGGGGATTGGCATGATCGACGGCGAGCGGCGGGACATCTTCGTCGAGGGATTGACCTTCGACGACGTTCTCCTTCGACCCGGGCGATCCGAGGTGCTGCCCGGAGAGGCCATCCTCCGGACGAACATCACTCGCTCGATCTCGCTGAACATCCCGATCATCGCCTCCGCCATGGACACGGTGACGGAGGGCCGGATGGCGATCGCCATGGCCCAGAACGGCGGCCTCGGCGTCATCCACAGGAACCTCGAACCGGACGCCCAGGCGGACCAGGTCCGGCTCGTGAAGAAATACGAATCCGGGATCGTGATGAACCCGATCACGATCCACCCCGACGAGACGCTCGCCGACGCGCTCTCGACCATGAAGCGCCACGGCATCTCGGGCATCCCGGTGGTCGAGCGCGGCCCGAACGGCTCGCGCGGCAAGCTCGTCGGCATCCTCACGAACCGCGACGTCCGCTTCGCGACCGCGCCGGGACAGCCGGTCGCCGAGCTGATGACGAAGGATCGCCTCATCACGGTCCGAGAGGGCGTGACACAGGACGAGGCGAAGCGCCTCCTGCACCAGTTCCGGATCGAGAAGCTTCTCGTCGTCGACGACCATTACCGCTGCATCGGGCTCGTGACGGTGAAGGACATCGAGAAGCAGGTCGCCTATCCGGCGGCCGCGAAGGACGAGCAGGGCCGGCTCCGGGTCGCGGCGGCGACGACCACCGGCGAGGAGGGCTTCGCCCGCTCCGAGCGCCTGATCGACGCCGGCTGCGACCTCATCGTGGTCGACACCGCGCACGGCCATTCGGTCCGCGTGCTGGAGAGCGTCAGCCGCGTGAAGAAGCTCTCGAACGCCGTCCAGGTCATCGCCGGCAACGTCGCGACGCGCGAGGGCGCGAAGGCCCTGATCGACGCCGGCGCCGACGCGATCAAGGTCGGCATCGGTCCGGGCTCGATCTGCACGACCAGGATCGTCGCCGGCGTCGGCGTCCCCCAGCTCACCGCGATCCTGGAGGCGGTCGAGGCGGCCTCCGCTCAGAACGTGCCCGTCATCGCGGATGGCGGGATCAAGTTCTCGGGCGATCTCGCGAAGGCGCTCGCGGCTGGCGCCTCCGTCGCGATGGTGGGCTCGCTCCTCGCCGGAACCGACGAGGCGCCGGGCGAGGTGTTCCTCTACCAGGGCCGCTCGTACAAGGCCTATCGCGGCATGGGCTCCGTCGGGGCGATGGCCA
>CAXTKM010000295.1:0-4379 GCA_964244795.1 uncultured Enterovirga sp.
CGGGTCGAGCAGCCCGGCGCTGTCTGGACGAGGGTCGGATGCAGTGAGCAGCGTCGTCCGGAGGCCGTGAGCAGCGTCGTCGCCTGCGCGAGCCGGTTCTCCCTCGCGTTTGCCCCGTCACGGCCCGGGTTCCGCGCTCGAGCGACCGCATCGGATCCGCCCGGCCGCTCGACACGGCCGCGGCTTCGGTGATCTGGTGCGGTCCCGATTCCGCGAAGGTGCCCTGCCCAAATGACAGCCGAGAACCGTTTCGAGCTCTTCGCCTTCTGGCGCACCTCCGCCACCTACCGGGTCCGGGTCGCGCTGAGGCTGAAGGGTCTCGCGGCCGACGAGCGGATCGTGGACATCGACGCGGGCGAGCAGCGCGACCCGGCTTTCCTCAAGCTGAACCCGCTCGCCGCGATCCCGGCCCTGATCGACCGCGAGGGCGAGCGGCCCGGGGCCATCCTGACGCAATCGCTCGCCATCCTCGAGTACCTCGAGGACATGTGCCCGCGTCCCGCCCTGCTTCCGCCGGATGCGCTCGGACGCGCCCGCGTCCGCTCGATCGCGGCTATGCTGGCCGGCGACACGCACCCCTTCATCGTGCCGCGCGTCAAACGCTACCTGCAGGGTCCCGGCGGCTTCGACGACGCCGCATGGCGGGCCTGGCAGACGCATTGGTTCACGACGGGGCTGCAGGCCGTCGAGACCCGGCTCGCCACGGACCCCGAGACCGGCACCTATTGCCACGGCGAGTCCGTCACGATGGCGGATGTCTGCCTCGCCAGCATCTTCGCCGTGATGCGGATCTTCCAGATCGAGGTCGCGGGCGTTCCGACGGCGGATCGCATCATGGCGGCCTGCGAGCGGCTGCCGGCCTTCGCCGAGTCCGAGCCGCGACGCCAGGTCGGCGCCCCCGCCCCATAGGAAACGACCGCGCGATCTAGGACCGATCCGGACACGCGTTCGGGGGCGGGATGAACCCGCCCCCATCTCCGACCGCGGCCCGTTTCGGATCAGCGGCGGAACCCGCGTCCGCCCTGCCCTCCCCCGAACGAGCTCCGGGCGAAGCTCTGCCGCGGAGCCATCATGGGCCGCCCCCCGAAACCGCCGGGCCGGAACCCGCCCCCGCGGCTCATCGCCCCGAAAGACGGCCGCTGACCGAAGGACGGCCGGAACCGCTGACCGCCGGTGAACCGGGCGCCCGGGCGGAAGATGGGCCGCGCCATGTTGCCGTTCGAGCCGATCTGGCCGGGCCTGTTGACGCCCCCGACCGGAGGCTTGGGGGGCTTGTTCCCGGCGACGACCGGAGGCTTGCCGGGAACCCCACCCACGACGGGAGGGGTGTTCGGCTTGCCGGGCTTGGTGCCCCCGTTGCATTCAGGCCGCGCGACCAGGGTCGGCGTCCTGCAGTCGAGTCCGCTGCCGGGCCGCTGCGGATGCGGGTGCGGCCTGTGGCAGCCGGGACGCCACGGAGAGTGCCGGCAATGGTCGTGCGGTCCGTGCGGACGTCCCGGGAAGAACTCGCCCGTGTAGACCGGCACCGGATAGGCCGCGTAGGCCGGACCGCCGCCGTAGATCGGAGCCGGAGCCGGGGCAGGAGCCTCCTGCCGGTACGCGACCGGAGCGGCGGGAGCGGGCCGCCGGCAGCCGGCATTGAAGGCCGCCGGGTCCTGCGTCTGCCAGCCCATCGTCGGAACGGGCTGCGCGGGATCGGGTCCGAGCGCGGCCCAGCTCACGGAGCGCGCGTCGTTCCGCCAGTAGACCCAGCCCGGCCCGTAGGCCGCGTCCGCGATCCACATCCAGCCCGTCTGCGGCTCGAAGGCCCAGCGGCCCTGGTGATGGACGATGTTGCCCCATTCCGTCGGGTCCCGGTACGCCCAGCTCTGCGCCTCGCGGTCGTAGGTCCAGTGGCAGGCCGGGTAGGGAGACCAGCCGGCCGGGACGACGCCGGGGGCCGGCGTCCAGACCTCGCCGAAGCGCGGGTGGTTCACGAACGAGCCGAAGCGCTGCAGGACATCCCGGAACGGGTCCAGCGCCGACGGCGCGGCGCTCTGTTCGGCGGGCGCCGGGGGCGGGCTCGATCCGGCCGGACCGCCGTACTGAGCGGATGCGGGCGCGATCGAGAGGAGCGTCCCCACGACCAGCGACGATGCGAAACGAAGACCGATCGACTTCCTGAAACGCGACATCGGAACCTCCCTGGAGAGCCAGTTGCGGAGGTGTGTCGCGGGAGACGAGGAAAGGGTTCATGCGATGGCCGGCCGCGAAGCCGGGCCGCTTGTCCGGACAACCGGCTCTGGTAGAACGGCCCGAGGCGGGCCGCTTTCGCGCCTGCCGCCAGGGAGGGCCGCATGGTCACGACGGCGAAAGAGATCGCACCGAACCGCTTCCGGGAGACCTTCGGCCGGTATTTCGAAGAGTTCGAGGTCGGGCACGTCTACGAGCACCGGCCGAACCGGACCGTGACGCAGCAGGACAACATCTGGTTCACGCTGCTCACGATGAACACGCATCCGCTCCATTTCGACGAGGAATACGCGAAGCATTCGGAGTTCGGGCGCTGCATCGTGGCATCGCCGCTGACCGTCGCGATCCTGGTCGGGATGAGCGTCTCGGACGTGAGCCAGAAGGCGATCGCCAATCTCGGCTGGAAGGAGATCCGGCTGCCCGCGCCGGTCTTCGCGGGCGACACGCTGACGGGCGAGACCGAGGTCCTGGACAAGCGCGAGTCGAAGTCCCGGCCGCAGGCCGGCATCGTGGGCGTCAGGACGCGCGGCTACAACCAGGACAAGGTGCTGATCTGCGAATTCGACCGCGTGATGCTGATCCCGAAGCGCGGCTTCGCGGTCGAGGACAAGGCCGAATATTAGGGTAAGAGGCCCCGCCCCACCCGCTCATACCGGCGCAAGCCGGTACCCAAGAGCCTGACGCCTGCGCCCCGGCATGCGCCGGGGTGAGCGGCGGCAGCGTCTCGATGTAGGCGTTTCACCAATGGACGATCAGGCCCTCACCGCTTCGACCATGCCGGAACGGGCACCACCGGATCGGCCGTCCTCAGCTCGTCCGGCCAGACGATCTCGCGCTTGCCTTTCAGGATCTGCACGAGGAGCCCCTTCGCGCCGATCTGGAGGCCGGTCGCGGGCTGGACCCGGTAGTGGCCGAGCACGGTATCGGTCTCCATGGCGCCCAGCGTCGCCCGCAGCTTGTCCTGGTCGAGGCTGCCGGCCTTGACGACGGCCTCCTCGAGCACGGTCGCGCCCGAATACCCGAAGCCCGCGTAGTAGCCCGGCTCGTAGCCGTATTTCGCCTCGAAGGCCTGCACGAAGGCGGCGTTGCCCTTCGTCTTCACGCCCGGCTCGTAGAGCGAGATGCCGATCGCGTATTCGCCGTCCTGGCCCGTGACCTTGAGGAAGTCCTCCTGCGAGACGCCGTTCGAGATGAACGCCTTCGGCAGGTAGTTCGTGCCCCGGAACTGGCGGACCATCTCGATCGCCTCGTTCGGATAGGCGATCGAGACCCAGACGTCCGGGTTCTGCTGGCGCGCCTTGACGATGGCGGAGGAGAAATCCGAGGTCCCGGCCGGGAAATACTCGGAGTTCAGCATCTGGGCCTCGCCCGACTTCACGATCTTCTCGAGCTCGAGCGCCATGTCGCGGGCGGCGTTGAAGTCGCGCGAGACCATGAACATGGTCCGGAGGCCGAACCGCTTCATCAGCGGCGCGACGCCCTCGACATAGGCCGAGATCGGCGCCGCCGTCTGGACGACGTACTTGAAGCCGCGCTGCTGGATCTTCTCGGAGGCGCCGCCCGCGTTGATGAGAACGCGCTTGTGCTTCTCGGTCACGGCGGAGGCCGTCGCGGTCGAGGCGGAGCCCCAGGGCGCGATCAGGAGGTCGGCGTTGTCGCTCGTGATGAGGCGCTCGTAGAGCCGGGCCGCGGTCGCCGGGTCGCTGCGCTCGTCGTAGATCACGAGCTCGACCGGCCGGCCGAGCAGGCCGCCGCGCCCGTTGACCTGGTCGCGCCAGAGCTCGATCGCCTTGCGGTAATGCGACGCCGAATCCGCGAGGTTCCCGGTCATGGAGAGCGCGATGCCGACCTTGATCGGCTCGGCCGCGGCGGCCGGCGGAACGAAGGCGAGCCCGGCCGCGAGCGCGAGCAGGACACGAAGCAACGGCTGTCTCATCTCGTTCCCCCTCGTTCATCACGCGGCGATCCGCGCGCTCGGCCGGTTGTCCGGCTCCACGGTCGGTTAGAGCATGCTGCGGGAAAGTGGAGCCCGGTTTCCCGAAAAGAGCATGCGTTTACAAAAACCTAGAGCGTACCGGCGTTTCCGTGACATGCCAGCACGCTCTAGGTCCTGTGGACTCTCGGGATTCTCATGCGGGGTTGGTTGT
>CAXTKM010000296.1:0-4379 GCA_964244795.1 uncultured Enterovirga sp.
AGACGCCGTGCGGGTTCGGGATGTTGATCCGCACGAAGCCCATCGAGTTCACGTCGCCGCCCGGGTCCTGCCGGAACATGTAGCGGGTGGCCTCGTCGGAGCGCCAGTTCACCGCCTCGGGGCGGATCTCCTGCCCGCCGCCGGAGAAGATCCGGATGCGGTTGTCCGTCAGGTAGGACGGCTCCTTCTGCATCTTCGGGATCAGGTCCTTCTTGATGATCGAGGCCGGGACCGTCCAGAACGGGTTGAAGTTGATCGCCTGGATCTTGGCGTTCATGATCGGCGACTGACGGTCGATCTTGCCGACGCCGGCGGCGTGGCGGGTGTGGACGCGGCCGTCCTCGACCGTCTCGACGAGGGCGGCCGGGATGTTCACGATGACGTAGCGGCTGCCGAGGTTGCCCGAGTACGAGCGCAGGCGGACGACGTTCAGCTCGAGCTGGCGCATCCGGCTCTCGGCCGGGACGTTCATCGCCGCGACCGTCGCGCCGTTGAGGATGCCCGTGGTGCCGAGCCCGTGGCGCGACTGGAAGCGCCGGACACCGGCCTCGACATAGGAATCATACGTCGGCGAGGAACCGACCGAGGGGTCGAGGTCGCCCTCGACGACGAGGCGCTGCCGGAGCGCCAGCACCGCCGGGTTCTTCGAGCCGACCCGGAGCCCGCCCGGGATCGAGAGGTTCGCCCAGCCGCCCCGGTTCACGATGTCGCGGTAGCGCTCGACCATCTCCTCCGTCGCCTGCACGGCCTGGGGCGAGAGGATCGGGGTCGAGGAGCGCGGCACCCGGACGCGATTCGCGCCGTCGTAGTTCTGGGCCCACTCGGCCTGGTCGGCCTGCGCGAAGGCGCGCGGCGCGAGGCCGATCGCGGCGGAGGCTGCCACGGTGGACAGGAAGGCGCGTCGGGACAGGATCATGGGGGTCGCGAGGCTCGTTACCTGGGCTGACGTCGACGGCCCGGGCACCGGCCCGGCGGAACCAGCAGTGGCGCGTCGCCGTTAACGGAGCCTGACCACTCCGGCCATTTTGTGGCGGCGGGCACCGCTCGCGCGGTCGATCGGGGAGTGGGGTCTTGCGGCGACTCGCATGCGACGTGGCGGTGATCGGGGCGGGCAGCGCCGGCCTTGCCGCCAGGGAGGCCGCGTCCGGGGCGGGCGCGAAGACGATCCTGATCGATGCCGGCCCGGGCGGGACCACCTGCGCCCGGTTCGGCTGCATGCCCTCGAAGCTCCTGATCGCGGCCGCGGGCGCCGCGCATGCAGTCGACGGGCTCGGGACCTTCGGGCTCGGGCTCGGCGGCCGGGTCGTGGTGGACGGGGCGGCCGTCATGGAACGGGTGCGGCGCGAGCGCGACCGATTCGTCGGCTCGGTGCTCGACTCCGTCGCCGCGATCCCGGCCGAGGAGAGGCTGCACGGCCGGGCCGGCTTCCTCGACGCGACCACCCTCGCGGTCGGGGACGACTGCATCGTGGAGGCGCGGGCAACCGTGATCGCGACAGGGTCGCGGTCCTCCCTCCCCGAGCCGCTGCGGGGCTTGGGCGACCGGGTTCTCACGAACGAGACGGTGTTCGAGCTGCCCGACCTGCCCCGGTCGCTCTGCGTCGTCGGCGCGGGGCCGCTCGGGATCGAGCTCGCGCAGGCCTTCGCGCGGCTCGGCACGGCCGTCACCGTCCTGGACAGGGGAACGGCGATCGGCGGGCTCTCCGACCCGGACGTGGCCCGGGTGGCGCGCGCGCTGCTCGGGCAGGAGGTCGAGCTCGTGCTCGGGGCGTCGTTCACGGCGCGCGCTGTGCGGGACGGGGTCGAGCTCACCTGGACCCGGGAGGACGGGGCCGAGACGACGCGGGTGTTCGAGCGCGTCCTCGCGGCGGCGGGGCGTCCGCCGAACGTCGACGGGCTCGGGCTCGACCGGACCGGGATCGCGCTCGATCCGCACGGCGTGCCGGTCTTCGATCGCGCGACGATGCAATGCGGCGAGAGCACGATCTTCATCGCGGGCGACGCCGATCACGACCGGCCGGTCCTGCACGAGGCGTCCGAGGAGGGACGGATCGCGGGCGGCAACGCGGCCCGCGTCCCGCATGTCGAGCCGGCGGCCCGGCAGGCGCCGCTGTCCATCGTCTACACGGATCCCGAGATCGCGATCGTCGGGCCGGGCTGGACGGCGCTCGCGGGCGACGCGGTCGCGGTCGGCGAGGCTGATCTGCGCCGCTCGGGCCGGGCCCGTGTCCTCGGTCGGAACGCCGGCCTCGTCCGGGTCTATGCCCGGCGCCGGGATGGCCTGCTGCTCGGCGGCGAGATGATCGGGCCCGATGTCGAGCACCTGGCGCATCTCCTCGCCTGGGCGGTGCAGCTCGGGCTCACGGCCGACGCGGTCCTCGCCCTGCCCTTCTACCACCCGACCCTGGAGGAGAGCCTCCGGACGGCGCTGCGGGCGCTCTGCGGCGAGGTCAGGACGCGCCCCGCCCTGCAATCCGGAAGTTTGGAATACGGGCCCGGGTGCTGAGGGTGCCGGGCGGTCGGGATGTACCACTCGTCATGTCGGCGAGCTTTGAAAGAAGAGCCTGCAGGTCGTACCGGGGCTCGCGAGCGAGAGCCCGGAACCCATAAGCGCTGACGGTTTCGAGCGTCCCACGACGTCGGCGTCACGACACTCGGCGTCGGCGTTTATGGGTTCCGGGCTCGGCTTCGCCGCCCCGGAATGACGAGCCTGGTCGTCGCACCCGCTCCTAGAGCCGATACCGGATCTGGTCCGTCCAGAAGCGCTCGAGCCGGGCGAGCGACTGGTTCAGCCGCGTGAAGTCGTCGTTCGAGATGCCGCCGATCGGCTCGATCGTGCGTGAGTGCTTCTCGTAGAGGCTGGACACGATGTCGTGGACGGCCTTGCCCTTGTCGGTCAGGCTGATCCGGACGGAACGCCGATCGATGCGCGAGCGGGCGTGGTGCAGATAGCCCATCTCGACGAGCTTCTTCACGTTGTAGGAGACGTTCGAGCCGAGATAGTAGCCGCGCGTCCGGAGCTCGCTCGCGGTCAGCTCGCGATCGCCGATGTTGTAGAGAAGCAGGGCCTGGACGCTGTTCACGTCGTCCCGCCCCCGGCGCTCGAACTCGTCCTTAATCACGTCGAGGAGGCGCCGGTGCAGGCGCTCGACGAGATGGAGCGCCTCGAGGTAGCTCGGCTTGACGACCGGCTCGGTGGCTGCTGGCTCGTCGTGGACGATCCTCTTCGCGACACTGTTCATGATGGATGCCTCGCCGCTGCTGCCTGGCCGGCCTTGCCGGTCCGCTTATGAAGCCAATCTATGTCCCGCGAATGAAAACCAGTTTAAGTAAGAGGATGAATCCCGGCTTTACCCATTGCCGTAAACAGATGATAAAAAGAGCGGTAATTTGTCGTTCAGGATGACGGTCCCGCAGTCGTTGACAGTCTTCGCGTCAGTCTTCGACTGCGGCGAGCCACGAGATCGTCAGGTATAGCATGATGCCGACGATCATGAGGGCGAGCACGAGGGTGCTGTTCGACACGAAGCGGGGAAAGAACACGGCCAGGATGAGGTGGCTCATGACGGCAAGAAGCCACAGGACGCCGCCCCAGGTCGAGGTGAGCCACAGGCCGACCGCGGCCACGAGGTCGATGACCGCGAAATAGATCATCGCGGCCTGGAAGCCCGTGGTCCCGCCCTCGAACGGCGCCGCCCCGGTCGCGATCCCGAGGATCACGGCCCAGGACACGAGGCCCTTCACGAGCCAGGCGAGGGAGAGCGCCCGCATGAACCAGACGAGGACCTGGTTCCAGCTCACGCCCTCGCTGGCGCGCCGCTCGACGATGACGTCGTCGCCCGGTCCCGCGCGATCGAGCGGACCGCCCTGCCCCCGCCCGGCGATCACGCGCCGACCTCGATCTCGCCCGACGGGAGCGGCTCGAAATGCGCCGCGACGAAGCCCGGGTCGAGCGCGGCCAGCGAGGCCGGTCGCCAGCGCGGGGCATGGTCCTTGTCGATGATCGTCGCCCGGACGCCCTCGTAGAAGTCGTGCCCCTCGCCGATGCGCGACACGATCCGGAAATCGCTCGCGATCACGGCCTCGAACGACAGGTCCCGCGCGCGGCGCACCTGCTCCAGCGCGATCGCGAGGCTGGAGGGCGCCTTCGCCCGGATCGTCCCGGCCGTCTCCCCCGCGAAGGCCGAGCCGGCGGCGGCCTCGGCGTCGAGCGCGTCCAGGATCGCCGGCACGGACGGGGCCGAGAAGCATCGCGCGATCAGCGCGCGCTCCGCCAGGACCGGGCCGCCTCCGGGCGGTCGGGCGGCGCCGTCCAGCAGGGCGTCGACGGGATCGCCCGCGATCAGGGCCTGCTCGATCGCCGGGAGGTCCGAGGACGCG
>CAXTKM010000297.1:0-2877 GCA_964244795.1 uncultured Enterovirga sp.
CGTGATCCGGGCGGCCGTCGGGGCGGCGCGGGCCTGCGGGGCGGACGGCGTCCTCGGGCTCGGCGGAGGATCGTCGCTCGACGTCGCGAAGCTGGCCGCGCTCCTCGTGCGGAGCGGCGAAAGCCTGGACGACATCTACGGCGTCGGGCTCGCGAAGGGGCCGCGGCTGCCGCTCGTCCTCGCGCCGACGACGGCCGGCACCGGCTCCGAGGTCACCCCGATCGCGATCGTGACGACGGCCGCCGGCGAGAAGAAGGGCGTCGTGTCGCCGCCGCTCCTGCCGGACTGGGCGATCCTCGACGCCGACCTGACGCTCGGCCTGCCGGCGGCCGTGACGGCCGCGACCGGCATCGACGCCATGGTCCACGCGATCGAGGCCTATACCTCGAGACGCCTGAAGAACCCGATCTCGGACGCGCTGGCCCGCGAGGCGCTGCGGCTGCTCGCCGGAAACATCCGGACGGCGTGCCGCGACGGCGGGAACCGGGAGGCCCGGCAGGCGATGCTGCTCGGCGCGACGCTTGCCGGGATGGCCTTCGCGAACGCGCCGGTCGCGGCCGTGCACGCTCTGGCCTACCCGATCGGCGCCCAGTTCCACGTCCCGCACGGGCTGTCGAACGCGATGGTGCTGCCGCATGTCGTGCGGTTCAACGCGCCGGCCGCGGAGGCGCTCTACGCCGAGATCGCCGGGATCGTCGTGCCGGACGCCGCGGGGTCGGACGGGGCGCGGGCGGCCGCGCTCGTGGAGGCGCTGGCGCGCCTCGCGCCGGATCTCGGCCTCGACACGAGCCTCGCGTCGGCCGGGATCGGGCCCGAGCACCTGCCTCGCCTCGCCGAGGACGCGATGAAGCAGACGCGCCTTCTCGTGAACAACCCGCGCGAGGTCGGCTACGACGACGCGCTCGCGATCTACCGGGCCGCGCTCGGCGAAGGCTTGGGAGCGAGGGCGTGAGCGGGCGAGAGCCGCCGGGCACGCGCTCGGCCTACCGGGCGTTCCGGGCGATCCCGACCCGCTGGATGGACAACGACGTCTATGGCCACGTGAACAACGTGGTGTATTATTCGCTCTTCGACACCGCCGTGAACCAGCACCTGATCGAGGCCGGCTGCCTCGACATCGCGGCCGGTCCCGTCATCGGCCTCGTGGTCGAGACGCAGTGCCGGTACCACAGCCCGGTCGCGTTCCCGGACCTCGTCGCGGCCGGCATCCGGGTCGCGCATCTCGGCCGGTCCAGCGTCCGCTACGAGATCGGACTGTTCCGGGGCGAGGCCGATCTGGCCGCCGCGGAGGGGCACTTCGTCCACGTCTATGTCGACCGCGCGACCCGGGTCGCCGTTCCGCTGCCGGAGCCGCTCCGCCGCGTCCTCGCGGCGCTCTCTGTGCCGCCGGTCAGCGGACCAGGATGATCCGGGCTCCGGACGGGTCGATCGTCCCGGCGCTGCTGCTGACCTGATAGGCCCGGACGCCCGCGCCGGAGCCCGCCGGCGCCGCGATCTCGCGGAACGGCGTCGTCCGAAGCGAGGCCTCCCGGGTCCGAAGCGAGGCCTCCCGGATCCGGAGCGAGCGCTCGTAGGCTCGGGCGACGGCCTGGCGCTGGGAGGTTCCGACGACGCGGTCGACCTGGGCCTGAGCCTGGCGGGTCAGGGCCGGGCTGCGGCGGTAATCCGCGAAGGCGCGCGGCGAATGCGGGATGCGGCCCGTGCCAGCGAAGGCCTGCGCCGCGCCGCGCTCGTCGATCACGACGTCGCCCGCCCGGAGCGTCGGGTCGAGCAGGATCGGCAGGCGCGTCGCGATGTTGTCCGGCCCCTGGCAGGAGCAGTTCGCGACGTGCCGGGTCCGGAACAGGAGCGCTGTCTTCAGCCGCCGGTAGGGCGAGCCGTCCTGGACCGAGCGGGCGTTCGCGGGATCGTCCAGGCGCTGGCCGGGCGCCAGCGTGTAGAGACGCGTCTCGGCGCCCGGGCATTGCGCCTCGCAGGCCGCCGCGTGCGCGGACAGGTCCGCCCGCGCACGCAGAAGCCCGACCGGGAAGGTGTAGCCGTCGCAGACCCGGACGCACATCGTCCGGCGCGACAGGAGCGGGCTCGCGGCGGCCGCCGCTGCCGCGGCCGTCTTCACCTTGCGGGCCGCCGCCTTCCGGGACGCGATGGAGGCGGCATCGCGCAGCCGGCTCCGGGACGCGGCACGGTCCGGACGATCGGCGACGGCCGTCGGGGCCGGCCGCTCGCGCAGCCGGACCGCGGCCGCAGCACGTCTCAGCGCGTCGCTTCGGAAGAACTCGATCAACCCGGTATCGTCCGCCGCCCGGACCAGGGTGACGCCGGCGGCCGCGAGGCCGAGGCCGCACAGGATCGCCGCGCAGGCCAGACGGAGAGGCGAGCGCCTGTCGGCCTGGGCCCGTGCCGGCGATGTCGCGGGGAGATTGAGGGGCGGGGACGGAGCTGCCCGGGAATCCATGCTAATGCTCTTCCGATCGGCCGCCCGTCCCGTGTATCGCGGCCCGGCCGACATGGTCAACGGAAGGTTAACGCGGCCCGCCCGTCGTCATGAACTGGTCCGATCGTGCCCTCGTCCTCGGCATCCGCCTCCTCGGCGAATCCGCCGTGATCCTGGAGGCCCTGACCCGCGACCATGGCCGCCATCTCGGCGTCGTCCACGGGGCGCGCTCCCGCCGGATGCGGCCCGTGCTGCAGCCGGGAAACTCGATCAGCGCGACGTGGCGGGCGCGGCTCGACGAGCAGCTCGGCACCTTCGCGGTCGAGGGCGACGTGCTCCGGGCGGCCGGGCTGATGGCGTCGCCGCTCTCGCTCCTCGCGGTCACGACGATGGCGACGCATCTCCGGCTCCTCGCCGAACGCGACCCGCATCCGGACCTGTTC
>CAXTKM010000297.1:2887-4341 GCA_964244795.1 uncultured Enterovirga sp.
GACCTGTTCGACGCGGCCGAGAGCCTCCTCGACCGGCTGGACGACCGGGACGCCGCGCCGGCGCTCTTCGCGCGGTTCGAGCTCGCGCTCCTCTCCGAGCTCGGGTTCGGGCTGGACCTCGCGAGCTGCGCGGCGACGGGCGCGCGCGCAGACCTCGCCTACGTGTCGCCGAAGAGCGGCCGCGCCGTCGGACGGGTGCCGGGCGAGCCCTACCGCGATCGCCTGCTGCCGCTGCCGGCCTTCCTGATCGACGACGGGCCGGCACCCGGGCCGGAGGCCGTCGCGGACGCGTTCCGGCTCACCGGCCATTTCCTCGACGCCTATCTCTACGGACCGCGCGGCCTCCCGCTGCCGGACGAGCGCGCCCGCCTCGTCGCGCTGTCCGGCCGCGCCCGGCCGCCGGCCGTTATCTGATAGACCATCCGGATCGGGCAGCCGGGGAGACCGATTCGGTCGGGAACGGGACAGCATGACGAAGCCGGTCGATCCGCCGGAGGGCGGCATCGAGGCGATCAGCCTCAAGGACGCGCTCGAGGAGCGCTACCTCGCCTACGCGCTCTCGACCATCATGCACCGGGCGCTGCCGGACGCCCGAGACGGGCTGAAGCCGGTCCATCGCCGCATCCTGCACGGGATGAACCTGCTCCGCCTGAACCCGGGCGGACCATTCAAGAAGTCGGCGAAGATCGTCGGCGACGTGATGGGCTCGTTCCACCCGCACGGCGACCAGGCGATCTACGACGCGCTGGTGCGCCTCGCCCAGGATTTCGCGTCGCGCTACACGCTGGTCGACGGCCAGGGCAACTTCGGCAACATCGACGGCGATTCGGCCGCAGCCTACCGCTACACCGAAGCCCGGATGACGGATGTCGCCCGGCGCCTGCTCGAGGGCATCGACGAGGACGCGGTCGACTTCCGGCCGAACTACGACGGCACGACCGAGGAGCCGATCGTCCTCCCGGCCGCGTTCCCGAACCTTCTCGCGAACGGCTCGCAGGGCATCGCGGTCGGGATGGCGACCTCGATCCCGCCGCACAACGCGGGCGAGCTCTGCGACGCGGCGCTGTACCTCATCGCGCACCCGCAGGCGTCCTCGGCCGACCTCGTCACCTTCGTGCCGGGCCCGGATTTCCCGACCGGCGGCATCCTGGTCGACCGCCCCGAGGCGATCGCCGAGGCGTACAGGACCGGGCGCGGCTCGTTCCGGGTCCGGGCCCGCTGGGCGAAAGAGGACACGGGCCGGGGCACCTGGGCCGTGGTCGTGACCGAGATCCCCTACGGGATCCCGAAATCGCGGCTGATCGAGAAGATCGCGGAGCTGATCGGCGAGCGGAAGCTTCCGCTTCTCGGCGACGTGCGGGACGAATCCGCGGAGGACGTCCGGGTCGTGCTCGAGCCGCGCGCCCGCAACGTCGACCCGGTCGTGATGATGGAATCGCTGTTCCGGCTGACCG
>CAXTKM010000298.1:0-4332 GCA_964244795.1 uncultured Enterovirga sp.
GCTGTCGGAAGCCCTCGCCCTCGATCCCGCCGAGCAGGTTGTCGCCTGCGACCGCGAAGCCGTCGAACGACAGCTCGTATTCCTTCATGCCGCGGTAGCCGAGCACCTCGATCTCGCCGCCGGTGAGACCCTCGACCGGGAAGGGGGCCTCGTCGGTCCCGCGCGGCTTCTCGCCGAGCAGGATCGACAGCCCGCGATAGCCGGGCGCCTCCGGATCGGTTCGCACGAGGAGCGTCATGAGATCCGCCCGGACCGGGTGCGTGATCCAGGTCTTCGCGCCCGACACGCGCCACGTGTCGCCCTCCCGGACGGCGCGGGTGCGGAGCGAGGCGAGGTCCGATCCGGTGTTCGGCTCCGTGAACACGGCCGTCGGCAGGATCGCCCCGGACGCGAGGCCGGGCAGGAAGCGGGCCTTCTGCTCCTCGGTGCCGCCCCCGAGGATCAGCTCGGCCGCGATCTCCGAGCGCGTGCCGAGCGAGCCGACCCCGATATAGGCCCGCGACAATTCCTCGGACACGACGCACATCGCGACCTTCGAGAGGCCGAGGCCGCCGAACTCTTCCGGGATCGTCAGCCCGAACACCCCGAGCTCGGCCATGCGGTCCACGACCGCCATCGGGATGTATTCGTTCCGCAGGTGCCAGCCATGGGCGTGCGGCTCGACCTCCCGCTCCGCGAAGCGCCGCATCTCGTCCCGGATCGCGTCCAGGGTCTCGTCGAGGCCGTGATCGCCGGCCCCCGACCCGCTCTCGCGAAGCAGGGCGGCGAGCCCGGCGCGGTTCCCCGGCGTGTTGCCGGTCTCGATCAGCGTCTCGACGGCGGCCGTCCGGAACCCGGTCGTCTCGCGTCGGGACAGGCCGAGATCGCCAGGCCGGGCCGTCTCGACCTGGCTCATGGCGATGCCGGAGAAGAGCTGGTCGAGATATTCGCCCATCCCGATCCGGACGATGAGCTCCTCCGTCGCACCGAGGCGGCCCGCCGCCTCGAGCCGGCCCGCGTGGTCGGCGAGCTCGGCCAGCGCAGTCGCGTAGGTCGCGGCCCAGGCGAGCGCGTGCGTCGCGTGCTGTTCGGCGTCGAGCCGCGCCGAGGCGAGCCGGCCGCCCTCGACGACCCGGGCCCGGACGCGGCGCGTCCCCTCCGCGACGAGGTGCCGGGCCGCCTCCGCGGCCTCGCGGGCGAGCGGGACGAGCCCGGCTTCGGGCACGGCGGCGACGGCGGCTGACATCATCGATCTCCTGGGTAGACGCACGGACCGTGTCGCGCGCCCGTCGTCCGATCACGTCACCATATCGCCGCGCCGCGATATCGGGAACAGGCGTCGCGCCGAACCCGGGCGGCCGATCGGCGGACGCTCAGGCGCAGGAGCGGCCGAGCGCGGCCAGACCCTCGTCGAGGAGATCGCCGACGTTCGGGATGCCGAGGAGGTAATCGGCCGTCGGCAGCGTTTCCCGCTCGCGCGCGTCCCGCCGGGCGCTCGCCCAATCTTCCGGCTCGTAGTCGCCCCGTCCGATCCAGGCGATCGCGACGAGATCGTGCCGCTCGTCGTCGTTAAGGCCGGCCACGAACTCCCGGACCTGCTCCTCCGTCGAATCGCCCGGCGCGTCGGTCAGGACGTCGGTCGAGCCGTCGTCGATCGGGTTCGAGCCCGAATCGGGATCGGTCGCGCCGTCCTTCATGTCAATCTCGCGCGCCCGCAGGATCAGCTCGCAAACCTTGTCGAGGGCGATGTCCATGTCCGTCTCTCCGTTCCGGTCGGGGAGGGAATGCGCGAGCGGCGCGCTGGTTCGCACGGTGCACGTCGCATCAGGCCGGCAGCGCTCCGGCATACGGATCGCGCGCCTCCCGGACGGCTCTCGCTATCACGAGCGTGAAGAGCGCCGCCAGCGCGAGCACGCCGACCGGCAGCGACAGATGGGTCATCGCTGCCCGGCCCACGAGGGGTGCGACCCAGGCGAGGGCGAGCGCGCTCGTCTCCCAGCGCGCGAAGCCGCTCGACCGTCCATGCGCCACGAGCCAGGCCAGGACGGGGCCGAGAAGGACGAGGTCGTAGTCGACCACGTAGGGCGTCGCCAGGAGGCAGCCGAGCACGAGCGCCGCGGACCGGAGAGCCGGGGCCGACCGCCGCCACCAGACCCAAGCGACCGCGGCCGCCACGGGGGCCGCGACTGCGGTCTGGACAGCGTAGGCGAGGGCGGCATCCCCACCCCAGATCCGGACGGCCGCGAAGGCGGTCTGGATCGGCGGCCACCCGGTCGCGCCGGCATCCAGCACGACCGCCGCCGTATGCCCCGTCGCGGCGATGAACGCCGTCCAGGCGTCGAGCCCGAAGAGCAGCGAGGACGCGACGATCACGATCGTCACCGTGGCCGCTGCGGCCACGATCGCTCTGCCGTGACCACCGGCCGCGAGCGCGAGCGGCACGAGGAGCCCGAGCTGCGGCTTGTAGGCGAGCAGCCCGAAGCAGATCCCGGAGAGGACGGGTCGCCTCTCCAGGACGGTCAGCCCGGCCGCGAACAGGGCGGCGGTGAGGAAGCCCGTATGGCCATGCGTCAGGCAGACGAGGACCGCCGGGAAACCCAGCGCGACCAGGAGCGTGTCCCGGCCCGGCAGGATGCGAAGGACAGCCGCGAGCGCCGCGAGCGCGGTCGCACCTTGCCAGAGCGCGAGCGCGGCGAGGTAGGGCAACAGCGCGAGCGGCGCCGCGACGAGGAGAAGGCTCGGCGGGTAGTGCCAGCTATAGAACGGCACGTCCGGGCCGAACGCGGCCTGCTCGGCCGCGAGGTGCGCGGCGAAATCGTAGGACGCGGCGGCCTGGCCCGCGAGGGCCGTGCGGCCGGCCGTCCAGATGTTCGAGAAGTCGGTTCCGAGCGGCCGGCCCCAGCCGTCGAGGAGCCCCGCCCGCGTCCACAGGAGGTAGCCGATCGCGGCGAGCGTCCCGGAGAGCGAGAACCAGGACGCGATCCGGAGCAGGGAACGGTCGAGCCAGGCACCGGTCGCGAAGCGCTCCATGCCGTGTCTCCCGCGCGAGCGTGCGTCCGGCCGGCATGCGCGCGAAGGCTTTAAGGGTTCGTGAGCGCCCTCAGCGAGCGGCGGGAAACGACGCTCTCACGCGGTCCATGTCGAAGCCCCGAACCTCCTCGACCGCCGCCATCAGGTCCGCCTCGACGGCCGCCGGCTCCGTCTCGCCGGCCGTGAACCGGAACGCGAATTGAAGGGCGACCAGACCCCGGCCGTCGGCAGCCCGGCCGTATTTGAAGACGTTGACCTCGACGACCTTGGTCCCCGGCGCTCTCGCGACGAAATGGACCAGCGCCTCGGACCTGGCCGCGTTCCCGCTGAGCCGCGCGTTCGCGCCCCGGTCGCGCTGCTCGGCGATCCGAGCCAGCCGCTGCGCGGCTTCCTGCGGCGTCCCGCCGTCCTTCGGGAACCAGTGGACCGTCAGGAGCCGGGTCCAGGTCTCGACGGTCTCGCCCGGCCGCGTGAGCTCGGCGAATTTGTCCGTCTCGCTGCCGAGGTCCTCGAAGTCTCGCACGTAGCGCTCGCCGCGGAACGCGATGCCGGACTGCGCGGAGGCCGCGGTCGTGAGAGCCACGAGGCCGAGGCAGAGGGCGAGCCGGACGAGGCGCATGACGATCTCCGGGAGATGAAGGTCCGTGCCCTTCTCGTGTTTCATCGCGAGGGCTCCGCCGGCCCTTTCGTGTTTCGACCACGTCGCAGACGCGACTTCGTCTTGCTCCGTCCAGTCTGCGGCATTAAAGCTCGACGCCCAGCCAACCACCTTTTCGGAGTTCGTCCGATGGCCTTCCTGGCCGACACCCTTTCGCGCGTGAAGCCGTCCGCGACCATCATGATGACGCAGAAGGCGCGCGACCTGAAGGCGAAAGGCCGGGACGTCATCAGCCTGTCGGTCGGCGAGCCCGATTTCGACACGCCGGACAACATCAAGGCGGCCGCGATCGAGGCGATCCGGCGCGGCGAGACGAAGTACACGCCGGTCTCCGGCATCACGCCGCTGCGCGAGGCGATCGCCGCGAAGTTCAAGCGCGAGAACGGGCTCGACTACCGGACGTCGCAGACGATCGTCGGGACGGGCGGCAAGCAGGTCATCTACAACGCGCTTCTCGCGACCCTGAACCCCGGCGACGAGGTGATCGTGGTCGCGCCCTATTGGGTGTCCTACCCGGAGATGGTCGGCCTCTGCGGCGGCACCGCGGTCACCGTCACGGCCACGATGGAGCACGATTTCAAGCTGCAGCCCGAGCCGCTGGAGCGCGCGATCACGCCGAAGACGAAGTGGCTGATCCTGAACTCGCCCTCGAACCCGTCCGGCGC
>CAXTKM010000299.1:0-4287 GCA_964244795.1 uncultured Enterovirga sp.
AGGATGGTCTGACCGCTCTCGGGGTCCGTGGACACCCGAAACGACGGATCCTCGGCCGCGAGCTTCGCCAGCGCGAGCCCGAGCTTCTCCTGGTCGGCCTTCGACTTCGGCTCCACCGCGATCTCGATGACCGGCTCCGGAAACTCCATCTTCTCGAGGATCACGGGCTTCAGGGCGTCGCACAGCGTGTCGCCGGTGCGGACCTCCTTAAGGCCGGCAAGCGCCACGATGTCGCCCGCGAAGGCCTCCTTGATGTCCTGGCGGTCGTTCGCGTGCATCAGGAGCATGCGGCCGACCCGCTCCTTCTTGTCGCGCGTCGAGTTCATGATCCCGGTGCCGGACTCGACCTTACCGGAATAGACCCGGCAGAACGTGATCGTCCCGACGAACGGGTCGTCCATGATCTTGAAGGCGAGCATCGAGAAAGGATCGGTGTCGAGCGCATGGCGCTCGATCGGCAGCTCCGTATTCGGGTCGATCCCGGCGATCGACTCGCGATCGGCCGGCGACGGCAGGAAGTCGACCACCGCGTCGAGAAGCGGCTGGACACCCTTGTTCTTGAACGCCGAGCCGCAGAGCACGGGGTGGAAGGCGCGCCGCTGGACTGCGGTGCGCACCAGCCGGCGCATCGTCGCCTCGTCCGGCTCCTGGCCGTCGAGATAAGCCGACATGGCGTCGTCATCCATCTCGACGCAGGCCTCGACCATCTTGATCCGGTATTCGGCAGCCTGCTCCTGCAGGTCGTCCGGGATCTCGACCTCCTCATAGGTCGCACCCAGCGCCTCGCCGTTCCACACGATCGCCTTCATCTTGATCAGATCGATGACGCCCTGGAAGTTGGTCTCGGAGCCGATCGGCAACTGCAGGCAGACGGGCTTGCCCGCGACGCGATCGATGATGTCGGCCACGCAGCGGAAGAAGTCGGCACCGATCTTGTCCATCTTGTTGACGAACACGATGCGCGGCACGTCGTACTTGTCGGCCTGGCGCCACACGGTCTCGGTCTGCGGCTCGACGCCCTGGTTGCCGTCGAGGACGCAGACGGCGCCATCGAGAACGCGGAGCGAACGCTCGACCTCGATCGTGAAGTCGACGTGGCCTGGCGTGTCGATGATGTTGAGGCGCTTGTCCCGCCAGAAGCACGTCGTCGCGGCGGACGTGATCGTGATTCCGCGCTCCTGCTCCTGCTCCATCCAGTCCATCGTGGCGGCGCCGTCGTGGACCTCGCCGATCTTATGGGACTTGCCGGTGTAGTAGAGGATCCGCTCGGTCGTAGTCGTCTTGCCCGCATCGATGTGGGCCATGATGCCGAAGTTGCGATAATCTTCGATCGCGTGAGTCCGGGGCATGTTCGTGCTCCTGTCCTGTCGCGCCGATTACCAGCGATAATGCGAGAAGGCGCGGTTGGCTTCCGCCATCCGATGCGTGTCTTCGCGCTTCTTGACCGCGTTGCCGCGGTTGTTCGCGGCATCGAGAAGCTCCGCCGACAGACGATCGACCATCGTCCGGTCGTTGCGCGAGCGCGCGGCCTGGATCAGCCAGCGGATCGCGAGCGCCTGGCGGCGCTCCGGACGGACTTCGACTGGGACCTGGTAGGTGGCGCCGCCGACGCGGCGGGAGCGAACCTCGAGAGCGGGCGCGACATTCTCGAGCGCGGCTCGGAACACTTCGATCGGGTTCGCGCGGGCGCGGCCCTCGATGATCTCGAAGGCGCCATAGACGATCCGCTCGGCGGTCGACTTCTTTCCCTCGTACATGATCGAGTTCATGAACTTGGTCAGGATCACGTCCCCGTATTTCGGGTCCGGGATGATCTCTCGCTTCTCGGCCTTGTGGCGGCGGGACATGGCGTCGTCCTGAAGTTCGTTTCGATGGCGGACCGGATGTCTCCGGCCCGAAAAACGTCTGCGGCGCGGACTACTTAGGCCGCTTCGCCCCATACTTGGACCGGCGCTGCTTCCGGTTCTTCACGCCTTGCGTGTCGAGCACGCCGCGAAGGATGTGGTACCGCACGCCGGGCAAGTCCTTCACGCGGCCGCCGCGGATCATGACGACCGAATGCTCCTGGAGGTTATGACCCTCCCCCGGGATGTAGCCGATGACCTCGTAGCCGTTTGTCAGACGGACCTTCGCGACCTTGCGGAGCGCGGAGTTCGGCTTCTTCGGCGTCGTCGTGTAGACGCGCGTGCACACGCCCCGCTTCTGCGGGCAAGAATCCAGCGCCGGCACCTTGTTCCGGGTGGCGGGAACCGTTCTCGGCTTGCGGATCAACTGACTGATCGTCGGCATCGGGTCCTCGTGCGCGGGCCGCCCGAGGGCGCTCCGTCCGTCCTGAAAGGCGCGGCCCGAAAGGCCGCAGCAAAACGACAACTCGCGCCACAGGCTCCGAAGAACCTCTGTCGCGAGGAAATCCGCAGAGGACCACGCCGGAACCCGGCAGGGTCGTGCAAACCATTCCGGCCCGAAGGACGGTCTGTACCGCTTAGAAGCGGCAGCGTTTAAGTCCGATGCGTCGAACCGTGTCGGTCCGACCCGCGAGACATACGGCCTGCCGTGGATGAGCGGTGTTTAACCCCCGACTCGGGAGCCGTCAACCTGGAAAGGCACGGGACGTGGGTACGGGTCGCAGGCCTGCATGGTCCACCCCCATCCGCTCTCCCCGGCGGAAGCCGGGCGGAGAGCCCGGGTCGCAGGGCGGGATGCCGGCCTTCGCCGGCATGAGCGGGACGGGTTCCGGCCGCAGGAGCCCTCAGGGAGAAGGGGCCGCCCTCGCGGGCAGCCCCTTCCTTACCGACCGACGTCCGGGACGTCCTACTCCGCGGCGGCAGCCGCCGTGAACTCCGCGAGCCGCGAGGCCGCCTCGGCCGCACGCGCCTCGGCCTCCGCGTTCCTCTGCGCGAGGATGAGCTCGTCGCGCTTCGTCGCGACCTGGCGGATGATCGTGCTGATCGCGCCCGTCCCGGCCGGGATGAGCGAGCCCACGATCACGTTCTCCTTCAGGCCTTCCAGCGTATCCACCTTGCCGTTCACGGCCGCCTCGGTCAGCACGCGGGTCGTCTCCTGGAACGAGGCCGCCGAGATGAACGACTTCGTCTGCAGGGACGCCTTGGTGATCCCGAGAAGGACCGGCACGCCGACCGCCGGCTTCTTCTTCTCGGCGATGAGCTGCTCGTTGATCTCCTGGAACTCGAGCCGGTCCATCTGCTCTCCCGTGAGAAGCTCGGAATCGCCGCCTTCGGTGACCTCGATCTTCTGCAGCATCTGCCGGACGATCACCTCGATGTGCTTGTCGTTGATGTTCACGCCCTGGAGCCGGTAGACCTCCTGGATCTCGTTCACGAGGTAGGCCGCGAGCTCCTCGACGCCCTTGATCGCCAGGATGTCGTGCGGTGCCGGGTTGCCGTCCACGATGAAGTCGCCGAGCTCGACCTGGTCGCCGTCCTGCAAGTGGATGTGCTTGCCCTTCGGGATCAGGTACTCGACGGCCTCCGAGCCGTCATGCGGCTGCAGCGTCAGGCGGCGCTTGTTCTTGTAGTCGCGCCCGAACTGGATGGTGCCGGACTTCTCGGCGATGACCGCCGCGTCCTTCGGCCGACGCGCCTCGAACAGCTCCGCCACGCGCGGCAGGCCGCCCGTGATGTCGCGAGTCTTCGCGGAGTCGGTCGAGATTCGGGCGAGCACGTCGCCCGCCTTCACCGACAGGCCCGGATCGAAGGCCAGGATCGCGTCGACCGGCAGGAGGTAGCGCGCGTCGCTGCCGCGCGGCAGCTTCGCGATCTTGCCGTCCTTGCCCGAGACCGTGAGCGCGGGCTTCAGGTCCGACGTGCGGGCGGTCGCCCGCCAGTCGATCACGACGCGCTTCGAGATGCCGGTCGATTCGTCCGACGTCTCCGTCATGGACGAACCGTCGACCAGATCCTCGTAGCCGACGATGCCGTCGACCTCGGTCAGGATCGGGCGGGAATAGGGATCCCACTCGGCAATGCGCTGGCCGCGCTTCACCTGATCGCCCTCGTCGACCTTCAGCTTCGCGCCGTAGAGGATGCGATGGACCGCCCTCTCCTCCCCGTCCTGGCCCACGATCACGACCGAGTTGTTGCGACCGACCGCGACCAGGAAGCCGTCGGTGTTCTTCGCGACCGCCCGGTTGCGGATCCGGACCGTGCCCTCGAAGTTCGACTCGACGAAGGACTGGTCCGCGATCTGGGCCGCGCCGCCGATGTGGAAGGTCCGCATCGTGAGCTGGGTGCCGGGCTCGCCGATCGACTGCGCCGCGATGACGCCGAC